>JBPOFE010000192.1:0-5338 GCA_051252035.1 Sulfitobacter sp.
ACAATCCATAGATTTCTTGGATTTATCATCGTTTAACTTTGCCCTCAAACATCCAACTCCTCCACAAACCGCGCGTTCTCTTGAATATACTGATAGCGCAGTTCCGGCTTCTTCCCCATCAACCGCTCGACCAGATCCCCGGTTTCCCCCGGCGTGTCCTCGTCAATCGACACCCGGATCAGCTTGCGGGTCGCGGGGTCCATCGTGGTTTCCTTGAGGTCCTTCGCATCCATCTCGCCCAGACCCTTAAAGCGTGACACATCAATCTTGCCGCGGCCCCCCAGACCTTTTTCCAACCACATATTTTTCTCGGCCTCGTCCAGACAATAGACCCGCTTTGGCCCTTGGGTCAGACGAAACAGTGGTGGACAGGCCAGATACAGATGCCCCGCATCAATCAGCGGGCGCATTTGGGTAAAGAAAAACGTCATCAGCAGCGACGCGATATGCGCACCGTCGACATCCGCATCGGTCATAATGATAATCTTGTCATAGCGCAGGTCGTCGAGCACGAATTTGGTCCCCATGCCGACGCCCAAAGCTTCGCACAGGTCGCTGATTTCCGCATTGGTGGTCAGCTTGTTCGACGCCGCTCCCAGTACGTTCAAAATCTTGCCCTTGAGCGGCAACAGCGCCTGATTGACGCGGTTGCGCGCGCCCTTGCCGGAGCCGCCCGCGCTGTCCCCCTCAACGATAAACAACTCGGTGCCTTCACGGGATTTCGACGTGCAATCGGTCAGCTTTCCGGGCAAACGCAGCTTTTTCGTCGCGGTCTTGCGCGCGGTTTCCTTTTCCTGCCTACGGCGCAGGCGCTCCTCGGCGCGCAGTACCAGAAAATCGAGGATCGCGCCGGCAGATTTGGTATCTGCCGCCAGCCAGTTGTCAAAGTGATCGCGCACCGCGTTTTCCACCATGCGCTGCGCCTCGACGGTGGCGAGCCGGTCCTTGGTCTGGCCGACAAATTCGGGTTCACGAATGAAACAGGACACAAGCGCGCAGCCGCCCGTGATCAGGTCTTCTCGGGTGACCGTGCCCGCCTTGCGGTTACCGACCAATTCACCGTAGGCCTTGATACCCTTGAGGATCGCGGCCCAAAACCCGGCCTCGTGGGTGCCACCCTCGGGCGTTGGGATCGTGTTGCAATAAGATTGGATGAACCCGTCGCGCGACGGCGTCCAGTTGATTGCCCATTCGACCTTGCCCGGCGTGTTGAATTTATCTTTGAAATCCACCATGCCGCCAAAAGGTGCTTCGGCGTAAGTGGTTGATGATCCTAACGTTTCATTCAGGTAATCTGACAATCCACCGGGAAAATGGAACGTCGCCTCTTGCGGCGTGTCGCCATCTGTCAACGCGGTTTTCCAGCGGATTTCGACACCGGAAAACAAATAGGCCTTGGACCGTGCCATCGCAAAAAGCCGGGCAGGTTTGAGTTTCAGCGACCCGAAAATCTCTGCATCGGGGTGGAATGTCACCGCCGTGCCACGCCGATTGGGGGCGGCCCCAATCTTTTCAAGCGGCCCTTGCGGAATGCCGCGCGAAAACTCCATCGCGTAAAGCTCGCGGTTGCGGGCGACTTCTACGCGCAGATGATCGCTGAGCGCGTTGACCACAGATGACCCCACACCATGCAGACCGCCGGATGTCTCATAGGAATCCCCCGAAAACTTCCCCCCCGCATTCAGCGTACAGAAAATAATCTCCAACGCTGACTTGCTGGGATCCTTGGGGTGCGGATCGGTGGGGATGCCACGCCCATTGTCGCGCACGGTGACATGGCCATTCTCGTGTAGTTCCAACTCGATCCACGTCGCGTGGCCCGCCACGGCCTCATCCATCGAGTTGTCGATGATTTCCGCCACCATATGGTGCAACGCACGGTCATCCTTGCCGCCGATATACATGCCGGGGCGCAGGCGGACGTGTTCCATATCCTCCAGCACCTGAATGGAGGAGGCATCGTATTCGCTGGGTTTGGACCCGGAGAGAAGATCGGACATGGGCGGGCTGCTCTTTCTTATTGTTGGGCGCATTTTGACAGGGCCGGACGCGCAGGGCAATCACCTTGACCGTTTAATCCACAGCTTTTCAATCATGCGGGTTGGTCTTGCGATCTTGTGATCACCGCGCATTCCGACCAAACTCTGCAAAACCAAAGGAGCCTCCCATGCCGTGGATCAAAACCATTCCCTTCGATGCCGCAACTGGCAAACTGAAACAGCTTTATGCCCGCGTGACGGGCCCGGGCAACAACGTCGATAACATCATGATGATGCATTCCCTGCGCCCGCATACGATGGAAGGGCACATGGCAATCTATAAATATGTGCTGCACCACCGCGACAACACGATCCCCAAGTGGTTTCTGGAGGTATTGGGCGTCTGGGTCTCGGCACTCAATTCCTGCACTTATTGTGTCGAACATCACTTTGCCGGAATGAAACGGCTGCTTCGCGATGATCCGCGCGCCGATGCTATTCGTGAGGCGATTGAGGCGGGGGATATTCAGGCAACCCCGTTGGATGCCGCACAACAGGCAGCGATGATCTATGCGCGTCAGGTGACCGTGGCCCCGGCGGAGATGAAAGAAGCTGATGTTGAGGCACTGCGTTCAGCGGGTTGGGACGACGGCGAGATTCTTGAGATCAATCAGGTGGTTGCCTATTTCGCCTATGCAAACCGCACTGTGTTAGGCTTGGGATGTTCGACCAAAGGAGATATCATTGGCCTGAGCCCCGGCAATTCTGATGACCCGGATGATTGGGGCCATCGCTAAGACGCGCGCGCAAGGCCTCCTTACCCTTTCACCCTTTCTTAAATACCGATGCATCACGCCCGCCACATGCGCGTGGTCAGCGTCTTATGCGCCTGCGGCCAAATGATCCAACACCAAGCCGCGCGCTGTCTGATCGGCAAATCCGCGCCATTCGGCGCCATCCAGAAATGCGGCCATGTCTTTGTCCCGTTGCAGATGCAGCCCCATAAACGCGGCGACAAAATGCTGGCTGATGTTGTTCATCCGGCAAGTATCCCACACCGGGTCTGCGTAATGTGCAAACGGTGCCCAGCCTAATCTGTCCGAATGCGCCCAGCTTTCGCTCGGCGCGGGCACCGGGGCGGCGGCATTGTGACCGGCATGGGCAAAGCTCAACATGTATCTTTCAACACCTCTGGCCTCACCGAAAATGCGCTGCATGGCCTCATAATGCGATACCTCATCCGCGGTGCCAGCGATCAACAGCATCGGCACCCTCAGACCTGCCATGCCGTCCGCATCCCACATATCCGCGTGGCGGCCCCATGGGCCGATTGGTACAATTGCCTTGATGCGTGGATCGCTGAGCGCCTGATGTGTTGGGCTGCCCGCGCGGTGCCGGGCCAAACTGCCGTCTTGAGGGGCCTGTGCATAGGTCAACGCCGCCGCGCTCAGACCCGCACCACCCAACACCAGCGCGCCATATCCGCCCATGGAATAGCCAATGACACCGACATTTGATGTGTCGACAAGCGCGCCCAACGCGCCACCCATAGCTGCCACCGCGTCGATCACCCCGCGCTGATCCAAGGGACGGTGCAGCAGCGTCAGGCCAAAGGCTTGCGGGTCGTCATAGGTGCTGCCCAGATGATCCGGGGCCGCCACGACATAGCCCTTGGCGGCAAGGCTCTCTGCGAGGTGCGACATGAGATAACGGTTGCCGGGATAGCCGTGCGACAGGACGATAAGCGGTGCGCGCAAGTCCATCGCGGGGGCCGCATCGCGACAGGCGGACCCGGCATATTCAACCGGTGTCACACCGTCGCGACATATGGTTTGATAGATCGTACCCGGCGTGGCGGCTTCGGATGCCGGATACCATATTTCTAATGTCAATTTACGCGCGGGCAGATCGTCCGCTTGCGCGATGTCCAAGGTATGGGTTTGCACACCCACAGGGTAAGGACCGCGTTGCGCCAAAGCAGGGGCGTCAGGTCGGATCAGGTCGATGCGGTTGTCGTGGGTCATGGCCGTTACCTCCAGATGGGTCATGAAATCCTGCCTGCGTCGGCCCGGCCCGGCAAGCGGATTTACATCAGTTCCGGCAAAGCGGCCTTCAGATGATCATACACAAACCGGATGCGCGCGATCTGGGCCTGATCTTCATGCACAACCAGCCATGCGGGCATGTCGTGGCGCACCTGTGGGCAGACCCGGTTCAGCCCTAACCGTCGGGCCAGTTTGACCTGCACCAACCCCACACCCAAGCCCGCCTGAATATGGGCAATCTGCGACAACGGATCATCGCAGCGCAATATGATATTCTGTAGTTCGGGAAGACCCGCCGCCGCCAAACCCGGCAGGATAATGTCTTCATGATCATCCGCGATAAACGGTGCGTTGGTCAACGCCTTGATATCCGCAACTGGCGCAAAACCTGGCGCCGCGAACAACCCTACTTCAACGGCCGGAAGGGTCACTGCAATCAACGCCTGCTGCGTAGGTTGCGTAAACCGGATCGCTATATCAGCGGCGCGCCGGGCGAGGTTTTCTGCCACGTCCGTTGCGGCCAGTTCAAACCTGATCCCGGGTGCCTGTGCCGCAATCCGGCTCAAAGCACTGGGCAGGATATGGGCGGCAACAACCCGGCTGCTGGTCAGCCGCACGACCCCGTCCAAGGCATTGTGTTCGGCGGATGCAGCCCGGTGCAATGCGGCGGCCTCCTCAAGCACCGATTGCGCCATCGGCATCAAGGTCAGCGCCATCGCGGTGGGGGTCAAACCATTGGCAGCGCGGCTGAAAAGCTGGGTGTTCAGATCTGCCTCCAGCGCTTCGACATGACGCCGGACCGTGGGTTGAGCCATCCGCAAGGCCCGCGCCGCCGCACTCAGGCTGCCGTGGGCCATGACCGCGTGAAACGCTGGAATGTGGTCAAGAGACCGCAAAAGTATGCTCATCAAAATATGTTAGCTGGCTATTCACTTTTAGGCAATTTGTTTCAAGCAGCTGACATGGGATGGTCTTGTTGCCCGTTACAAAGGAAACCCAATGACCACAGATCACATCATGCCGCACCGTCTTGTCGCTCGATCAAACCCGGTACGTATCATCTTGCATCTCGAAGGGGCGGGGATCGCGATCATCTGTGGCCTCATCTTTGGCCAAATCGGGGGCGCATGGTGGGTGTTTGTGGCGCTCTTGTTGGCACCCGATCTCTTCATGCTGGGATACCTTGCAGGGCCGCGGGTAGGAGCCGCAGCTTATAACCTTGGCCACAGCTATCTGTCGCCATTGCTGCTGGCCGGGGTCGGGGCAGGGACAGACAGCCAAACACTGCTGATGCTGGCGCTGATCTGGGGCGCT
>JBPOFE010000193.1:0-5296 GCA_051252035.1 Sulfitobacter sp.
TCAACAACGCAGGTATTGTCGCCCCGGCATCGCGCGTGACTGACCTGAACCACGACCGCCTGCGCCGGATATTCGATGTCAACGTCATCGGGGCTATTTTGGTGGCCAAAGAAGCGGTGCGGCGGATGGAAAGAGCGGGCCACGGCGTGATCATCAACCTGTCCTCGGTTGCAGCACGTCTGGGGTCCGCCAATGAATATGTCGACTATGCCGCATCCAAAGGCGCGATTGATACGTTTACCACAGGGCTGGCCAATGAAGTCGCCGCTTCCGGTATTCGCGTCATGGGGGTGGCTCCGGGTTTGATCGATACTGGCATTCACGCCAAAGGTGGCGCGCCCGGCCGCGCTGATCGCCTCGGCGTGACAACACCAATGGGCCGCGCTGGCACCGCGGATGAGATTGCCAATGCGGTGATCTGGCTGATGTCAGATCAGGCGAGTTATGTCACCGGATCAACGCTCACCGTCAGTGGCGGCAGATAAAGGAAGTACCCCATGCCCATTCTCATCGCCCTGATCGGGGCCGCAATCACCGCCTATATCTGGATGAACCGGGTCAAACGCGGGGCCGATATCGCGGGCGACCTGATCGGGGCCGCGTCAGATGTGAAAAATGCCGCGCGACGCTTTGGGTTTCGCAGGCGGGCCAATCAACATCCCGTCGAAGGCATTGATGATCCGAAGCTGGCAATCGGCGGGCTGGCGGTGGCGTTTCTGGAAATGGACGATCTACCGACCTCTGACGCTCGCGCACAAATGGATGTGTCCTTGCGCAAGCACTTGAATCTGGATGCAGACACCGCACAGGAAATCACCATACTGGGCCGCTGGTTCGTTGAGGAATGTCATGGACCCGTGCAGGCGTTTCCACGTTTGGCCAAGAAACTCTACCGATTGGATGGTGCCTCGTATTTTAACGATCTCATGGCGATCCTGAAGGACATCACCGAAAGCAGCGCCGGCGGTCCCAGCACCCGCCAATCCGAAGCCCTTGCCGATCTCGCTCGGGTATTCCGCCTGAAATGAGTGAACCATTTGTCTTTGAACAACAGGCCCGCAGCACTCGCACGTTGCTGGTCGTATTTGCAATTTGGGCGGTGCTAATCGCCGCTTGGCTTTGGCTGGATGCGGCGTGGTGGATCATGGCATTTCTGGCGGCCTTCACCTTGCCTGCTATCTACGATCTGATCTGTAACCCAACGGCCGGGCTGCGCCTTGATGACACCACACTCAGTTGGTTTTCGGGACGCCGCCACGGCACGTTGGAACTGTCAGAGATCGACCATGTCCGCCTTGACACAAGGCTCGATTTTTCCGTGCGGATCACAGCCGTGTTGACCAGCGGGCGCAAGATAAGGCTGCCGTTTGAATGCACCCCGCCGCATCAGGCGTTCGAGGATGCGCTGAATGCCCTAAGTGTCAAAACCCAGCGCCATCACTTTCAGCTTCTGCAATGATATCAAGGACGTGACTGCGGCCGCGTGGCGTTCAGCGGCTTGCAGTAATTCTGCCGCCGCAACCAGCGCGCCATATCGTTGCGCTTGGCCTTGCTGTGCATCGGGCCCCAATCCGCCGTCACACCACGCCCCTTGCCGCCTTTATAGCCGTGAATGACACCGTCACGCGGCACCGTATGCGCCATGATGCGCACCGCACAACTCAGGTTGGCGGCACCATTCTTGAGCGCCTGTCCCGTGCCGACATTGCATTTATAGCCGCGCGCAGTGCCGGGCAGGATTTGCAACAACCCATACCAACGCCCGCCGCCGCCGACGGCCCATGGCTTGTACGTGCTTTCATGTTTGGCCAAGGCCGACATGAACCCGACCCAAAACGCCCGACGCGCTTCATCCGTGCCGGTTTTATATGCAGGGCACCATGTGTCGATATCGCGCGGTACCAAATCGACCAAAGGTTGCCCATGATCTTTCAGCGCCGAAAGCGCCGCGCGGGTCCAAACTGCGTGACCGCGCATATGTTGCCACCGGGTGCGCGGCACAGCGCCACTGCGCACCGGGGGCCGTATATCGGTGTAAAATCTGGGTAGGGTTGGTGTCAGATCAATTGGGGCCGCATCATTTGATGCCATTTCCAATTGTGCATCCGACGCCGTTGATGCGCCCTGCTCTGCCCCACCAACTGCGGCTTTGGCCAGCAGTGTGGATTGCGGCAGCTGATCATCTATAGGTTGTGTGATTTGGCTTCGTTTCGCGGGTGGGCGCAAGGCGCCTGATGTCTCTGCAATAACAGGCACCGACGTCACCGCCAGTGCCACCCCCAAAATCAAGTGTTTCATCGCCATACTATGAAGGGATTTGTGAACACTTGGCAAGGAAGACGCGATTCCACAACCTTTCAGCGAAACAACCAGCCTGATCGCCACGCATCGTATCGATTTGGGAACCAATGCCGCCCAAATGCGGCATTCTTCTGACCATACACGCTAGAGGTGCATGATTTTCGCGATATCACCGCGCCCTTGCCACGCTTACGCCCCAAACGAGCAGCATATATGTCGGCATAAGAACGAGTTAGCCATTTGGACACCCAACATGAAGCTGTTGAATAATCTTATTAAAAGAGCACTCAACCACCCCATTGATAGTAAGCCCGACCACAGCGATGATCGGGCGGCAGATGCTCATTTGGCGATTCCATTGCGCCGCCGCCCGGTCCCAAAGCCGGATCAGAATGCGGCACCAATTGGGACATTGCTTCATATCAACTGCCCCGATCCCACCGCCGAAGAAATGCTGCGCGACAAGCATCAGCGCAATGGTCAACGCCTTGCGCGTCAGGAACGCTGGGACGATATTGCAAGAATCGTCTACTACGCGGATCAAAACCGCGAGATGACCCCCGGTGCCATGCCCATCGCCGATTTGATCGCCTTTGGCGCACGCGCGGATGTGGTTCTGGCGGCCGAACATGCCCTCGTCGATGGCGGCAGCCCGCCGCAGGACGCCCCCTTGATGGCTGGCATTGAGGCGCTTGAATATGTGCTGGCCGACTTTCCCGACAATTACGTCATCGCCGCAATCGTGGCCCAGGCCCATATCGACATTGGCTGGGCGTGGCGTGGCAACGGCTGGGAAGTCGAACTGCCCCAACGTAACCGTGAAGCATTCGCGGCACATTTCGATCGCGCCAGCGATATTCTGGCCCCATTCTGCGGACAAGAGTTGGATTCGCCCCTGCTAGCCGCAGCATGCTGTGCCTTGGTTGGCTGCAAACATCAAAGCCGCAAAAGCGTCGCCGACCGCTATGAAGCGTTGATTGACCTGAACCCATCCAATCCCCGCTCCATGCGTGCCTTGGGCAATTATCTGTTGCCGCGCTGGTGGGGCAGCTATCAGGAACTGGAACTTGAGGCACGGCGCACCGCGTCGCGCACCCAAGAAGTCTGGGGCGCTGGCGGATATACGTGGGTGATGTTTGACGCGATCACCTGCGATGATCAGGCATGCGCCAATCTGGACCTGCCGTTCTTTATCGAAGGATTACGTGATATCTTGGTGCGCCGCCCTGATCCCTACACCGCGAACCTGATGGCGGCCTATTGTGCCAACGCCGTTGGTCAGACTTTTTCCGGCAATGATGAGGCCGATCAGGTCCGCACCCAGATCGCTGATTGCGCACGTTGGATCGTGCGTGAACATCTGACCGAATTGCACCCAATGATCTGGGCCCATGCCGCGCGTGGATTTGACAACAACCTGCGGGTCCATTCCCCCTCACGTTTTGCCGCATCTGGCCGCGCGGATGCCATGCGCATCATCTCATCGCTGTTTCAACGCGAAATCTCATCGGGCCAAAAGATCGTGTTTACCGATACCGGCCCCGTGGCTGTGGCCGGCTAGCACGCACATACCCTTGCAGCGCATTGGCACCTGATCTAAGACCAAACAGATCAAAATTGCGCACGAGGCCCCCATGCTTGACCTGACCTATGACACCCCGAAACCCCGCGTGATTGCCGGGGCCAAGCACGACTGGGAATTGGTCATCGGCATGGAAGTGCACGCGCAGGTGTCCTCAAACGCCAAGCTGTTTTCCGGTGCCTCCACCAAATTCGGTGCCGAACCTAACTCCAATGTGGCTTTCGTGGACGCAGCGATGCCCGGTATGTTGCCGGTGATCAACGAATATTGCGTCGAACAGGCCGTGCGCACGGGTCTGGGACTGAAGGCCGAGATCAACTTGAAATCCGCCTTTGACCGCAAGAACTATTTCTATCCTGATCTGCCGCAAGGCTATCAAATTTCACAGCTTTATCACCCGATTGTTGGCGAAGGCGAAGTGCTGGTGGAAATGGGCGATGGCACAGCCCGTCTGGTGCGGGTTGAACGCATCCACATGGAACAGGACGCGGGCAAATCAATCCACGACATGGACCCCAACATGTCCTTCGTAGACTTGAACCGCACTGGCGTCTGCCTGATGGAAATCGTCAGCCGCCCCGACATCCGTGGCCCCGAAGAAGCCGCTGCATATCTCGCCAAGCTACGCCAGATTTTGCGCTACCTCGGCACCTGTAATGGCGACATGCAATCCGGTGCGATGCGCGCCGATGTGAACGTGTCCATTGCACGGGTCGGTCAGTATGAGAAATACGTCGAAACACAGGATTTCAGCCACCTTGGCACCCGCTGCGAGATCAAAAACATGAACTCCATGCGCTTTATCCAGCAAGCGATTGAGGTCGAGGCCCGTCGCCAGATCGCCATCGTCGAAGGCGGCGGTGAGGTCGTGCAGGAAACCCGCCTGTTTGATCCCGACAAACAGGAAACCCGGTCCATGCGCTCCAAGGAAGAAGCGCATGATTACCGCTATTTCCCCGACCCCGATCTGTTGCCGCTAGAAATTGAACAGGCATGGGTTGATGATATCGCCGCCAATCTGCCTGAACTGCCCGATGCCAAGAAAGCGCGGTTTATGGGTGATTTCGGGTTGAGCGATTATGACGCCTCCGTCCTGACTGCCGATCTGGATTCCGCTGGGTACTTTGAGGCCGTCGCCAAAGGCCGCGATGGCAAAATGGCCGCGAACTGGGTGATCAACGAACTCTTCGGTCGCCTTAAGAAAGACGAAAAAGACATCGCCGAAAGCCCGGTCAGCCCTGCACATCTGGGGGGCATCGTCGACCTGATCGCTTCTGATGCCATCTCAGGCAAAATCGCCAAAGACGTGTTCGAAATCACCTACACCACAGGGCGCGACCCGGCCGAGATTGTCGAGACCGAAGGCATGAAGCAGGTCACGGACACAGGTGCGATTGAGGCCGCCGTGGATCA
>JBPOFE010000194.1:0-5098 GCA_051252035.1 Sulfitobacter sp.
AGCAATCCGCGCTTGCCCTTGTCGTCATAGGTATAGAAACCTGCGTTGGCTTTGCGGCCCAGACGCCCTTCGTCTTCCATCCAGAACACCAGCGGGTCGATATCGTCGTTGGGGTATTCATCGCCCATCGCCGCCTTGGTGGCACGCGCGATCTTGGCCCCCAGATCAATGGATGTCTCATCCATCAACTGCAACGGACCCAGCGGCATGCCGACCAGTTTCGCAGCGTTCTCGATCAACGCAGGTTCGACGCCTTCCTGAACCATCCGCACCCCTTCGTTGATGTAGGGGATGATACAGCGGTTGGCATAGAAGAACCGCGCGTCGTTGACGACAATCGGGGTCTTGCGGATCTGGCGCACAAAATCGAGCGCCTTGGCCACAGCACGATCGCCCGTTTGTTTACCTTTGATGATCTCCACCAGCAGCATTTTCTCAACGGGTGAGAAAAAGTGGATGCCGATGAATTGGTCATCGCGGCTGCTGGCTTTTGCCAGATCGGTGATCGGCAAGGTCGAAGTGTTGGAGGCAAAGATACAATCCTCGGGAATAACCGCTTCGACCTTTTTGGTCATCTCGGCCTTGACCTTCATGTCTTCAAAAACCGCTTCAATGATCAGATCACAGCCCTTCAGCGCGTCCAGATCGGTGGTTGCGGTGATCAGGTCCAGCGCCTTGGCTTTCTTTTCCTCGGTTGATTTTTTGCGCGCGATGCCTTTGTCGAAATAGCTGGCGGAATAGGCCTTGCCCTTGTCGGCGGCTTCCTGCGTTTGGTCGATCAACACAACTTCGATGCCCGCCTGCACAGATACCAGCGTGATGCCAGCCCCCATCATCCCCGCGCCCAATACACCGAGCTTTTTGACACGCTGATCGGCAACATCGGCAGGGCGCACCGCGCCTTTTTCCAAGGCTTCCTTGTTCAAAAACAGTGACCGGATCATTGCGCCCGATGACGGGTTCATCAGCACATTGGTGAACCACCGCGCTTCGATTTTCAGCGCGGTGTCAAAGTCGACCATCGCACCTTCGTATACCGCGGACAGCAACGCCTTGGCCGCCGGATAGACGCCTTGGGTTTTGCCGTTGACCATGGCGCTGGCACCCACAAATGTCATGAAACCCGCCGGGTGATAGGGTGCGCCGCCGGGCATTTTATAGCCCTTGGCATCCCACGGCTTGACCAGATCGGCATCCTTGGCGTTCAACACCCATTCATGCGCGGCGGCCATCGGATCATCGGTGACCTCGTCGATGATACCCGCTTTCACCGCCGCGTCCGGCGATACCAGTTTGCCCTCAAGCAAGAACGGTGACGCGGTCATTGCACCCATTTTACGTACAAAGCGCGTGGTGCCACCGGCACCGGGGAAAATACCAACCATAATTTCTGGCAGGCCAATCCGCGCCTTGGGGTTATTCGCGGCAAAGATGCGGTGCGTAGCCAAGGGCAGTTCCAGACCGATACCCACAGCAGTACCAGGCAGGACGGAAGCGATCGGCTTGCCGCCCTTGTTGGTTTTCGGGTCCATGCCAGCACGCTCAATCTTGCGTAGCATGTGGTGCATTTTCATGGTGCCTTCAAACAGGCCTTTCGCGGGATCATCGCCCGCGTCTTCTTTCATCTTGGCGAGCAGGTTCAAGTCCATGCCCCCGGCAAAAGAACCGTCCTTGCCTGAGGTGATGATCACACCTTTGACGGCGTCGTCAGCCAGAGCGGCATCCACCAGATCATTGAGTTCCTGCAAGCCATCGAACGACATGACGTTCATGGATTTTTCAGGGACATCCCATGTGATGATGGCGACGCCATCGGTGTCAGTTTTTGATGTAAAATCGGTCATAAATTCTCTCCCGGTTTTGGGGTGTTCAAGTGCGCCGAGGCGTATAGTCGGCGAATTTCTCAAGCAGCTGTTCAATCAGCGCCAGCGTGACATCAGGGCCATGCGCGCAATCCTCTTCGCTCAACAAAATCCGCTTTGATTGTTGGAAATAGTCGCGGTCAAAGGGATCGCTCGGGTCGGGGCGGTATTTGAAAAACAGCGGTGGTGCGTCTTGATACAAACGTATGTAGTCACCGTCGTTCTCGACCTTGATCTCAAGGTCCAGCCCACGCTCAGCGGCCAAAGCCGCAATGCCATGAAAGGGATGCGATTGGTTGCTCATTACACGCGCTCAATGATGGTCGCGGCACCCATGCCGGACGCGATGCAAAGCGTGGCCATGCCGACCTCTTTATCAGCGCGCTCAAGCTCATCCAGCAGCGTGCCGATGATCATCGCGCCGGTGGCTCCCAAAGGATGGCCCATGGCAATCGACCCGCCGTTGACGTTGACCTTGTCCTCATCGACATCAAATGCCTGCATGAAACGCATGACCACGGCGGCAAAGGCTTCGTTGACTTCGAACAGGTCGATGTCGCCGATCTTCATCCCGTTGTCGGCAAGGATTTTTTCGGTCACAGGGACAGGGCCGGTCAACATGATCGTCGGATCCGTGCCGATCTTTGCCGTGGCACGGATGCGCGCGCGCGGTTTCAATCCATGCTTTTCGCCGAATTCTTTGTTACCGATCAACACAGCGGCGGCCCCATCAACGATGCCCGATGAATTGCCCGCGTGGTGGATGTGGTTGATTTTCTCAAGATGCGGATACTTCATCAACGCGATTTTATCGAAACCGGGCATGACTTCGCCCATCGCCTGAAACGCTGGGTTCAAACTACCAAGCGACTGCATGTCTGTCTGCGGGCGCATGTATTCGTCATGCGACAGAATTTCGAGACCGTTCTGGTCACGCACGGTGATCACGGAGTTCTTAAAGCGGTCTTCATCCCAAGCCTTTTTCGCCCGTTGTTGCGAACGCACGGCAAGCTGGTCCGCCTCATCACGGGTAAAACCATATTCGGTGGCGATGATGTCCGCCGAAATACCCTGCGGCACAAAGTATTTCTCCATCGCCAGTGTCGGATCCACGGCAATTGCCGCGCCGTCGCTGCCCATCGCCACGCGGCCCATCATCTCAACACCGCCTGCGATATAGCCCATGCCAGCACCACCACGTACTTGGTTGGCGGCAAGGTTGACCGCTTCCATACCGGAGGCGCAGAAACGGTTGATCGCAAGGCCAGGAATGCGCTCGTCCAGATCAGACGCCAACACGGCAGAGCGCGCCAAACAGCCGCCCTGTTCCATCACTTGTGTGACATTGCCCCAGATCACATCCTCAACCGCGTGGCCTTCAAGGTTGTTGCGTTCTTTCAGCGCGTTCAGCGTCACCGCGGAGAGGCGCAGGGACGTCACTTCGTGCAAGGAGCCGTCCTTGCGGCCCTTGCCGCGCGGGGTGCGGATGGCGTCATAGATATAGGCTTCAGTCATGGTGAGTTCTCCGTTTTTAGGCGTGTTTCAGGCGCGGTCAGCGGGGCTACCGGGCATCAGATCATAGGGGGCTTTCCAGCCCGGTGTTTCAGAAAGGCGTGTGAGCCATGCGTCGATGTTAGGCCATTCTGTGCGGTCAAAGCCGAAGGGCTCGGGATAATACAGATAGCCACAACAAGCGATGTCAGCGTTGGTCAGGTTCTCGCCCACAATCCAGTCGCGGCCTTTTAGATGCGTATCGAGCACGGCATAGGCCGCTTTAAGGCGTCCCTGCATGAACGCGATGACCTCTTGGGGTCGCTTATCTTCGGGCAGAAAGTTCATTAAGAACCGTGTCATTCCGGCCTGAGAGCTGAGTTTGTGGTTGTCCCACAAAACCCAGCGCAGAATCTGGTAGTCCTCTTCCAAATTAGCGCCACCCAGTTTGCCGGACTTTTGATTGACATATTCCTGTATCGCCCCCGATTGGCTAAGGCGGAAATCACCGTCAACCAAAACCGGCGCTTCGCCCATCTCGTTGATCTTGTTGCGGTATTCGGGGCTGCGGGTTTCACCGCCAAAGAAATCAACTTTGATCGGTTCCCAATCGAGCCCGGAAAGCTCAAGCGCCAATGCGGCTTTGTAGGCGTTGCCGGATTCGCCGAAACAATGGAGTTTAATCGTCATTTTCGGTTCCTTATCTCTGTTTCGGTTAGGTATTTAAGAAAGGGTGAAAGGAAAGAAGGCTTTTTCATTTCACCCTTTTACAAATACCGATGCGCGGCGCTGGCGTCGGGTGCGGCATCGCTTCGTCATAGCGACCTCCCGATCAGTTCCTTCATGATTTCATTGGTGCCGCCATAGATGCGCTGCACACGGGCGTCGGCCCACATTTCACCCACGGCATATTCTTGCATGAACCCATAGCCGCCGTGCAATTGCAGGCACTCGTCTAGGACATCCCCTTGGGTATCGGTGAGCCAGTATTTCTGCATTGCAGCTTTTTCGACGGTGAGTGCGCCGCGCAAATGGTCAGCGATACACGCATCAAGAAAGGCGCGTGCAACCATGGTTTTGGTTTTGCATTCGGCCAGCTTGAACCGTGTGTTCTGGAATTGTGTCAACGGCCCGCCGAACGCCTCGCGTTCCTTGCAGTATGCGATGGTGCGTTCGACCGCACCTTCCATCGCGCCCACAGCACCACAGCCGATGATAAGGCGTTCCTGCGGCAGTTGCTGCATCATTTGATAGAAACCCTGACCTTCTTCCTGACCCAGAATGTTCTCAGGTGGGATTTCAACGTTGTCAAAGAACAGTTCGGAGGTGTCAGCGGCATGTAACCCGATTTTATCAAGATTGCGTCCGCGCGCGAAGCCGTCCGCACCGTCAGTCTCGACCACGACTAAAGACACTCCTTTGGATCCCTCATTCGGGTCGGTTTTCGCAGCCACGATAATCAGATTGGCGTGTTGTCCGTTGGTGATAAACGTCTTTTGGCCAGACAGGCGATACGCATTACCATCGCGGATGGCTTTTGTCTTGATCCGTTGAACGTCCGATCCGGTAGATGGTTCCGTCATCGCCAGCGCGCCGACCAATTCACCCGACACCATCTTGGGCAGCCAACGTTTTTTCTGTTCCTCGGTGCCATAGGCCAACACATAATGCGCAACGATACCGGAATGGATGCCGTGACCCCAGCTTGCCAGATTGGCGCGGGAGCCTTCGATCAGGATCGCGGC
>JBPOFE010000195.1:0-5076 GCA_051252035.1 Sulfitobacter sp.
CCCGGTCTTGGCCGATACCTGAATGGCTTCCGACGCATCAATGCCGATCACATCTTCGATCTGTTCGGCCACCCGGTCACATTCGGACGCGGGCAGGTCGATTTTATTGAGCACCGGAACAATCTCGTGATCCGCCTCGATGGCGTGATAGACATTGGCCAGCGTCTGTGCCTCAACGCCTTGCGTTGAATCCACGACCAGCAGCGACCCTTCAACCGCGCGCATCGAGCGGCTGACCTCATAGGCAAAGTCAACATGGCCCGGGGTGTCGATCAGGTTCAGGACATAATCCTCACCATTGTCGGCGGTGTAATTGATCCGCACGGTCTGGGCCTTGATGGTGATGCCACGCTCGCGCTCGATGTCCATGCTGTCGAGCATCTGTTCCTTCATGTCCCGGTCGGCCACGGTGTGGGTCGACTGGATCAAGCGGTCAGCAAGCGTGGATTTACCATGGTCGATATGCGCGACGATGGAGAAATTGCGGATGTGTGAAAGTGGTGTCATGAAGGGGATATGATGGGGTTTTGGGGGTTGGTCAAGGTGGACTGTTGTCCTTACCGAACATGGAGCAAGATCGCCAGTGAAAGGTGATATAATCGATAACAGGTCACTCGGCGTTTGGATAGATGGTGCCGACCTGCAAAACGCACGCGCGGTGGCAATCAGAAGTGCATTGAGGGCACTGCCACATCTGACCAGCCAACAGGATACCCTATGGCAAGACCGTGATGTCCGGTTCGAAGACATCGCGATGCGCGCATTTCGATGTTTGATCGTCTGTACGGCTAGCAATGTTCTGGACGACAGGGAATTAGGTATCAGCAGAGAACAGGCCGCACACGACGTCGAGCGTGTCGGCCGGTTGGCTGGCACCAGTATGCCGGGACTGTCTGGTGAACACTTTTGGGCGATATTTGGGGCGCTGATATCCTTTCCCGAAGCTCGAGCCATAAGCCCAACGCGAGGCGGAGATGGCCAGCGTGAGGCGCTAAAGCGTGTGCTTCAAGGCACGTTTGACATCTGGGATGATCATGAACCCAAGGGGCTCAGCTTGCTACAACGGTATGCGGGTGCGCCGGTCTCTATTGATGCACATGCCCTTCAGGACATATCGCAGGTCAGCGAGATTTATCATCGAAAATTATGGCATGGTTCGCCCGTTCCCTCACCAACCAATCAATCGCTTAGTGAGTTCTGGACATTGCTGCAAAACGAAGGGGCCAATTGGCAGTTTTGGCAAGATTGGTACCAGGGGTTTCTCGACGGCACGCCGCTTAACTGGAACCTTCAGCGCGATGTCGCCCTGATACCCGATGAAGACTGGCGTAAGGGCCCTGAACATATCGCCAAGGTAATCCATGGCATCCGCGTGCCGTACCGTCTGCGTGAAGAAATCGTGGAACTTGAACACCAGTTGGCCAACGTGTCGCCCGGTCATGGTCAGATGGGACACAACCGCCCACCGGAACCTATCGAAGATGCACAGCTTACCCAAATACCCGAAATAATCTGGGCGGATATCGGTGCTATTGAGCGCGAATTGGTGACCCCTAAACCCGACCCTGAAAGGCTGGGCGTTCTTGCTTCGCGGTTTCGCATGTCGGCCGCGCAGATTGGGACGTTGGTAAAAGACACAGCCTATGATCATACCAAGGCTGTATTGGCGGGCGCTGCCGGCAGCGCCAGTGCAATTTATTGGCCCAAGATAGCAGGAATACTACAGAGCATATCCACAACAATTGATGAGTGGATAGCCTATCTTCTGTGGGTAATATGAGAGGCGCATCCCTCTGCCGCACTTCCATCCAAAGGACATCGCCTGATCGCGGGCGAAGCGAAGCGCCAGCCGTCGTGCTGTAAGCACGCCTTTGGCGTGACGGGGGCGGTCGGCGCTGTCCGTGCCACGGGCACGGACGGGTGATTGGGGTGATGGCCGGGCAACAAATTAGCGTTAGGCAATTCCCCCCTCAAACGTGAATTGCCCCCTCTCCACAAATCCGGCATACTCCGGCCAGAGCAGAACCGGACCACCAAGGGGCAAACTCCACGGTCCACGGGTAACGAGGCAGGTACAATGATACGATATTTTGTGACGGGCGTGGCGCTGATGGGCCTGACGGCTTGTGGTGGTGGCTCGCGGTATTCAAGCGATGCGGCAAATCGTGGGTATAGCCCGCAGCCCGTGCTGTTTGCAACGGGGCCGATCCATCGGGCCTGTGTGTCTGCCAACCGCAAACAGGCGACGCCGGCGCGTTGTGGCTGTGTGCAGGCGGTGGCGGATCAGTCTTTGGACGCGAGCGATCAGCGGCGCGGGGCGAAGTTCTTCAAGGATCCGCACAAGGCGCAGGAAACACGGCAGTCCGACAATCCAAGCAATGAACGGTTCTGGCTGGCGTGGAAAGCCTTTGGCCAGAATGCGGCGGCGGCCTGTGGCAGTACCTGAGCGGGTGCTTGCGATTTCTTGAAAGAAATCGAAGTGGTCAGAGATCGCGCATCCAGAATTGTAGCGGTTTGGCGGTTTCCGCCTCTTGGTCGATGTCTTTCCATGTGAAATGGGCAATCGCACCCGACAGGGGCGCATAGCCACGGGCGCGCCAAAAGTCATCTAGCGGGCGATAAGCCGCGGGGCGCAGCGGATGATCCGCAGCACGGACCACGGCGCAAAAGCAGGATTGCGTGAAACCCAACTGGCGGGCGTGGGCTTCGCGGGCGTCAAAGAATTGGTGGCCAACACCCCGGCCCCGGTAGGCGGGCAACAGCACGCTTTCAGCGCAATAGAATATCTGATCGAGTGCAAGATCTGTGGCCGCGAGTGCGGCGGAGAAATCATCGGCATGATCCGCCAGCGGCGTCCCGGTGCTGGCCCCGACCAAGGCATCGCCATCATAGGTCCCGACCACAATGGCGCGCGGGCTGTCCAGGTAGGTTTGCAGATAGCTTTCTTCGTAGGCCAGATCACCATCATAAAGGTACGGCCAATCCCGGAACACAGCGATGCGCAGGCGGGCGATGTCGGGCAAGGCGGCGGCAAGCGCGGGGCCTGTGAGACTACGGGTCTGGAGGGAAGCTGTCGCCATATTGTGGTAAATTACGAGACTTGGGCCACCCAGTCATTCAGGTTGTAGCGCGTGGTGACGCGAGTGATCTTGCCGTCTTTGAGATCAAAGAACGATCCGGCGGGGATTTTATAGGTCTGGCCGCGTGCTTCGGGCAGACCCGTGTCGGTCGCGATATAAGTGCCATTGACGGTATATTCCGCCGCCGCACGTTTGCCATCGGGGCTGTCAAAGATCACCATATCGGTCAAGTTTTCGCGGTAACAGCGGTTCATATGGGTGCAAAACGCTTCGAACGCGGGTTTGCCAACGCGCACGTTGCCTTCGTTCACGTGATGGGCGACGTCATCGGACAAGCACGCCAACATGCCCGGCAGATCGCCCGCATTGAAGGCATCGAAATAGGTTTTGACGATATTGCTCATGGTCATAGACTTTCTAATGGGGGGCCAAAGCGTTCCACCAAACGGCTGGTGATCTGGTCCCGTGCGGCGCGAAATTGGGTCAATTTAGCCTCGCGGTTTTCGCCGAGGCCCGTGGGGTCAAGGATCGGCCAGTATTCGACCGTCAGGTGAAAAAACCGAGTGAGTTCAAGGGCGCGGCGTTGGCTGGCGGGGCTGAGCGCCACAACCAGATCAAAAGATGACAGGTCGTCGCCCCATTGTTCCATTTCATCAAAGCTGCGCGAGCGGTGGCGGCTCAACTCAACATTGATCTCGGCGCAGACCGCGATGGAAAAGCCATCGATTTCAAGGTCATTTTTGACACCGACCGATTGCACATAAGCGTCGGTGCCATAGAATTTTTTCATGATGCCTTCGGCCATCGGCGATCGGACCGCGTTGTGATCGCAACAAAACAGGATGGATTGTGGCAGGTCTTGCGTCAAAATCAGCCCCCGAAGTGAAGAACGCAGATCAGGGTGAACAAGCGACGTGCAGTGTCCTCGTCAATCTCGGCCTTGCCTTCCAGACGTTCCTGCAGCACGCGACTGCCTTCGTTATGGATGCCGCGCCGGGCCATATCAATGGTTTCAATCTGGCTTGGGGCCAATTTCTTGACCGCCTCAAAGTAGCTTTCGCAGATTTGAAAGTAATCCTTTACCACTTGCCGAAACGGCCCCAGTGACAGATGGAACTCAGCCGCTTTTTCCGCGCTTTCCGTATTCACATCAAAGACCAGCCGTTTGTCACGGATCGACAAGCCGAGGTGATAAGGCCCCTGTGGCACAGCGACATCATTACGCGCGGGCAAGACAAATGTGTTGTCTTCCAACAGGTCAAACATCGCCACTTTACGCTCTTGCTCGATCTCGGGCGTCGGCGGTGGCAGGTTCGCGTCATCAAGGGCGATATGGGTGATGCGGGACATCGGCTGCGCATCCTTTTTGCTGGCTATTTAGGGCGATGAATACGGCAGTGCGCGGGCCGTGGCAATGCAAAGGCTTGCGGCCTGACGCTTAGGTATCGGTTGAGATATCATCCCATGCCTGCCCGCCATATCCGATGAGCCAATTGAGCGCATAATGGCGTTCATATACCACACTGGCATCCAGACCCGCCGGGGCATCGCGGTTGTTGAGGCGCGCGTCGACCACGGCCCAGTTGGTGCGGTAGATGAGGTCGGCGGCATCCAGCAGTTCAGATTGCGGGCGCAAGCGGGCGGCCTTGCGCAGCCCGTCCGTACCAAGATCGCGCAGGATGACGGCAATACCTGGCACATCCGCAGTCCTATCAGGGCGCGGCAGCCTGTCCAAAACACCCAGCGCCCAAAGCATCACAGCGGCACCTTCGTAGCGCCAGGTGAAATCAACATAGTCTTGATCCGAGGGGGCTGCGTTCATCATAAATGCGCGTTCTGCGGGGGTAAAAAAATCACCTGCATCGAATTGAACAATCAGCGCCTGACCCAGTTCATGATCGCGGGTTTCGCCTTTGACCGCAACAATGGCCAACGCAATGGCACGTTGCGTGACTTCTGCTTCGGTCCGGCGTTGTGATGTTTCAACCGTTTCAAT
>JBPOFE010000196.1:0-5054 GCA_051252035.1 Sulfitobacter sp.
CTATGGTGGCGATGATCTGATTGATGG
Source organism: Sulfitobacter sp. (assembly GCA_051252035.1). Classification (GTDB taxonomy): domain Bacteria; phylum Pseudomonadota; class Alphaproteobacteria; order Rhodobacterales; family Rhodobacteraceae; genus Sulfitobacter. The sequence continues at coordinate 28 of JBPOFE010000196.1, forward strand.
CGCGGCAGGCAATGATGATATCCATGGGGCCGAAGGCAATGATACCCTGCATGGCAATGACGGTGCCGATGACATTTACGGTAACGAGGGCGACGACAGCATCATTGGTCACAACGGCGCCGACATTTTGAACGGCAATGACGGCAATGATTCCCTGCAAGGGTCTGCTGGGAATGATCAGCTTTTTGGTGATGAAGGTGACGACGCGCTTCAGGGCGGTTTGGGCAGCGACACCCTTGATGGCGGTGTCGGGCAGGATACACTATTCGGCGGCTGGGGTAATGATACCCTGAACGGTATCGTCGATGATCATGATACAGCAGCAGGAATTCAGGATATCGACGGTGGCGATTACTTAAATGGCGGCGGCGGCGACGATGTGATCCTGACAGGCCGTGATGATACGGTCAGCGGTGGCAACGGGTCCGACCAATTCATTTTAGGCGATTGGATTGATGAAGATCACGCGGCAGAAATTACAGATTTTACATCTGCCGATGATACCTTGTTGTTTGTCTGGGACGACAGTGACGCAGAAAGTGAAGCACCTCAAATTTCGATTGTACCCGACCCTGACAACGCGAACCATGTGAACATTGTCATGGGTGATGTGATCGTCGCCAATGTATCAAGCGCAAACTCGCTTGATGTGGCCGACATTACGCTGATCTCGCTCAGTTCGGCATTTGCCAGCGGATTGATCGCGGCTTAAGCGCTTTCCGGATAAAGCCTGCCTGCATTAAGTCTTTGCCATTTCTGCGCAATGTTCCTATACGCGCCCATCACCTGCTGATTCCGGTCAGCCTGTGATGCCTCCACGGGCCTGTGCTGGACGACATCCCGGCCTGCGCCATTCATTTTAACTTTTCCGATAAAGGAGACCCCGATGTCGATTACACTGGAAGAAAAAGCAAAAGTCATGAAGGACTTTGGCACCAAAGAAGGCGACACAGGTTCGCCAGAAGTACAGGTTGCCATCTTGTCATCACGCATCGCGACACTGACAGAACACTTCAAGACCCACAAAAAAGACAACCACGGTCGCCGTGGCCTTTTGAAAATGGTCGCAACACGCCGCAAGCTGCTCGACTATGTCAAAGGCAAAGATGAGGCCCGTTATCAGGATTTGATTAAGCGTCTGGGCCTGCGTCGGTAACCGCCGTTGCATTGCTAACAAATTTGAAACCGCGCTCTGGCAACAGGGGGCGGTTTTTTCATGTCGCCCAGAGGGGAAACGACCCGCGAATGTCGATCACGATGCCCATCGGCGCACCGCCACATCTGAATCAGTAGGGCCTGTGTTGAAAGCGATCCGTGCATCAGGGGCGTGTTCATGGACGACATTCACAAGCTTTTCAAAAACAAGAAAGTGGTCGTCATCTTTCCGAACACCCGCGCCGATCAAAATAACGTCGTATTTCGATTCTTTGAGTTGCTTTACCAACTGATCTGTGGCCGTTTCCCCGCTGAAGATAAATCCTATCGCTGCATCATATCCTTCATCTTTCAGATTTTGCTCATCCCTTCTAAGCGCAGCTTCCAGTTTCTCCTCTGAAAATCCCGGATATTTCGAATAATCAACAACAGATGGATGCCAACCGACCATAAGAACTTTCTTTGCCATTTGTGTAACCTTCTTCCAAATTAAGGGGACGCAAGACATGCGATATTGCTACCGCGTCCGTCTCGTCGTAAATGTTGCCATGTAAAGTAAACCGCATTTTGATTTACATGGCAACAAAAATGAAATCACCAAGTTCTATCGGCAGGCAGCTTAACTTCACCACCGGGCGCATGAATGCGCTGTGCCAACAGATGCTTGATCCCTATGACCTGTCGCTCGCCCAATGGGTGATATTATCCTGCCTTTGGCGGGAAACAGAGCTAAGTATCGGCGCTATTTCAGAGATCGTCGGCACAGGTCTGCCAGCAACCTCCCGTATTATTGATAGGATGGCAGATCGGGGATTGCTGACGCGGCAGCGACACAAAACTGATGGCCGTGTCATGGTCGCGACCCTGACACGCAAGGGACGCGGATTGAACCACCTTGCCGATTTCCACGAGAGGATAAACGCGGTTCTGTTCAGCGGATTTTCAGAGAGTGAGGCTCGCCTAGCATTCGATCTGCTGTTGCGCATGCAAATGAACGCGCAAGATGCTTTGGCGTCATGCGGGACAGAAGCGTTGCCATCAGGTTGAGCAATCTCCGCCGGCGCAAAGCCGCTATATGCTCTCGTTAGGGTGTGCAGAGTTCCCATTGGTTCAAGCCCAGAGAATGGAAAAGCCCACGTCCCAAGCTTCGCCAGCTATTAGGTGATATATTTCATCTCGCAGTTAGACAGACGAAACCGACGCTATGCATGTGTTGTAAAACTCAGAATGCAGTCAATTTAACCTGCCGCACCCAACCTCAAGCGAACAAGCACACACCCCGCAACCCTACCCTTCCCATCCCCTATAAAACACTGTATGCCCGCGCAATCTGAAAGCCAGCGCCCGGACTCCAGCGCTGAAAACAAAGATACCGGAGTCAGGGGCAATACGGCCCCTATGCAAATGGCCCAATCTGGGCCGAAACAGGAAACGTAGATGTTTAATGTAACGACAAAATCAATGCAGTGGGGCGAAGAGACGCTGACACTGGAAACTGGCAAAGTGGCCCGTCAGGCAGACGGTTCTGTGATTGCCACGTTGGGTGAAACCAGCGTTATGGCGAACGTGACGTTCGCACGTCAGCAAAAGCCCGGACAGGACTTTTTTCCGCTGACCGTTCACTACAACGAGAAATATTATGCTGCTGGTAAAATTCCCGGCGGCTTTTTCAAGCGCGAGGCGCGCCCGACGGAAAAAGAGACGCTGACAAGCCGTCTGATCGACCGTCCGATCCGCCCGCTGTTCGTCCCTGGCTTCAAAAACGAAGTTCTGGTGATGTGTACCGTGCTGTCGCACGATCTGGTCAATGACCCGGATATGGTTGCGATGATCGCCGCCTCTGCCGCGCTGACCATTTCCGGTGCGCCGTTCATGGGCCCAATCGCCGCATGCCGCGTCGGTTATGAGGGTGGTGAATACATCCTGAACCCTGAAATCGACGACATGCAGGACCTGCGCTTGAACCCTGATCAACGCCTTGATCTGGTTGTTGCTGGCACCAAAGACGCCGTGATGATGGTCGAATCCGAAGCATATGAGTTGACCGAAGAAGAAATGCTGGGTGCGGTGAAATTCGCACATGAGCAAATCCAGCCGGTTATCGATCTGATCGTTGATCTGGCCGAAGACGCGGCGAAAGAGCCGTTTGATTTCCAGCCTGTTGACTACTCTGATCTATCGAAGGCCGTGAAAAAAGCGGGCGAAAAAGAAATGCGCGCCGCATTCGCGATCGCTGACAAGCAAGAGCGCACCGCCGCTGTTGCCGCCGCACGCGAAACGATCAAAGCCGCTTTGAGCGAAGAACAATTGGCCGATGCCAATCTGGGTTCCGCGATGAAGGGTCTTGAGGCATCGATCCTGCGCGGTGACGTGGTTAAAACGGGCAAGCGTATTGATGGCCGTAAAACGGATGAGATCCGCGATATCGTCTCACAGACTGGCATCCTGCCACGGACCCACGGTTCAGCTTTGTTCACACGTGGCGAAACTCAAGGTTTGGTTGTGACCACGCTGGGTACGGGCGATGATGAGCAATTCATCGACGCGCTGCATGGTAACTTCAAATCCAACTTCCTGCTGCATTATAACTTCCCACCCTATTCAGTTGGTGAAGTTGGTCGCGTGGGCCCTCCCGGTCGTCGTGAAATTGGTCATGGTAAATTGGCTTGGCGCGCGTTGCAGGCGGTTCTGCCGGCGTCGACTGATTTCCCATATACGATCCGCGTTGTGTCAGAAATCACTGAATCCAACGGGTCGTCTTCCATGGCGTCGGTTTGTGGTGGTTCCTTGTCGATGATGGACGCGGGCGTGCCGTTGAAATCAGCGGTTGCCGGTGTTGCGATGGGTCTGATCCTTGAAGAAGATGGATCATACGCGATCTTGTCTGACATCTTGGGTGACGAAGACCACCTTGGCGACATGGATTTCAAAGTGGCCGGTACAGAAGCCGGGATCACATCCTTGCAGATGGACATCAAGATCGCAGGCATCACGCCAGAGATTATGGAAAAAGCCTTGGCGCAAGCCAAAGAGGGCCGCATCCATATCCTTGGAGAGATGAACAAAGCGCTGTCTGGTGCTGCGGAGTTCTCTGAGCATGCGCCACGTATTGAGACCATGCAGATCCCAACCGACAAGATCCGTGAAGTCATCGGGTCTGGCGGTAAGGTGATCCGTGAGATCGTCGAAGTGTCAGGTGCCAAGGTCGACATCAATGACGAAGGCATCATCAAGATCGCAAGCCCGAATGGCGAAGCGATCAAGAAAGCCTACGACATGATCCATTCCATCGTTGCAGAGCCAGAAGAAGGCAAAATCTATACCGGGACAGTCGTCAAGATTGTCGATTTCGGTGCCTTTGTGAACTTCTTTGGCAAGCGCGATGGTTTGGTCCATGTGTCCCAGATCGAAAACCGCCGCCTGAACCACCCTTCCGACGTGTTGAAGGAAGGTCAGGAAGTAAAAGTAAAACTGCTTGGCTTTGATGATCGCGGCAAGGTGCGCCTGTCGATGAAAGTTGTTGATCAGGAAACTGGCGAAGAAGTGAAGAAAGAGGAAGAAGCCGGGGAATAAGTTCTTACCCCAACGCTTTCTACCATAAGAATAGGGCCCTGATGGCAACATCGGGGCCTTATTACGTTTTCATTCCCTGCACACGACATAACCTTTCCGATTTGCGCCGGAATTTGCGAAAGGCTAGGCTACGATCAAATGTTTTTCATCGCAGGGGATTTTTCAATGTCACTCATTACCCGCCGTACCCTATTGACCACGGGCGCTGCTGCACTGATTGCGAGCCCTGGGTTTTCCGCAACTGAGCCCTATGAAATCCCCAAACATCATCAAGCCAAGATCGTTAAGATCAGGGACGG
>JBPOFE010000197.1:0-4932 GCA_051252035.1 Sulfitobacter sp.
GACAGCCGGGCAACCTTGGTCACAGCGGCAGAAACCATCGCAAACAGCACCCGTGGTCATAGCGATTATCCCACCGCCATGGGATATGCGCTTGGGTTTGGCGCGAAGATGTTGGAACGGGCCCCGGCATGTTTGAAACACACCATCGACATGGCAGGGGATGGGCAAAACAATGAGGGTTTTGAGCCCGCTGTTGCCTACCGCGAATTTCCGTTTGATGAAGTAACGGTCAACGGGTTGGTGGTGAACGGGGCAGACTTTGAAGGTGAGGTTGGGTTGATTGCCTATTACCAATCTCAGATTCTGCACGGCCCTGGGGCGTTTATGGTGATAGCGGATGGGTTTGAAGATTACACCCGCGCCATGCGCATCAAGCTGGAACGTGAACTGTCACCGCCGACGATCGGGTTGCTGCCTGCACCTTTTGACACAAAGCCTTTGGGAAATGCCGGATGATCCGAGCCGCCGCGTTGATATCTGCCTTGGCCCTGCCCGGCATGTCATATGCAGCAGAGTGCAGGCAGGCATTGGCGCTGGGGCTGGATGTGTCGGGGTCCGTGGATGCGCGGGAATATCGCTTGCAGATGAGCGGCGTCGCATCAGCACTAGACGCGCCCGAGGTCCGCGAGAAACTGCTGTCGATGCCAGCGGCGCCCGTGGCCTTGATGATTTATGAATGGAGCGGGCCGAACGATCAGATGATTGTCGTGCCTTGGACGCGGGTTGAAACCGACGCCAGCATCGACATTGTGATCGAAACCTTGCGCCAAACGACGCGCCGTGACGCAACACCCGGCACCGCCTTAGGGGTTGCGATGCGTCTGGGGCAAATATTTCTGGCGCAGCAACCCGATTGCTGGAAACACACGCTGGATATTTCCGGGGATGGCAAATCAAACCTTGGCCCCCGCCCCCGTGATGTGCGCGACCAGATCGCGGCAAGTGGTATTACCATCAACGGGTTGGTTATTGGTGTGGATGATCCAAACATCGGTGACATCAGGCAGGCCGAGATTGGCGAATTGTCATCCTACTTCCGGGCCGAGGTGATGATCGGCCCTGACGCTTTTGTGCACACCGCCATCGGATTCAACGACTATGCCCGCGCCATGAAACAAAAGCTGCTCAGAGAACTGGAAAGCCTGATTTTTTCGCAAGTTGTTGATCAGTAAATATAGCGGATTTGATCGGTCCAATAGCGTTCCATGCGTTTCAGGGACGTGGTGATATCAGCAATCCCTTCGTGCCCCAGCACACCCTTGTTTTCCAAACCATCCGCGTGGCGGGCAAAAAGGTCTGAGACCACATCACGGACATGGCGACCCTTTTCGGTCAGCCGCACCCGGACCGAGCGGCGGTCAATTTCGCAGCGCTGATGGTGCATATAGCCCATTTCAACCAGTTTTTTCAGGTTATAGCTGACGTTGCTGCCTTGATAATATCCCCGGCTTTTCAATTCCCCGGCGGTGACTTCGTTATCACCAATGTTGAACAACAGCAGCGCCTGAACCGCGTTGATCTCCAAAACGTTTACCCGTTCAAATTCATCTTTGATCACGTCGAGTAACAGCCGATGCAGGCGTTCAACCAGCGACAGCGCCTCCAGATATCCGACCATGAAACCCTTGTTGTGCAGGGTTGGGACAAGGGGTTCTTGAATGCTCATTCTCATACTCTCCGACTCATTTGCTGGGACGGAAAATGGCGAATAAATCAGAATATTTCGTTAAACCTGAAGGATCAGCGCGGCGCGCCTGCGATATGGTCCTGAATTTCGGCAATCAACGCGCCATAGGGGTCGGGTGTGACGACCTGCCCGGTGATCCATTGGTACAGGTCATGGTCGCTTTCGTTCAGCATCGCATCATAAAGTGTGAGGCCCGCATCATCCATGCCAGCCAAGCGATCAGAGGCATAAGCTGACAAGATCAAGTCCATCTCTTTGATGCCACGCCGGATCGATCGCATATAGAGCCGTTTGACCCGATGCTCTCTTGTTTCAGCCATCAGAATTTTCCGACATCATCCGGCGCATCCGCTTCTCAAGACGCCCGACAGCTTGAGCATTTTTTAGCATCTCGCCGCGCAACACCCGCATTTCATTAAGTGTTTCACGCATGTCCGCCGATACAGTAGCGCCTTCATCAGGGCTGATTACGCCCGTGCCCTCACCGTTGATCAGCCACATCATTGAGACATTCAGCAATCCCGCCAAATGTGACAGGCGGTTGGCGCGGGGCTCGGACAGGTCGTCCTCCCAATCGCGCATGGTGGACACACGCACACCCAATCGCTTGGCCAACACCGCCTGTGTCATGCCTGATTGCTCACGCGCTGCCGCAACCCGGTCACCAAACGTAGCCACGTCAGGGCCGTACCAATCCATACCATCTGTCATATCATCATCTCCTTACTGACACCGAACATCCTTGATCGGCGCGGGGGTGCCCCCTATGAGTGTGCGCGAACACATAGTCAACCTGAGGTCACAATGGAACTGCTGTCTGCAACACTTGCCCGCGTCAAACCGTCCCCCACCATTGCCGTGACCCAAAAGGCGGCGGAGCTAAAGGCCGCAGGGCGTGATATTATTGGTCTGGGCGCAGGTGAGCCGGATTTCGACACGCCGCAAAATATCAAGGACGCCGCCGTGGCCGCGATTGCGGCGGGCAAGACCAAATACACGGCAGTGGACGGCATTCCCGAGCTCAAACAAGCGATCTGTGCCAAATTCAAGCGCGACAACGACTTGGCGTATCAACCCGCACAGGTCAGCGTTGGCACCGGGGGCAAACAGATCCTGTATAACGCGCTTATGGCGACATTGAACGAAGGCGATGAGGTCGTCATCCCTGCCCCCTATTGGGTCAGCTACCCGGATATGGTGTTGCTGGCGGGCGGCACACCCGTGATCGCCGAAGCATCCATCCAAACCGGTTTCAAACTGACCGCGGATCAGCTCGAAGCTGCGATCACCGACAAGACCAAATGGCTGATCTTTAATTCGCCATCGAACCCTACAGGCGCAGGTTATACTTGGGATGAGTTAAGGCAGCTGACCGATGTGTTGATGCGCCACCCTCATGTCTGGGTGATGACCGATGATATGTATGAGCATCTGTATTACGATGATTTCAAGTTCTGCACCCCTGCGCAGGTTGAACCACGGCTTTACGACCGGACCTTAACAGTCAATGGCGTGTCCAAAGCCTATGCGATGACAGGCTGGCGGATCGGCTATGCGGCGGGACCTGAAAAGCTCATCAGTGCGATGCGCAAGGTGCAATCACAAAGCACATCCAACCCCTGCACCATCAGCCAATGGGCAGCGGTTGAGGCGTTGAACGGTTCACAGGACTTTATCACGCCAAACAACGCGCTGTTCGCGGGGCGCCGTGATCTGGTGGTGTCGATGCTAAACGACGCCGAAGGCATCCGATGCCCGGTGCCGGACGGGGCGTTTTATGTCTATCCCTCCATTGCGGGCCTGATTGGCAAGACCACAGCCGCAGGCACAAAAATCACCAATGACGAAGTGTTTGCCACAGCTTTGCTGGAAGAAACCGGGGTCGCGGTGGTTTTTGGCGCGGCATTCGGGCTTTCGCCAAACTTCCGGGTCAGCTACGCTACCTCGGACGCGGCCTTGAAAGAGGCGTGTACGCGAATACAGGCGTTTTGTGCTAAATTGACGTAAACAAGGGTTGGTTTATGGCGGGCGAGTTACCGGAATATTATTTTAGGGTCCGTGAAAATGGAGCCGCCGTGTTCCGTGTGGATACCGAAAACCGTCAGCGCCGGATCGAGATGGACCAGATCGCCATGGTCAACATCCGCAATGGTGAGATCAAACCGCAAGGCGACCGCATCTTGTCGCAAGAGGATCAGGACACCATCCACAAATGGATGGAAGAACGCATGCAGGTGCTGGCCCACCGTGACATCGACGACATTTACCGCGCGGTGGATTACATGAACCTGACCACACAGTGGGTGCAGTCAAAGGCCACTGATGAACAGCTTGAAGCCGTTACCGACAACCTTTTGCTCGCGATGCACGATCTGCGCAGCACCTTGGTGCGCAAAAAGGCAGATCGGCTGCTCAAGAAGTGACACGTGAGCAGCCATCGGATGAAAGCAGGGTTCTGAGATGCTGCTGAAGCGAAGAAATCTGCCCTTTACGGCCGTTATTGTCGGCCTGCTTTACCTGATCATCTCCCCCAAAGAACAACAGATGGACGTGTTTGTCACCGGCTACAGCTATTGGGACAACACGCCGCGTGCCTCTGCGGCGATTGCCCGTCCGGTGGTTCATACGGAGGCCGCGGGTATCGGCACCTATGAAGATCCCATCACTTTGGCCGTGGGGCATTCGATTTACTTTGACCGCTCGTTTATGGATTTCCCGACGGGCACGCGGTTTTACCTGCCTCGTTTGCGCAAATACGCCATCGTTGAAGACCTTTGTGGTGATGGCAACAAGCCGCAGCATGGCCCCTGTCATAGCGGTTGGGAAGGCTATCCGTGGCTTGATATTTATGTCGATGGCAGTGAGGCAGGCAATCAGGTCGCCAACGAATGCATGGCCAAGATCACCGGGGTCCAACCCGTGATTATCCGACCAAAACCCAGATACCGCGTTCACGCAGGACCGATTACCGAAGGCGGATGTGACGTTTTTTGAGGCTACCGCGCTGATGTCGCGTCAGCACCCACTGTCTTGATCGCCACGCCCCAGAACCGCGCATTCAACAAGACGGCGGCAATACCAAGTCCGATGACCAGCCCGCCCCAGACCCCGATGCCGCCAAAGCCCAAGATAAACCCCAACAAATAGGAACACGGCACGCCGATCCCCCAATAGCTGATGGCAGCCAACACCATTGGCACGCGGGTGTCCTGCACGCCGCGCAGCAGGCCCAGCGCAATCACCTG
>JBPOFE010000198.1:0-4923 GCA_051252035.1 Sulfitobacter sp.
TGGACGGGCGCCCTCTTTTGCGTGGCCGGGTCGCACGCCCCTTGCGCACGCCACCGCCACAGGCGAACGAACGGCGCGCGCTTGGCCCGCGGTTAGGTACCGGGATGGCGGTCACCAATACCTTTCTTCCGATTGTTCGCGGGCAACGCGTCGGTCTCTTTGCCGGGTCTGGCGTGGGCAAAAGCAGCCTCTTGGGACACTTGGCCAAACACATGGAAGCAGACGTCGTTGTCATCGCGATGATCGGTGAACGTGGCCGCGAAGTGCGTCATTTTATTGATGAGGTGATGGGGGCAGAAGGTTTGAAACGCACCGTTGTTGTGGCCGCGACATCAGATCAATCCCCGCTCAAAAGGCGGCGCTGCGCGTGGTCCGCCATGGCGATTGCAGAACATTTTCGCGATCAGGGAAAATCGGTATTGTTCTTGGCTGATTCAATCACTCGCTTTGCCGAAGCGCATCGGGAAATTGCTGTCGCTGCGGGGGAGGCACCAGTTCTGCGCGGCTATCCACCATCAACGTCGCATCTTATCATGTCGCTATGTGAACGTGCCGGTACGGGTGCGGGGCCACAAGGTAACATTACGGCGCTATTCAGTGTTCTTGTTGCGGGTTCAGATATGGACGAACCGATTGCCGACATCCTGCGCGGTGTGTTGGATGGCCATGTTGTATTGGACAGGTCCATTGCAGAACGCGGGCGCTATCCCGCCATTGACGTGCTGCGTTCCGTATCGCGAAGTTTGCCCCGTGCGGCCAGTGATGCGGAAAATGCTTTGCTCACACAAGCTCGAAAAATGCTTGGTGTTTACGACCGCAACGCAATGATGATCCGAGCAGGTTTATATACCCACGGCAGTGATCCCGAAGTTGATCAGGCAGTTGCACTCTGGCCCGAGCTTGATGGATTTTTGGGTAAAGTTGAAACGCTTGGATGTGAGCACAGCTATCAGCAGCTTGAGCTTATCTTACGCCGCGCGAAACAAGTGGGGATCCTGCCAACGCGTACCCAGCGTCCGGTTATCGATGCATCATGAACGAAGCAGTGTCAAAGCAATCGAATGAGAAGTAAGTCCAATCCCAAGATTGTCGATCTGATCACGCACAAGATACTTTGTAATCACATTTTGGCGGGTCTCTGGATCAAGGAATTGATCAAACCTGTCCGATCCAAAGATCGACATCGCCCTGTCTTTAAAGGTCGAAAGCTGCTGATCGATGTCGATTTGTCCAATTGAGCTTGGCAGACCCAGCGCTTTCTCAAACAGCTTCCGCATCGGTGGATCCCCTAGTACAGTAAACCACTTTGCATCCGCAGAGCTATCTTGCTTGGCAAGCTCCGCGAGCTCACGTTGTGCATAAAGCGCTACACGCATTGCATCATCTTGTTCACCAGCCGCGACTTCAAAACTATTTGCCTGAAAGCGCACAACAATGGCCGAGATAAAATCTGGCTCTCCAACTTTTAGAAACTCAGACGGACCAAATCCAAACGCCTCCGATAATTCGGCGTACCGCGTATCAGAGAAACGGTTGGCAAGCGCGTCGTCGTTGGTCGTGCCTTCTTCCAACACTTTCTGAATGAAGTAGCGATTGTTAATGTCATCTTGCAAACCAAACGCGCCCAAGGCGACTGTCAACAATCTGCGGTCTGCGACCAACTCCTCTGCCGAGGTGATGCTTGCAATCTTATTCCTAAAATACTCAGTGTCGCGTTGCAGTTCGCTTGACCGCGTGAACGCCTCGAACTGTGTATCATAGGTACGCTGCAAGAACCGCCAACCCGCAAGACCAACAGTTGGAATAATCGGCTGAAACATCAATTTGGTCTCATGGCCAAAAGCCTGTCTTCTCGGGGGAGCAGGCTTCGCAAGGCTTTGAGCGTGCGATAATGCTGCCGTTCTATGATCCCTTCGCTGGCATCCTGAAGCGCATTGCGACTGTCTGGATCTCTAAAAACCTGGCTGAGCTCTTCAAGCTGACGCAGCAGCGACAGGTGCACTTTGTCAGGATCACTGTCGCCAGACAGAACCAATTGCACGGCAAAGCAAGCACGACGCACAGGTGTTTTTGCATCTTCAGGGTGAATTGCATCCCGCAGTCGCAAGATATTTGCGTCTGGTGTCATGATCGCCAAACGGCTTCGTCGATCACCGTTTTCAATGACAGCTCCGTTGATCAACACACGTTCTTTCGGGCTCAGCTTCAAGATCAGTCCGCTCATTTTTTTCGACCCTATTTTAACCCGCGTAAAATTGCGGTGTTAATTTCCAAAAGCGGTACCGCTGAAACTTTGTCGCGTATCACCTTGCCCGTATGATGGCTGGTGAATTCCCCAAGATAGAAAATCCGCGCGCGCAAATCTTTCGGCAGAAGGTTCTCTGGGTTTGCAGCATCAATGGCAAGGACACGCCAAAGCTCTCGGTTTTCATGCATGGCATGGATGAGCCTTACACGATCTCCTTTTTCAATGGCCGTCTTCAATCGTGAGGTGATCCGCGCAATGACATCATATTCAATGCTGCGTTCCGACCGGATCGGGGCCGATGTTGGCGCATAGGCGCGCTGAGCCATGGAGGATGTGTTCACGCCAATCCCTTACATAAATTAGTATGGCCCGCTAAAGTGTCTCAGGGGCGCAATTATTGCCCCCCTGATTTTTGGATTTAGCGGAAGAGCGACAAGATCGTCTGAGGTGCTTGGTTGGCAATCGATAGCGCCTGAACACCCAACTGCTGTTGTGTTTGCAATGCTTGCAAGCGCGCAGATGCAGCTTCCATATCGGCATCAACAAGCGCGCCAATACCTGACTTCAAAGAACTACTCAACTTACCGACAAAATCACCCTGATCAGAAACCCGGCTTGCCGCCGCACCAATGGTCGCAGCACCGGTAATCGCTGTCGTAAGCATCGTTTGGATTTCATCAAACGCGGTTGACGCTGTCGCCGCAGAGCTGATGGCCGTCATACCCGCGGTGTCGATTCCCGCCTCAAAATCAAGATTGGCAACATCGATTGTCGCAATCGTTGCAGGTGCGACCCCAACGCGGTTAACCGATGATACAACGCTCAATCCTGCGCCGGCGGTTGAAAGCAGATTCACACCGTTAAACTGTGATGCCGCGATCGTTTCAGAAATCTGTGCGACCTTTTGCAACATATCGGCCTGAATTTTCGTAAAGTCAGCCGTTTCGCTACCACCGGAAACGGCCAGCGCTTCCATTTCCTTGAGCGTTTCAACGATCGATTCTGCGCCCGCAGCGGCCACGCCAAGGGTTGCTTCACCAACGTTGAGAGATTTTGCCACAGCGTCAAACCCAGCGACATCTGACTCCATCACTTTTGAAATCGCCCAGATCGCGGAATTGTCCTTCGCAGAACCAATTTCCTTACCAGTCGAAATCTGGTTCTGGGCATCGGTCAGGTTGGAATTCACAGTTCTCAATGTTTGCAATGCTACCATTGCGCCGTTGTTTGTAAGAATGCTCGACATAAGCATGTTCCTTCAGTCATTGACGCTTCGCGTCCGTTGTTGTCCCACCCCCCTGGGGTTGGACGGGATGTCGTTCTGACTTTTGCAATCGCTTATGTTTAATCACGATGCGCCACCCGACCTCGGATGCATCGCCACCATGTCTGGATTTGCCTTAACACTCTCTGAATCTGTGCCGATTGATTAGGCCGACTTTTATTCAAACGCCCAAGATCGCAATCTAGGCGCGCTTTTCGACCGAGCGGTCCATATCAACATCAATGTTGTGTTTCTTGCCATCGGATCCGTAGGTTTCAAGTGACCCTTTCAATCGACGCAGTACCGCCAACTGTTGTGCAACATTTCTGATCCCATCCAAGGCACCATCTAACAACAACTGATTGCGCCTCACCTTAGTATCAAGCGATTGCAGCGTCGGGATGTCCGTATGAACGACACCGTTCAACGCATCAATCAACGCCTCCTTTTGCGGCAGCATATCCGTCAATTTTTCCAAATCACCGTCAAGAAGCGCTGCGCGCTCTGCTTCAAGCAATGTATCAAGCGCGTCAAAGTTCATTTCGATACTATTATCCGGCATTCTGTCGCTCCTTTAGTGTTTCATAAATCGATTCACTCAAACCAATGCCTCCGGCCTTGACCATCAGCAGTGCTTGTTCTTGCACGAGGAAAGATCCGAATTGATCTTCCCCAGCGCCACCGCCAAAGCCTTCGCTGGCTTGCCCAAGCCCTGCTGACTTGAGCATTTCAGCCAGAAAAGTCGCCTCCAGCCTTTGCGCGGCCTCCATCATTGCCTTGTCTTTCGCAACCACGGGCAATGCAGATCCAACTGATAAAACTGATGTCATATGAATGGGTCCTTAAATTGCTTCGTACTTTTGTGATCTTGCGCCGAGATCAGTAAACAACCGGTAAGGATGTTCGCAGATAGTGACCAAATCGGAGAAGAACTCCCGGAGGTCGATCATGCAGCCATTACCATCGCCACCCGCAAATCAGAGCGCGACCGCGGGCAAACCATTGGTAAACAGGGACAATCAATCTGGATTTTTGCAGGTAAGCGGCGATGGTTTTATCTCAGCTGAAGCGAGCAATCTTGCAAATTTCAAATCAGTTTTTGATGCTGTAAGGGATGGGGACCTCATAAATGGCGTGTCAAAAAGCTCATTAAACAACCCCGGCCGACCCACCGATCAACCAAAAGAAATTCCCTTAGCTGAAGATGCCGAAGACAATAATGATGAGCCGCATATTACCGCCACGACGGTCTTAGCCGAACGGGCTACGTCTGCAGGTAGGTATCAAAAGCGGCCTGTTGTCGAGAGTGGGAATGCTACTGCCGTTCAGGATGTTCTGCTTGAGAAAGCTGAATTGCGGGTGCCTGCTATCGGGCAAACCACTGGGGCGACAAACCATACCGACACGGCGG
>JBPOFE010000199.1:0-4874 GCA_051252035.1 Sulfitobacter sp.
CAAAAGGAAAAAACTGCCTATCATGAGGCTGGCCACGCCATTGTCGGCATCACCCTGCCGAAATGTGACCCGGTCTATAAGGCCACGATCATCCCGCGCGGCGGTGCGCTGGGCATGGTGATGAGCCTGCCGGAAATGGACAAGCTGCAAATGTTCAAGGATGAAGCCGAACAGCGTATTGCCATGACCATGGCGGGTAAGGCGGCTGAAATTTTGAAATATGGTGCGGATGAAGTGTCGTCCGGTCCGGTTGGCGACATTATGCAGGCCAGTGCGCTCGCCCGCGCGATGGTGATGCGCTATGGCATGTCTGATAAGGTTGGCAACATCGACTATCAAGAAGCGGCTGCTGGCTATCAGGCCAATGGCGGGGCGGGGGGCTTTAGCGTTTCCGCTGCGACCAAAGAACTGATCGAGAGCGAAGTGAAGCGTATCATCGATGAAGGCTATGACACGGCCTACAATATTATCAAAAAGAAGAACAAGGAATTTGAACGCCTTGCGCAAGGCTTGTTGGAATATGAAACGCTGACGGGTGAAGAGATTAAACGCGTTATCGCGGGGCTGCCGCCTACGCCGGATCCAGATGATGATTCATCTGACGAAGGCAGCGCGCCAAGCGTGACAGCAATTCCAAAGGCCAAGGGCAAGAAAACACCTCCGTCCTCTGGCGGATTGGAGCCTGAGCCGTCAACCTGAACCATTCCATGTGTTGATGGACAAACGCATAAGAAATCATAAGGCCCGGCCCGCGCCGGGCCTTTTCTTTTACGACAGGGGTGGGCAGTCTGGCGGTAAAGCAAAGCGCGATATGTAAGGAACACCAGTGGCAGAGTTTCGACCTACAGATTTTATAGCAACCATCACTTGGCTTGGCAGAGTGCCCGAAAACCGCGCCAATATCCGGTCCGAACCGCTGGAAACTGCCTTTGCCAGTTATGCCGGTTTTGAGGGTGATTTTCACAACGGCTTGACCCGCGCTTCCTGTGTGCGTGTCAAGGCGCAGCACCCGCAGGGGACTGAAATTCGCAACACGCGGCAACTGTCGATCCTGTCGGTTGAAGAACTTGAAGCAATCGCGCAGACCATGGGGGTTGCGGCATTGGACCCGCGCCAACTGGGCGCATCGATGATCGTTAAAGGTATTCCGGATTTTACCTATCTTCCGCCCGCCTCGCGTCTGCAAACGGAGCGTGGCACAACAATTGTCGTGGACGTTGAAAACGGTCCCTGCAACTTTCCTGCCCGCGAGATCGAGAACGATATGCCAGGCCATGGCAAAGACTTTAAGGCCGCAGCCCGTGGCAAGCGCGGTGTGACAGCGTGGATCGAACGTGAAGGTCCGTTGGCAATCGGTGATACCCTGCGTCTGCATGTGCCGAACCAGCCGCATTGGCCGCATCAGTAGCCCTCTGAATTTCCAAAATCCAAGCCCCTTGTGGTCTCTCGCCGCATCAAGCGATGGAAATGTCGGAAATGCGCCCTCGTGCGGGGGCTGTCCCCTTGTATGACAGGCACAGCAACATCGCCGATCAAGGCAACAGGGGATTCTCAGATGGCTTTTAAGACCGACATCCAAATCGCACGCGAAGCGAACAAAAAACCGATCCAAGAGATTGGCAAAAAGCTGGGCATCGGCTCAGATGATCTGCTGCCTTACGGCCATGACAAAGCAAAGGTCAGCCAATCATTCATCAACTCAATTCAGGACCGCAAAGACGGCAAATTGATCTTGGTGACCGCGATCAACCCAACCCCAGCGGGCGAGGGCAAGACCACAACAACTGTGGGTCTGGGTGACGGTTTGAACCGCATCGGCAAAAACGCCTGCGTCTGTATCCGTGAAGCGTCCTTGGGACCAAACTTTGGGATGAAGGGTGGTGCCGCTGGCGGTGGTTACGCGCAAATCGTGCCAATGGAAGAAATGAACCTGCACTTCACAGGTGATTTCCACGCCATCACATCGGCGCATTCGTTGCTGTCCGCGATGATCGACAACCACATCTATTGGGGTAATGAGCTTGAGATCGACACCCGCCGTGTTGTGTGGCGCCGCGTCGTTGACATGAACGACCGCGCATTGCGTCAGATCACCGCGTCGCTTGGTGGCGTGTCCAACGGTTTCCCCCGCGAGGCGGGTTTTGACATCACCGTGGCATCCGAAGTTATGGCGATCCTGTGCTTGGCGAAGAACCTCGAAGACCTGCAAACCCGTCTGGGTGACATGATCGTGGCGTACCGTCGGGATCGTACCCCTGTGTTTGCCCGCGACATCAAGGCCGATGGCGCGATGACTGTGCTTTTGAAAGACGCTATGCAGCCCAACATCGTACAGACGCTGGAAAACAACCCGGCATTTGTACACGGTGGCCCGTTTGCCAACATCGCGCATGGCTGTAACTCAGTCATCGCCACCACAACTGCGCTGAAGCTGGCCGATTACGTGGTGACCGAAGCGGGCTTTGGTGCCGATCTGGGCGCTGAAAAATTTATGAATATCAAATGCCGTAAGGCGGGCTTGTCGCCCTCTTGTGTGGTTGTTGTAGCCACTGTTCGTGCGATGAAAATGAATGGCGGCGTTGCCAAGGCCGATCTGGGTACTGAAAATGTGGATGCAGTCACAAAAGGCTGTGCCAACCTTGGTCGCCACATCGAAAACATGAAGAGCTTTGGTGTGCCTGTGGTCGTGGCGATCAACCACTTCGTCACCGACACCGACGCAGAAGTGCAGACGGTCAAAGATTATGTGGCGTCACAAGGGTCTGAGGCGATCCTGTCGCGTCATTGGGAACTGGGGTCAGAAGGGTCAGCAGACCTCGCTACACGCGTCGCGGAAATTGCCGATGGCGACAGCGCGAACTTTTCTCCGATCTATCCTGATGACATGCCATTGTTCCAAAAGATCGAAGCCATCGCCAAGCGTATCTACCGCGCCGACGAAGTACTGGCCGATCAGAAAATCCGCAACCAGTTGAAAGAGTGGGAAGTCCAAGGCTATGGCAACCTTCCGGTGTGTATGGCAAAAACCCAATACAGCTTTACCACCGATCCTGACCGTCGTGGCGCGCCTACAGGCTTCTCTGTGCCTGTGCGTGAAGTACGTCTGTCCGCAGGTGCTGGTTTCATCGTCGCCATCTGTGGTGAGATCATGACCATGCCGGGCCTGCCGCGCGTACCATCCGCGGAAAGCATCAAGCTGAACGCAGACGGTGACGTCGAAGGATTGTTCTAAGGATGGTGGGGTGAACCCCCACCCTACGGATGTATGGTAGGGCGGGGTTTTACCCCGCCTTATGCATTGAAAAGAGGAAAGATATGACAGCGACAATCATCGATGGCAAAGCCTTTGCTGCCAAGGTCCGCAGCCAAGTGGGCGAACATGTGACGCGGCTAAAAGCCGACCACGGCATCACGCCGGGTTTGGCTGTGGTGCTGGTCGGCGAAGACCCTGCGTCACAGGTTTACGTGAGGTCCAAAGGCAAGATGACGGTCGAAGTTGGCATGAAGTCTGTTGAACATAAGCTGGATGTGGACACGCCGGAAGCGGATCTGCTGGGGCTGATTGATAGGTTGAACAATGATCCGGAAATCCATGGCATTCTGGTGCAATTGCCTTTGCCTGAACATCTGGACGAGGACCTGGTGATCAATTCAATTTCGCCAGCCAAAGACGTTGATGGGTTTCATATCTCAAATGTCGGGCTGTTGGGCACCGGGCAAAAATCCATGGTGCCGTGCACTCCACTGGGGTGTTTGATGATGCTGCGCGATCACCACGGGTCGCTGTCTGGTATGGATGCTGTTGTGATTGGCCGCTCCAATATTGTGGGCAAACCAATGGCGCAGCTTTTGCTTGGCGATAGCTGTACCGTGACGATTGCACATTCCCGTACCAAAGACCTGCCAGATGTCGTGCGCCGCGCCGATATCGTTGTGGCCGCCGTGGGCCGCCCCGAAATGGTGCCGGGTGATTGGATTAAAGAAGGGGCCACCGTGATTGATGTTGGCATCAACCGCTTGGACGCACCGGAAAAAGGCGAAGGCAAAACCAAATTGGTTGGTGACGTGCATTACGAAAGCTGCGCCGCAGTGGCGGGGGCGATCACCCCGGTGCCGGGTGGTGTTGGTCCGATGACAATCGCCTGCCTGCTCGCCAATACTGTGACTGCGTGTTGTCGCGCTAATGGGTTGGACGAACCCGAGGGCCTAACCGCCTAAAAACACCTGATGCATGATCCGGCCGGGGAGAAACGTAAACGCCCCGGCCACGATCAACGCCCCGAAAACCAGCGATTTCATGCCCCGCTGATGCGCGCGAATGTTGCGCGTGCGCGCCGCCCGTATGTTCATCATCAAACTGACCAAGGTTATCAGCGACAGCAGGTGAATCGGGCTGAACGCGCCGATCAACCTGATCTCATGTATCCAAAAGCTACTGATCGCCGTGACCGCCATGGCGATCACCCAAGTCCAGCCCAACACCTTATGGGCTTTGCTGCCGCGTCTGATACTGAATATGGCGATCACCACGCCAACCGCAATCACCGCGCAAAGCGTATGGACTTGAATCATAAGGCTGGCTTCAAGAGAGGGTCGAGGGACATGCGGGGCTACTCCATTGCGTTTGTCGCCCCTTGCATGGCAAAAAGACACAGCACCCCCAAGCGCGCATACGTGAACGCCGCGTCTGCTGCGCCAAATTCAGGAAAACCGAAACCGATGTCATTCGCGCTTCGTGAAAATCGCACACTGTTTAGCCTGATTGCGGTCTGGGGGTTGGTAACGGCTCTGGCGACCGTGACGGGGCCCTTTGGCACGCTTGGCGTTCTGACCCCACTGCCTCGGTTTGCCTATTGGGCATGCGTTGTTGCGGT
>JBPOFE010000002.1:0-59743 GCA_051252035.1 Sulfitobacter sp.
GCTGCGGGTGATGTTGATACGGCCGCGGTTACATTGACCACCGCAAGTGGCAAAATTTGCCAGATATCAAATTCACGCCGTGCCACCTATGGCTACGATCAGCGGATCGAAGTGCATGGCGCAACGGGCATGCTGCGTGCCGAGAACATATTGGAACACACGGTGGAACATGCGTCGGGGGCCGGGTTCAATCGCGCCCCGGCACAGCACTTTTTTCTCGAACGCTATGAGGCAGCTTACCTCGCTGAAATTACCCATTTCGTGCAGGCCGTGGGTAGCGGCAGCACGCCAAATCCTTCGATTGAGGACGGCCTAAGGGCACAATTGCTGGCGGATGCCGCGGCGCTCTCGCTTGAAAAGGGGCTGCCGGTTTCGGTCTAGTGGATTTAAAGATCGGCTTATGCGACCTCAACCGACGTGTGCCAAAG
The DNA here is from genome assembly GCA_051252035.1 of Sulfitobacter sp. Taxonomy (GTDB): domain Bacteria; phylum Pseudomonadota; class Alphaproteobacteria; order Rhodobacterales; family Rhodobacteraceae; genus Sulfitobacter. Next base: position 429 of record JBPOFE010000002.1, read on the forward strand.
CTGGCAAGCCGTCAATAAAGCGTCCGGTAACTGGCCATCCGTATACAAAGCCTCGACATCTTGCAGAGAACAGATTTTCAAAGGTGCTTGGCGTTGGAATTTGATGTGATCGGCAACTACGATTACCTTGCGCGACTGTTCAATCGCGGCTTGGCTGACCAATACTTCCTGTCCATCGAAATCCAGTAAATCACCATCGGCATCAATCGCCGAACATCCCAAAACCGACACATCAAATTTGAATTGCTTGACCATTCCCGCCGTTAGACCCCCGACAATCCCACCATCCGCACGGCGCAATGTACCGCCGGCCAGAATAATCTCGCAACTTCGGTTGGCGGAAAGAATGGTGGCGATGTTCATGTTGTTGGTCACGACCAGCAGGTTTTCATGGTCTATCAATTCACGGGCGACGGCTTCGGTGGTGGTGCCGATATTCATGAAAACCGATGCGCCATTTGGGATGGCTTGTGCACAACGGTTTGCAATCTTTTTCTTACCTGTCTCATTCAGCCTGCGGCGTTCCTGATACTGGATATTTACTACGCCGGACGGGACAATCGCACCACCGTGTACCCGTTCCAAACGGCCGCTTTGCGCCAGATCTGATAGGTCTCGCCGGATCGTTTGGACCGTCACATCGTAACGCGCAGCGAGATCATCAACTGTTACTTTGCCCTCCGCACGCGCGCGCTCCAATATGTCACTTTGTCGAAAATTTGCGGCCATTTGACTTTCAGACTTGAACTTTAGCTTTGAAACGAAAGAAAACGAACATTCGTTGTTGAGTCTTTCCATGATATAGTGTTGGTCTGACCCGTGACGCAAGCATTCAGTTTGCGGCTTTGAAAATTCAGCAAAGGGCGACGATGAATCAGGCAAGTGATCATGAAACAATTGACCTTTTTATCATCGGTGGCGGCATCAACGGCTGTGGTATTGCGCGCGATGCGGTTGGCCGTGGGTTAAGCGTCGAGTTGGCCGAAATGAATGATCTCGCCTCTGCCACGTCCTCCGCTTCGACAAAGTTATTCCACGGCGGGCTAAGGTATCTTGAATATGGCGAAATCAGCCTCGTTCAAAAAGCGCTCAAGGAACGAGAGATATTACTTAAAGCGATGCCGCATATTTCATGGCCCATGCGATTTGTGCTTCCTTATCACAAAGATATGCGGTTCGAGAGCGATACGCCTGCGTCGAAGTTACTAAGCATCATCATGCCATGGATGAAAGGTCGCAGGCCCGCGTGGATGATCCGTTTTGGATTGTTCTTGTATGATAATTTGGGGGGGCGTCAGATCCTCAAAGCGACGACATCCTTGCAATTGCACGGCACGCCTGAGGGTGCGCCGCTTGAGGATCGGTTTGAAAAGGCGTTCGAGTATTCCGATTGTTGGATCGAAGACAGTCGATTGGTTGTCCTGAATGCGCGTGATGCGCAGGACCGTGGCGCAAAGATCAATGTGGGTACCAAAGTTACCTCGGCTGAGGTGGTTAATGGTCTTTGGCGCGTCACGCTTGACGCGAAAGATGGCATTGCCAGCCGGATTGTGCAGGCACGTATGTTGGTGAATGCGGGCGGCCCTTGGGTCGAAGATGTCATTCACAACAAGGTGCATGTGACCTCAACCGAAGGGGTGCGGCTGGTCCGGGGCAGCCATATCGTAACGCGCAAATTATATGATCATGACAAGTGCTATTTCTTTCAGGGCGAAGACGGGCGGATTATTTTCACAATCCCGTATGAGACTGATTTTACGTTGATCGGAACCACCGATGCCGACCATGATAGTGTGTGGGAAAAGCCAGAATGTACGTTGGAGGAGAAGAAGTATCTGGTTGATTTTGCATCGAAATACCTCAAAAATGATATTTCTCTTGATGACATCGTCTGGACTTATTCGGGGGTGCGACCGCTCTATAATGACGGGGCAAGCTCTGCGACGGCGGCGACACGTGAGTATGTTCTGAAACTTAACGAAACAGGCGGCGCACCTATCTTGAACGTATTTGGCGGCAAGATTACGACCTATCGACGGCTGGCAGAAAATGCGCTGGAAAAGATTGCGCCGTTCTTTCCTGAGACCGGACCATCATGGACAGCTGGGGTGGCGTTGCCCGGTGGTGATTTCGCGGTTGATGGTGTGAATGCATTGATCTCAAAACTGGAAGCTCAATATTCATTCTTGTCTCCGCGCTGGGCCACCCGGTTGATAAAAGGGTATGGAACGGATGCTTTCGCAATATTAGGTGACGCCAAATCGGTAAGTGACCTTGGTTTAGATTTTGGTGCGACATTGACCGCGCGCGAGGTCACTTGGTTGATCGAAAAAGAATATGCACGCACTGCAGAAGATATCGTTTGGCGGCGATCAAAGCTGGGCCTTAGAATGACGGCTGAAGAAATTGCTGCACTAGACGTTTGGGTGAAAAAATCATTGGCGGCGGGGTGAACTGTTGGGATTGCGATCAACGCGGCATACCAATCGACGGACAGAAAGTAGGACTTTGGCCAGATGGCGCAATGCAACCAATATTTACCAGTTTAGGGAAGGTTGAAACCGTATGACATATATTCTGGCCATCGACCAAGGGACGACATCCAGTCGCGCGATTGTTTTTGACGCGGCCATGAAACAAGTCGCAACCGCTCAAGAAGAATTCCCCCAGCATTTTCCGCAATCCGGTTGGGTCGAACACGACCCCGAGGACCTGTGGAACACGACGCTCCAGACATGCAAGTCAGCGTTGCAAAACGCAGGACTTCAACCGACACAAATCTCAGCAATCGGGATTACCAATCAGCGTGAAACCACAGTCGTGTGGGAAAAGGCTACTGGCAAACCAATCTCTTATGCGATCGTCTGGCAAGATCGCCGGACCGCAGCCTATTGCAGCACGTTGCGTGATGCGGGTCATGAACCGATGATCACAGAACAAACCGGTCTTCTTGCCGACCCGTATTTCTCCGCGACCAAGCTCAAATGGATTCTGGATCACGTTGAGGGTGCGCGGGCACTGGCGATCAAGGGTGATCTGTTGTTTGGTACAATCGACAGCTTTCTGATCTGGCGGTTCACCGGGGGCGCGGTGCATGCGACGGACGCGACCAATGCCGCCCGCACAATGCTCTATGACATACGTAACGGCGCGTGGAGCAAAGATATATGCGACCTGTTGGACATCCCTATGCAGATGTTGCCAGAGGTAAAAGACAGCGCTGCTGATTTTGGGCGCTGTAAACCCGATCTTTTTGGGGGCGAAATCGCAATTTGTGGCGTGGCTGGCGATCAACAAGCTGCCACAGTTGGCCAAGCATGTTTCGTGCCGGGAATGCTTAAATCAACCTATGGGACGGGGTGCTTTGCGCTTTTGAATACTGGTGACACGTTGGTGCAGTCGAAGAACCGATTGCTGACAACCATTGCATATCAATTGGATGGCAAACCGACCTATGCTTTGGAAGGCTCAATATTTGTTGCAGGCGCGGCGGTGCAATGGTTGCGTGATGGGCTAGGGATCATCAAAGATGCCGGAGCAACGCAAACTCTGGCGCAAAGTGCTGACTCATCTCAGAACGTAATTTTAGTGCCCGCCTTTGTTGGGTTGGGCGCTCCCTATTGGAACCCAGATTGCAGGGGGGCAGTGTTTGGTCTGACCCGCGGTTCTGGCGCAGCGGAAATGGCAAAGGCCGCCTTGGAAAGCGTTGGGTTCCAGACCCGGGATTTACTCGAAGCGATGGCAGAGGACTGGCAGGCGGATGGCGTAAAGCCAACCCTGCGCGTTGATGGCGGTATGTCGGCGAGTGACTGGGCCATGCAGTTTTTGTCCGACATTATCGGCGCTCCGGTGGACCGTCCTAAAACGCTTGAGACCACCGCACTTGGCGCAGCCTGGCTGGCCGGGATGTATGCGGGGGTATATCCAGCAATGGAAAAATTTGCGACCTCATGGGCGTTGGAAAAGCAGTTTGAGCCGCAAATGGATGCGCAGGAGCGCAAAGCTAAATACGATGGCTGGCAAAAAGCAGTGGCTGCAACTTTGAGTGTTTGAAATCTTTCCGCCCATCTACAGAAAGCTACCGCGCCGCTGTTAGTTGCGCAACGCAGTAGTCATCCAATTAGAAAAGCTGGCAGCCGGTTTCTGTAATGGGGCCAGGATGCACAGGCCGTCCCGGACGCGGATTGATGATAACGGTCTGCACACCCGTCAGACTGCGCATGCAACGGTCGGCAGCCCGACCACCAGCATATTTGCCGTCAACATATATATCCAGCCAGACATGCCCGTTGTATCCGCTGTGACATGGGCCGTATTGCGGTGTATTGCCGTCGCCACAGAGGTCTTCGACAATTGCGTACTTTTGCAGCTTGGGAATGTAAAAGCGTGTTCCAGCGGGGAAATCCATGACGCTGCGTCCGCCATGTTTGACATGACCTACGGCAAGCGTAACCGGATCACGGTATGTCCCTGTCCCACCAGCTTGCCGATGTACCACAGGGCGAGCGATCTGACTCGATCCTCTGGGTGTGTTGTCCCAAAAACTGTACCCGGTCAGATAGGCCCTAAATTGCTGTTCTGCCATAGCGTTGCTCGCGCCAAAAATTCCAAAAACAGCAAGCGCGCAAATATGAAAGTACTGACTAAACTTCATCTCGATTGTTCCTTTTTCAGGTAAGATTTGGTGACGCGATCTCTGACGAGGACGCAGCGATTTCCTGAAATTGAAGGACAATGATTGAAGAAGTTTTAAATTTTGGAACTGATTGTTCTTTATTTGTTCTTGTTGCCATTTTTAGTAGCGAAACGGTTAATCGGTATAGCAAATTTGATGGAAAAGGACGGTAAATTTATGCGAAGCGCGGCCGTCTAAATGGCCTTTGATTTGAACGATTAAACAAGAGAATCATTTGAACAGGGCTATTCCCTGTTCTAGCTGAGATTGTATTCTATAAAATTCATCTATTTTGGGGTGTGGCCCATTTCATCAATTCGGATTGAAGGCAGTGACCGTCTCCAATTTAGAAACGTACAATAACCAGTAGTTGAAACCACTTTGGGTCAGCCAACCACCGATTCCATCACGTCAGTTTTTGCCTTATTTTATTGGGGAAATAGCTCGCATCGGCTGCGGGTTTAGAATGAGATCGCGCATCTTATGGATGGGTTAACCAAGGTTTTGACGCTTGTTTGTTGCACGAAAAATGCACTGCGTCAGTTTCGCGTGATTGTGATTGATAGAATCTCATGTTGGGTTTGGGGATTTTGCGCTATTTTGTTAATTTATTGGTAAGAACCCAAAGCCTGCCAAAATTTAGTCTAAAAAATTTAGATAAACACAGCCTCAATTTATGCAGATTAATGTGACGCCAGACCGGAGCGAAATTTGAACAATTCGACCAATTCATTTCGTGACCCCCGGGCTCAGCGGGGCCTGTCCGACCGCGTGTTCTCCGACCCAAGCAATCGCCGACGTGGGCGAATTCTGTATTCAGGTCTAACGCTGTTGCTTGCCGTCATGGCATGGGTCGTCGTTTTTTCGATCGGGCTGGTATCCACGCATCAATTGGAAGCCGCTCTTCCCGACGAGCTTGGCCAGATCAAAGGTCACTTTATACAAACACAATCATATGACGCGCCGCTCGGACCTGGTTCAACAGTGGGCTTTGCGCCTGCTATTGATATTTACCATCAGCAAACGTTTTCTGAGTACCGTTGCTTGCCGACGAATCCACAGGCAAATTCAAAAACAACTGCGCCCAAGCGTCGTATTTATGGCTTTGTACCCAGCACGCAGCCTTGGAGCATTAACGCTCTGCAAAATAGCTGTAATGTTGTCGATGTCTTGGTTCCAGAATGGTTTGAAGTGCTCGACGGCCCAAAAGGGGTTGAGTTCAAAGTTCCTAACGCAGAAACACGTAGGCCGCTGCAGACATATGCAATGCAGCGTTCGAGTTCGGTAGAAGTACTGCCGGTAACTGTGTTTGGTGCGAATGCATCGGCATTATACCGCACTGAAGATGGACGTTCAGAGTTGATATCGGCGCTGATCGGGTTTTTCGATGAATGGTCACCGTCCAAAGGTGTGATTGGCGCCTGCTTGGATGTAACCAGCCTGTCAGATGAAGGCGCGCCAGCATTGGCTTCATTGTTAGGTCAGGTGGACCAGAGCTTAAATAAACGCGGGCTTCAGTCCTGCGTTGTGATGCCTGGATCAGCCAAGCGAACTGATTTTATCATTGCAGATCGGTTTAGTGATGTCGTTATTGCCAAGGCATTTAGCGAACCTTGGATCGGATCAACGCCACAGCCGCTTGCTGCAACGCAGTGGTTTGATCGCCACGTTGCCGATTTGCAGTCTATCGTAGCGCCAGAGAAACTGGTGATCGCGCTGGGGACATTTACCGTCGATTGGAAATCCGGTCAGCCAAAACCAGCCACTATACCATATGCGCAAGCAATGTCTGCTATGGCGCAGGCGGGCCAAGCCCCAAGATTTGAGCCAGCAGCGGGCAATGCGCGTGCGGTTTTTGTCGATGAAACCGGATTTCAGCACCGACTTTGGATGCTTGATTCAACAACATTGCATAATCAGCTTTTGTCGCTGACAGAACGTAATGTGGCTTCGGTTGGCGTTTGGGGTCTTGGCTATGAGGATCCGGGCGTCTGGGCAGTGCTTGATCATGCGCGGCATGAGCGGCCTTTGTCAGCCGACAGCCTAAGCAAAGTGGTTTTTTCCAATTACGTTGATCGCATCGGCAAAGGGCCGTTCCTCTCGCCAATTTCAATGCCGATCGTCGGACAACGTGAAGTTTTGATTGATCCGCAAACAGACCGCATCACTTCTGTAACTTTCCCAAAGATGCCGCAGGCCAGCGTTGTCCGGCTTTACGGACAAGGTGCGGCAAACAAGGTTGTGCTGACTTTTGACGATGGCCCCGTGCCGGAACATACACCAGAAACGCTTGATATTCTGAAGCGCACGAATACCCCGGCGACATTCTTTGTGCTGGGCAACAATGCCTTAAAATCTCCTGAGCTGGTGACGCGCATTCTGGAAGAGGGACATGAACTGGGGTCACATACCTTCTCGCACCCACACATGGGTGACATTTCTGCGGGCCGGGCCAATGTTGAAGTCAATTCCGTACAGCAATTGATCAACGGTATCACAGGCAAGGAAATGCGTTTGTACCGTGAACCGTATATGCACAGCGGTGGTCCCGTGACTTCTAAACAGGTCGCGTCGCTTTTGCCGCTCGAACGTGCCGGATATGTGATTACGGGCATGGATGTCGTGCCCGAAGACTGGATTGTTCAAGCCCCAGAAGTTTTGGCGAAAAGGATCATCACCGAGGTCGATGAAAATGCTGGTGGCATCATTTTGTTGCATGACGGTGGCGGTGATCAAAGCCATATGGTCAAGGCACTACCGATCGTGATCGAGGCGCTCAAAAGCAAAGGATATGTGTTCACATCCGTGGCCGACCTTCTCAAAACGTCCCCGCAAAGCTTGCTGTCGGATGCGGATGGTTTGAACGCGACTTTCAACAAATTGTCGTTTCAGGCCGTGGGCAGTGGTTGGTCCGTGCTTGAGTTGATTTTCTGGACCGTGCTGGCGATCGGCCTTGTGCGGTCAGTGGTTTTGCTGATCCTTACGGCATTACGCAAACCGCATGTCCCAATGGGCGGCGATGCCCCATCTGTCACTGTGGTGATCCCGGCATATAATGAGGCCGATGTGATCGCTCGGTGTATCGAATATGTGTTGGAAACCAAGTATGATGATTTCGACATTATTGTCGTTGATGATGGGTCCACTGATGGCACTTACGATGCGGCGATGGCATTTGCGGATCATCCGCTCGTCACCGTGATTTCGCAGGCCAACGGCGGTAAAGCCAGCGCAATGAACGCGGCGTTGTACGATACGGACAGCGATGTGTTTATCTGCATCGACGCGGATTCCCAGCTCCACTCAGAGGCGGTTGGCCTTTTGGCTGAACATTTCAAAGACCCTGAGATCGGCGCCGTTGCCGGACGTGTGGTGGTTGGCAACCGCACAAATATACTGACGCGGTTGCAGACGCTTGAATATATCACCGCACAAAGCATTGAACGGCGTGCCAAGGAATACCTGAACGCAATCACAGTTGTGCCCGGCGCCATTGGTGCATGGCGGACGAACGCGGTGATGGAAGCGGGTATCTTCTCGACCGAAACACTGACCGAAGACGCGGATATGACCATGGCAGTCCTGAGGTCAGATTATCGGGTCATTTATGAGGAACGCGCCATTGCTACAACGGAAACACCTTCAACGGTAAAAGCCCTTCTGGCGCAACGGCTGCGGTGGTCATTGGGAATGATGCAAGCCGGGTGGAAACATCAAGGTGCGATTATCGAAGGCCGCAGTCTTGGTCTGGTTTCATTACCCGATCTTGCGATCTTTGGTTATCTGATGCCGCTTTTGGCCCCCTTGGCGGACCTGTTCCTGATCATCATGATCTATGGCTTCTTTACGGGAGTGGGCGACCCGGCACAGGCCAGCACTGTCACCGCGACAGGATCAGTTCTATTGGCTTATCTGCTGCTGCCGTTTTTTGAGATTATGACCGTGGCCATCGCCTTTAAGCTTGATCCAAAGGAAGACCGCCGTTTGATGTGGCTGATCCCCGTTCAGCGGATCTTCTATCGTCAGCTGCTCTATTTTTCGGTCATCCGGGCGGTCTGGCGTGCGGCAACCGGGTCATTGGCCAAATGGGGTCGTTCCACCCGATCCGGGTTCAATTTTGATCACTCAAAACTGACATGATTTGCCGCCGCACATTCCTCAAGTGGGGGACCGCGACGCCGCTTGTTCTGGCGTCAAATATCGGGGGGCTTGCCGCCGCGACGGGGCCGCAGAACACGGTCCTGATCATCGACGACATTGGCCAAGAAACCGATGCTGTTCGATTGGCAACTGTTCTGGATGCCATTCTCGGAGATGGCATGCCGATAACTTGTCTGATCGATTTGCCCGCTGATCCATCACGCAGGCTGCGCCCCGATAGCGCCGTTGCCGAGGTTCTGCGCACCTATATTCAAAAGCTGCCCGGACTTTTTGAAATCGTTCCTGTTGTGCCAGATTTGGCCGCAAACACTCCATATTTTCAGGCGCGGTTAGCCCATCAGGCGCGCATTGATTTGGTGACCTGTATTTGGGGCAAAACTACAAACGAAAACACACGGATCAACCTGCGCACCATCGCCTGTGATCTGGTGGCAGACCCATTGGCCCCTTCGGGTGTGCGCGCAAGCGGATTTCGCAATGTCCTGATGCGCCCATCCGAGACCACACCCGTGGCACCCGAAGCATGGGATGATGGCGTCCTGCGGATGATTGGCGGACGACGTCTGCGGATGGATATTGCAGCCGCTCAAGGCATGGCGGCGCAAGAACAAAAAGTTGAGCAGGTTATTTACCTGTCGGCTAAAGACATTTCCAAACTGCCGACAGATGTGATTCCGCTACTCGCATCAAAATTCGTGTCCGCAATCCAAAGTGGGGACGGAATCCACTGGTCTACGCCCATTCTCGCCTCTGATTTGCAATTCCGGGATGCCTATGGATACGGGCGCAACATGGCATTGCACTTCTTTCAGGATATTGGCGCAAGTGCTGAGGATAACGCGCTACTGGCCGAATTTCGGCAAGAGTTGAACGCGCTTGGTCTTCCCTCAAGCCTCGGCGCGCCGATACATGTGGGTACTGCAAGTGAACCGGTGACAGGATACTGGGTTGAGGTGCAAGGGCCTGAAACCGAGGATCGGTCCGATGCACCCCTCACAGATTTTAACCTGACGCTTACGCACCCTAAAACAGCCACCGCCACGCCGGCGCCGGAATTATACGGGCTTGGTGTGACGTTGGCAGGGTGGCGCAATCCGGGCAATACGGGCCTTGGACCATATAACGAATTACGGGTTCCCAGTTTTATGGTGGCGGATGCGGCCAGTATTTCCGATGTGAACGAGGCCGTTCTGGGGACAGGCGATTTTGCACTTGTGATTTCACAAGCCGCGCTCAGCACCCGCGCACAACGTAGTGCGATCAAATCCACGCTGCTTGGCCTGACGCAAGACGGCATCACCACGCCAAGAACGCTGTCGCAATATGCGCGTGCGATTGTGCCAACCGGGCCATACATCACTCATTATCGCCGAACAGTTGCCTATGCTGTGGCAGGGCAAGCTAAGCCCAAGGCGCTGAGTGCGGATGAGATCGAAGCCTATATGGAAGATGCCCGCACGGCTTGGGGGTATTTTGAACGCTGGACCAACAAGAAAACCGGATTGTGCCCCGCGACCGTGTCATCCCCAAATGGCAAGACCAGCCTGCATGAAGCGGTAACAATGTGGGATGTTGGTAGCCAGATCAACGCACTGATTGCGGCAGTTGATATTAAGCTGATCACCACAAAACAATTCCAAACCGCGATCAAAAAGATATTACCCAACATTGCGGGCCGCAGATCGCAAGGCCGTCTTTTGCCGCAGGGCTGGATTGCCACCAATAAATTCAAATGGGGGACCAAGGATTTTGACGGCTGCGATGCGGGGCGTCTAATGGCAGCGCTGTATAATCTTGATAGCCATCCATTGGTGCTTGATCGGGCTGAACCGACGGTCAGAAAGTGGGATTTGCAAGACACGATCAAGGACGGGATTATCTATTCGGTTCAAAACGGTGAGTTGGAAAGCACCTATCGGTCCCATTGCACGCATTATGCGGTCTGGGCGTTCCGGACGTGGGGCCTTGATGCGCTGTCGCCTTACGAAGTTTTTGATGGCTACACACGAGCTGACGGCAGGATGCGCTTGCTTGAGGCGGGCGGCCATATCGGTCCAATGGGTGCCGAACCTTTACTGCTTGAAGCGATGGAGTTGGGGATGTCACCTGAATCCACATATCTGGCGGATGTTCTTTTTGCGGCCCAGCTTGAGGAATTTGATGCAACGGGCAAACTCACCTGTGTGTCAGAAGGGCCGATTGATCGCGCGCCGTGGTTTACTTATCAGGGCATACAGTTTGACGCCCCGGGCCGGGTTTGGGCTACTGATACCGTTGCGGGCCTGGCCGAACATCGGTCCAAAGAATTTCGCGAAGAAAATGCGGTGATCAGCTCAAAAGGCGCGTACTTATGGGCCGCTTATAAAGATCACGATTATTGTGATGCATTGGTCAAATATGTGCGCAGCAGAGCCAAAACGCCCTATGGTTATTGCTCAAGCATCTACCGCAATACGGGCGAGGCGACGACCAATTATGCCGACATCAACACCAATGCAATTATTCTGCAATCCATCGCGCGGATTTTGAAAAACGCCGAAGGGTTGTGATTGGTGCCTGAAAATCATGCTTGCGATGCCTCCCCAACACCGCAAGCAGACGCCCGGCAAGCGTATCTTGCAAGGACTATCCGGCGCGGGGGACCAACGCCGGAATAGAGATTTATGCAGCCTTGGGCTTCAACTCCCCAATCGTGACCTCGAATGTCTGTTCCGCGCCTTTGCGCAGGACAATGACATTGGCAGTGGTGTCGGGCGTTGTGGTAGCGACCGCCCACGTTAGGTCACGGAGTTCAGTGATCTCGGCACCATTAAAGGACACGATGATGTCACCTTTTTGCAAACCTGCAGTTTCTGCCGGGCTGTCTTTCGACACGGCCTCAATCACGGCACCTTTGGGCGCATCATAGCCAAGCACATTCGCAACTTCTTCTGTCATCGGGCGGATGTTCACCCCCAACCAACCGCGGGCGACATGTCCATCATCGGCTAGATCTGCAACTACGGTCTGTACAAGATCGGAGGGCACGGCAAAACCGATACCCACCGAGCCGCCACCGGGCGAGATGATCGCAGTATTGACGCCAATCACATCGCCGTTGTTGTTGAAAAGTGGCCCACCCGAATTGCCCCGGTTGATCGCTGCATCGGTCTGGATAAAATCGTCAAATGGGCCTGCGTGAATATCACGCGACAGCGCCGAAATGATCCCAGAGGTCACAGTGCCGCCAAGACCAAAGGGGTTGCCCACCGCGACCACTTCATCGCCAACGCGCAAGCCCTCTGATGTGCCGAATGAAACGGATGGCAGATCAACATCGGCTTCGATCTTGAGCAATGCGATGTCCGTCATCGGGTCACTGCCCACCACAGTGGCCTCAAAGCTGCGACCATCCGCAAGCTTGACAGTCACGGTTTCGGCGCCCTCAACCACATGATGGTTGGTCACGATCTGACCGTCACCAGAAATGATAAACCCCGAACCCAGCCCCTGCCGCGGTATCGGTGCGCCGTTCAGACCGGGCATCATGTCTTCAAACTGTTTACGCAGGGCGTCGGGCATGTTCTGCGGTAAAGTAGCGCTGGCGTTTTGCGCCTTGGCCGTGACTTCGATGAACACGACGGCGGGCGACACTGCTTCTACCAGATCGGCATAACCACCCGGTGGCACGGCAAATGCCGCGCTGGGCGCAACCGTCAGCGCAGATGTGGAAACAAGTGCCGCGCTAAGTGCGAGCGCAGCGATACGGGGTGTTTTAGTTAGGAAGGGTTTCATTTGAGATGCTCCTCGCATTCTTGTGTTACCTTCCCCAGATGGGACCTGTGGCTTACAGCGTGTTTTGATCGCATATACAAATTTGTAAGGTTGACCCAAAACCGCCCTTCCATGGCTATATAGGCAGCAGTGAAGTACAGGACCGGACCCAAATGAAACTGCTCATTGTCGAAGATGATGCGACCACAGGCACCTATATTGCGCGAGGACTACGCGAAGAGGGGCATGTGGTTGATTTGGTCAGCGATGGCCAAGCCGGATTGATTGCGGCGACAGGCGGCGGTCATGATGTAATTATCGTCGACCGGATGTTACCTCAACTGGATGGCCTCACCTTGCTCAAAACTCTGCGCGGTGCGGGCAACCGGGTGCCAGTGCTGTTGCTGACGGCGATGGGTGATGTTGAGGATCGGATTGCGGGATTGAACGCAGGGGCCGATGATTATCTGGTCAAACCCTTTGCCTTTGGTGAATTGTCGGCACGTGTGGCAGCCCTTGCCCGCAGACCGCAAGCATTGGATCAGGAAACCACGCTGACCGCGCGCGACCTCACGATGAACCTGATCACTCGCAAAGTGATGCGCAGTGGCGTTGAGATTGATCTGTTGCCGCGTGAATTTGCATTGCTGGAACATCTGCTGCGGCGCAAGGGGCGGGTTCAGACGCGTACGATGCTGCTCGAATCCGTCTGGGATCTCAGCTTTGATCCGATGACCAATGTCGTCGAAACCCACATCAGCCGCCTGCGTGCCAAGGTGGACAAACCATTTGACGTGGAGCTGATCCAGACCGTCCGCGGTGCCGGATACAGGATTGAAGGATGAAGGTGCGCATTGCCCAACTTTGGCGGTCAATGCCTTTGCGCTTGGCGGTCATGCTGGTGGCACTTTTTTCGATCGTAAGCCTACTCAGCTTGATGGCCAGCTATGCTGTCACACAATCCTCCTTTGAACAGGCCATTCGTGCCGACCTGGCACAGGATTTGGCCGGGTTCCGCGCTGCACCCAATGCCCGTGCTGTGGCCTTGCTGGTCAAAGCGGAATCCCGCGAAACAGACCCCAACCGCCTGATCTTAAGCTATGTGTCACCCAACGGTCAGATTTACGGAAACGGGGCCATTGCGCGGGATGATGAAGGGTTTCACATCATTTCATTGGATGCCGACCGGACGGAGTATGACGGTGCTTATCTAACCCTGACCGAACCGCTTTTTGGCGGACTACTGACTATCGCCCGAAGCCGGGCTGAGATCGTCGCATTGGGCGATGTGTTCGTGAACATCCTGTTGATCTCATTGTTCCCAACGATACTCATCGCACTGTCAGGCGGGTTGATCCTTGCCCGGAGATCAAAGCGACATGTGGAGGTCGTGGGTCGCGCACTAGATGATATGACCACAGGTGACCTTGCAGCACGGGTCCAGATTGGGTCGCGCTGGTCTGATGATCTGCGTCAAATTGGTGGCAAGCTCAACCATATGGCCAAGGCGCAAGAGGCGTCTGTTGCAGCACTCAAGCAAGTGTCACTGGATATTGCGCATGATCTGAAAACGCCAATCCAACGTGTGTCAGTGCACTTGGACGACTTGGCGCGGATCACGCAAGAAGGCACCGAACAAGATGCGTTGATTGGCAAAGCACAAGAGGAACTTGACGGTATCGCGTCGGTATTTCAATCGCTTTTGCAGTTGGCCCAAGTGGAAGCAGGATCGCCCAAGGCGCGGTTTGCCGATGTTGATCTGACGGCCCTGTGTCAGACCATGGTGGAGGTGTTTGAACCTGCGGCGACCGAAAACGGTCAGGTGTTGCAGTCTGATCTGCCTGACGGTTCGATGACCGTTGCGGGAGACCGGGCGCTGTTGGGGCAACTGCTGTCCAATCTCATCGAAAACGCCATGCGCCATACCCCGCGCGGCACCACGATCACCGTGGCACTGACCAACGTTGAGGACCGTCCACAGATCAGCGTTACGGACACCGGGGCAGGCATTCCAGCGGATGAGCGCGAAAAGGTGCTGCGCCGCCTCTATCGTCTGGATCGCAGCAGGCACACACCGGGCAATGGACTGGGGTTAAGTTTTGTTGATGCGGTGGCAAAGCTGCATGGCGCAACTTTGGTACTACGAGATAATGCACCGGGATTGCGGGCTGTTATCCGCTTCTGACGGTGCATGCGGCGATATGCACCTGTGCGACCCTCGAATTTGCACCATATTATAGTCTAAGTTCTGGTGCGAGGAATTCAAATGCTTGATGGTTTTACGGCCGAAACACTGGCGCGGGTGCAGTTTGCCTTCACCATTTCATTCCATATCGTCTTCCCGGCATTCTCAATCGGCCTCGCTAGTTTTCTGGCCGTTTTGAACGCGCGCTGGCTGCTGACGGGGGATGATACATTCCGCGTTTTGTTCGATTATTGGAAAAAGATTTTCGCCGTGGCTTTTGGTATGGGCGTCGTGTCCGGGATTGTGATGTCCTATCAGTTTGGCACCAATTGGTCGGTTTTCTCTGACAAGGCAGGACCGGTTGTCGGGCCGTTGATGGCGTACGAGGTGTTGTCTGCGTTTTTCCTTGAGGCCGGGTTCCTTGGCATCATGCTTTTTGGTCGCAAACGCGTTGGCAATGGATTGCATATGTTTGCCACAGCGATGGTGGCCTTTGGCACATTGGTATCCGCAACTTGGATTTTATCTGTGAATTCTTGGATGCAAACACCAGCCGGGTTTGACGTGAATGAGGTGGGCCAGTTTATTCCGTTGGACTGGTGGGCGATCGTGTTCAATCCGTCATTCCCGTATCGTCTGGTGCATATGGTGCTGGCCGCGTTCCTGACCACGGCGCTGGTGGTCGGTGCTGTTGCTGCGCTGCATATGCTGCGCGATAGGGCCGAAAAACCCAGCCACCGGATGTTTTCGATGGCGATGTGGATGTTGGTGTTGGTCACGCCGCTGCAAATTTTTGCAGGCGACCTGCATGGGCTGAACACGCTTGAACATCAACCTGCTAAGGTGATGGCAATGGAAGGCCATTACGACAGCCACAATCAGGGCGCGCCATTGATCCTGTTTGGCATTCCGAACGCTGCGGAAAAGCGCATGGAATATGCAATTGAGATCCCCAAGCTGTCCTCGCTGATCCTCAAACACGATCTGAACGCGCCGCTTGCGGGTCTCGACACCATACCTGACGAGAACGAGCCGCCTGTCGCAATCGTGTTTTTCTCATTCCGGGTGATGGTTGGGCTTGGCTTTGCCATGCTGGGTCTTGGGTTATGGGGGTTGTGGGCGCGTGCACGCGGACGTTTGTTTGATGCGCCGATGCTACACCGCGCGGCGGTCGTAATGGGGCCGACCGGATTTATTGCTGTGCTCGCAGGCTGGATCACCACCGAAGTCGGCAGGCAACCGTTTACGGTCTATGGTCTTTTACGCACATCTGATAGTTTGGCCCCCGTTGCGGCCCCGGCAGTCGCGGCATCTCTGATCGCGTTCATCGTGGTCTATTTCTTCGTCTTTGGGGCAGGGACATTCTATATCCTGCGCATGATGGGCCAACCCGTGAAAGTCGTCAGCGAACAACCCATGCGAGATGATGCCCCGACACGCGCGGCGGGCACCACCCCCGCCGCGCAAGTTCAGGCAAAGGGAGAGAATTGATATGTTTGGATTAGAGCTGTCGTTCATCTGGGCCGGGATTATTGCGTTTGCGGTGCTTGTCTACGTCATTCTGGATGGGTTCGACCTTGGCGTCGGGTTGCTGTTCCCGCTGACCAAAGACGAAGGTGAGCGCAATGTGATGATGAATTCCGTCGCGCCGATCTGGGATGGGAATGAAACATGGCTGGTATTGGGCGGCGGCGGATTATTCGCTGTTTTTCCCTTGGCATATGCGGTGGTGATGCCCGCGCTTTACATACCGATCACGCTGATGTTGCTTGGCCTCGTGTTTCGCGGCGTGGCGTTTGAATACCGTTGGCGCACCAAGCGGTTTAAACCTTTCTGGGACATGGCATTTTTTGGTGGCTCGCTTACTGCTGCACTTTGTCAGGGCATTGCACTTGGCGCATTGGTACAGGGGATCGAGATTGAAGGCCGCGCCTACGCGGGCGGCTGGTGGGATTGGTTAACGCCGTTTTCCGCGCTGACTGGGGTTGCGGTTGCGACAGGCTACGCATTGCTTGGTGCGACCTGGCTGAACATGAAACTTGTTGGACGTATACAAGAACACATGCGCGGGTTGATTTGGCCCTTTGCCATTGCAACGCTGGTGTTTATGGCCGGGATCAGCCTATGGACACCGTTCCAGAACGACGCATATTTTGGCCGCTGGTTTGCGTGGCCCACAGCGCTGTTCAGTGTCTTGGTCCCGCTACTTTTGGGCCTTGTGGTCTTGGCTCTTTTTCGTGGTCTCGCCAAAGGCCGCGAAGTGCAGACGTTTTTGGCAGCACTGGCCCTGTTCATCCTTGGCTTTATCGGCATCGGAATCAGCTTTTATCCCCATATCGTGCCGCCCAGCCTGACCATTGCTGAGGCCGCGGCCCCAGATAGTTCGCTGGCTTTCGCGCTGGTTGGGACGCTGATCTTGTTGCCAATGATCCTCGCTTATACCGCCTACGCCTATTGGGTCTTTCGAGGCAAGGTGGACCCCGACGAGGGTTATCATTGATGCCAATCTGGGTTCGGCGCATTTGGTGGTTCGTGCTGATCTGGTTGGCATCCGTTGCTGCTTTGGCCATGGTTGCCTATGGCATCCGCTTGGTGATTTTCGCAAGCTAGAACACATCGACTTGCCAATACGCCAAGCAGCTACCAAATTGCCGCAAAACCGAACAAAGGAACCACCCCAATGCGCGCCATGCAAGTCACTGCTTATGATCAGCCTTTGTCGATGCAGGAACTGGATATGCCGACCCCGAAGCCTGGGCAGGTGTTGGTCCAGATCGACACCTGCGGGCTGAATTTTGGGGACTTGTTGATCATCAAAGGCACCTATCAGGAAAAGCCACCTTTGCCGTTTACCTTGGGCATGGAATTAGCGGGAACCATCACCGCCTTGGGCGCTGGGGTTGATTATCTAAAGGTGGGCCAACGTATCGCAGCTTACACCGGGTTCGACGGGCTGTCCGAATATGCCGCCATTCCTGCTGACGTTTGTGTGCCAATCCCAAATGAAATGAACGCTGTGGACGCAGCGGCGTTCCTGATCGCTTATGGCACCAGCCATGTTGGATTGGCGTATAAGGCGCGCTTGCAACCGGGTGAGCGGTTGCTGGTTCTGGGGGCCTCCGGCGGTATCGGATTAACAGCGGTTGAATTGGGCAAACTGATGGGGGCCGAAGTGATCGCTTGTGCGCGCGGTGCAGACAAACTCGCGATATGTAAGGCCGCTGGGGCCGATCATCTGATTAATTCCGAGACAGATGACATTCGCGGGATGGTCAAGGCGTTGGGCGGCGCGGATGTGGTCTATGATCCCATTGGGGGCGATCAGTTTAAGGCGGCAATGCGGGCTTGTAACCCCGAGGCACGGCTGATCCCGCTTGGCTTTGCCTCAGGCGAGGTGCCGCAAATCCCTGCGAACATTTTGCTAGTGAAAAATCTGACAGTACTGGGCTTTTACTGGGGCGGGTATGCCCGGATCAAACCATCGGTGCTGACCGACAGCTTTAAGGTGCTGACTGATTGGTACGTCCAAGGAAAGCTGAAACCCCATGTCAGCCACGTTTTGCCGCTGGATCAAGCCAACGAAGCCTTGGATTTACTGCGCAGCCGCAAAGCAACGGGCAAGGTTGTGGTGCAAGTCGCAACCCCCTAACCACAAACACCTTTGCGCTGGCCAAAACCCGGTTTCTCGTTCGTCAAATTTGATCTGAGCAATTTCGATTTACTCTTCCATCGTGACGCTTTGATAATTGTGATCACTTCGTCGCGATGTCCGGTTCTGGACAGAAAGGTCAGCGCCTTACGGGTTTCAAATGACGGCCTGGTGCGTTTGTCTTCTTGGATCTGGATTTCCACGATATCACGAACGATCGGCACCAATCTCTCGTGCCATTTTGCATCGGATGCACAGACCGCCCGCATGGCATATTCACCATGTGGCAGATAGTTCGTGCTCGCACCTGTGCGCTTATAAACATCCCAAAGCAGCGGGGCGGGATCGAACCCGAACCGACCGATTGACTGTACAACCTGCCAGTCGTCTTCACCCTTACGCAGCAATGCATGATACCGTTCGGCATAGGGCGTAAGTTGTGCATTGCTGATTTGTGGGGCGGAAAGTTCCTGAAACAAGTTCCGCAGTGTTTTGATGCTCGCACCAGTATCGTGTTCCATCGCGTCAAAAAGCCAAGGCAGCATCACCGCCTGAACCTCTTTCCGCGATCTGAGCAGATGGCCCAGATGCAAAGGCGCTTCCAAACGCGGATCGCGCGCGACCTGCATGATCAGAGAAACATCTTTTCGGCTCAGCGCATCGGCACGCAGGGCCATGCCAAGCCAGTTTCCGATTTCCTGTTCAGACTGCTTTGATATCTCGCCAGTCTGATCAAGAAGTGATGCGATTTTGGCGGTATCGCCGTTCACCAGCGGTTTTGCGGGCAAACGCTGCCGGCGCAATTTGTATTGGGGCAGCGCGGCTTTGGGCAGCATGGGCGCCGCCAATTTCAAATTCAGAGCATCGGCAATCTTGTCGAGATTAATGGCGTTGCGGTTCGATGACACCCGCATGAGTGGCGGGGCAAGGCCCCTGTCATCATTAATGCGCACGCCAAAAAAGGACACCATGCCAAACTTGGAGATTTCCAATTCCGTCTGGTGCCAGATTTCCTTGCCCGTCTCTTTGGGACCATCAAAAACCTTGATCGTGTGGATGTTCCCCAAATCAGCCAAGCCTTGTGGCTTTCGCCCCCGCGCATTGGGTCGGCCATGGCCCACTTCCAATTCAAAGGTCATGTTTGCCGGATCATCGGTATTCTCTGCATAGACAAAGCACAGCTCATTCGTGCAGGCCGTGCCATCACCGCGTGCGAATGTGAAAATATCTTTGATGGTATTGTCATAATCCTTGGCGACAACACGCACCCAATCGATCTGACCGCCGTGCAAGGCACGCTGACACAGAAGATCGCAAACCTTGTTCGACAATATCCGCTGACCGGACGCCGAATTGAGGGTTTGTGGGCGAATGATCTCCATTCCACCCTCTGTTGTGTTGGCGAAACTGTGGTCGCTGCGGAAATCATTTGTCAGGCGCTCGGCCACGATTTGTTCGGTCGCACGCGCCGACATATACCCCGGCCCGAAAAAACCGATCAACAACAGTACGGCGGACAGCACGACGGCGATTGATTGTGGCAGGCGCTGAATGGTCAGCGGGAAAATACATAGTAAGAAAACAAAGAGATTGATTGCAGCGATCAATACAAAAAGGCCGATACCAAGGGTCAAGAATGTGATCACCATCGGCATACCGGGGATCAAAGACAAAGCGGTCAGAATGCCTGAAAGCGCTAACAGAATGAAATATTGTTTTCTCATGCGATCAGCATCGCATCTGATCTTGGCACAATGTTGTTCTAACTAAGAATTTCAGATGGCCGCAGCCAATCACATCACGTTAACGCCGCACGCCTTGCGCACGCGTGATGTTGCGCGCCTTTTGACGTTCGCGCAGGAACACAAAAAGACCCGCCCCAAGGATCAGTGCAATGCCGACCCAGACCTCCCATGATGGCAAATCCCCGAATATGACGAAGCCCCAGAACACCGCCAATGGCAGGCCGACATATTCAAACGGGGCCACAGTTGCTGCGTCTGCAATACGGTAGGCTTGGCTGAGGCAATAGCCGATGATCGCCGCATTCAAACCAAGCAGCAAAAACACCCACCCGTCTCCGGGCGCGGGCCAGACCCATGCGCGCAGCAAGAATTGCAATGACGCCGCAGTGCTTTCGTCGACAAAGCGACCATCGCCTGCAACCAAATAAAATCCAAGTGAAACAACAATAAACACTGCTTGGATATAGACCGACAAAACGGATGCTTTGGCTGAAACACCCAATTTACGGGTCATCAATTGGTTCAGCGCATAGGTGATTGCGGCCAACACTGGCAGTAACAGAACTAAGCGCGAGGCGTGTAGGGTTTCATCCCCAGCCCAAGGCCGCTGCATGATCACCACGCCAATAAAACCCACAGCAACCGCGGTTAACCGCATGACGCCGACCTTTTCGCCCAAGATCGGGATCGACAGTAGGGTGATGAAAAGCGGGGCTGCAAAAAACAGCGCGGTCGCCTCGGCCAAAGGCAGCGCGGCGAGGGCAAGAAAGAACGCCATATTCGCGATAACAACCAATCCGCCACGTAGGATGTGTAGCCCGACATGATCAGTCTTGAGCATGTGAAAACCACCTTCGAGCTTGACCAATCCAAGGCTGATGATGATCCCAATCGCAGAGCGGGCAAACACAATCTGGTGTAATGGATAGCCACCAGACAGCTGTTTGATCAGCATGTCGTTGATCGAAATTGCAGCGACACCTATCAAGACAGCTAAGATCGCCAGCCCGGCGCGGTTTTGGGGTGCGGTGTTCATCATCCTGACTTATCAATCTGATGTGCATAGTCCAGCACCTTTGGCATTGGCGTGTTTTTAGAAACTCGGCTAGGTTTGGAAAGCAGCAGCCAAAGGAGATATGTCCATGCAAATGTCCGATACCCGCCAAATTGGTGTCCCCCCGTCGGAGGTCTATGCCGCATTGCTTGATCCAGAAATGCTGGAAAAATGTGTGCCGGGTGCGCAGGATGTGACCGGGTCCGTTGCGGAAGGGTACGAAGCAACGGTTGTTCAGAAGGTCGGACCGGTAAAGGCGACGTTCAAAGGTCAGGTCACGCTGAGCGATTTGGTAGAAAACACTTCGCTCAAGATTGATGGCGCAGGCAAAGGAGGGGCCGCAGGATTTGCCAAAGGTGGCGCAGAGGTGCGGCTGGCAGCCAAAGATGGCGGCACGGAACTTAGTTATGACGTAGAGGCCAAAGTCGGTGGCAAGCTGGCGCAGCTTGGTAGTCGGATCATTGATGGCTTTGCCAAAAAGATGGCGGATCAGTTTTTTAATAACCTGCAAGAATTGCTAGAAGGTCCGACGGATGACACCGCAGAAGTTGAAACGACAGAGGCACCTGCCAAAAAAGGCTGGTTCGGCAGGTCCAAGGACTGAACCGCTCTGTTCACTTGTGATATTCCGGTCTAGGTTCCCCGCAACATCAAGTGGAGAACCCCATGCCGACTATTGTGGATATCAAAAACCTGCGTAAGACCTACGATGGTGGCTTTGAGGCGCTCAAAGGCGTTGATCTGGAGATTGAGGAAGGCGAGATTTTGGCACTGCTCGGGCCGAACGGTGCGGGCAAGACCACGCTGATCTCCACGATCTGCGGGATCACGACACCGACGGGTGGCACTGTGACCGTGGGCGGCCACGACATCATCACTGGGTACCGCGCCACGCGGTCTATGATTGGGTTGGTGCCGCAGGAAATTAACCTCGAACCGTTTGAGAAAGTGATCAATACGGTACGATTTTCGCGGGGATTGTTCGGCAAAGCCAAAGATGATGCCGCGCTTGAGAAAATCCTGCGCCAGCTGTCACTTTGGGATAAAAAGGACAGCCAGATCAGGGCCTTGTCCGGCGGTATGAAGCGCCGAGTGTTGATCGCCAAGGCATTGGCGCATGACCCGCGCGTGTTGTTTTTGGATGAACCCACCGCAGGTGTCGATGTCGAGTTGCGCAAGGATATGTGGGAAATTGTTGCTGACCTAAAGGCAGATGGTGTGACCATCATTCTGACCACGCATTACATCGAAGAAGCCGAAGCGATTGCGGACCGTGTGGGCGTGATCGCCCATGGTGCGTTGTTGCTGGTCGAAGACAAGGCCAAGCTGATGGCACGGATGGGCAAGAAACAATTGGATGTGCAGCTAAGCAAACCGATTAAAGCGATCCCAAAGGCGCTACAATCCGATGCGCTGACACTATCCAAAGATGGCACAACGTTGATTTATGAATACGATACGCGCGCTGAGCGTACGGGTATCACCAAGCTGTTGGCGGACGTGGCGGATGCCGGTCTGGTGTTGACCGATGTGGTAACGCGGCAAAGCAGCCTAGAAGATATCTTTGTGGGATTGGTTCAGGAGGACGCGGCATGAACTGGACCGCAATTCATTCGATTTTCACGTTTGAGATGGCGCGGTTTTTCCGCACGATTGCGCAAAGCATCATCTCGCCCGTGCTGTCGACGTCACTGTATTTTGTGGTCTTCGGTGCCGCCATCGGCAGCCGCATCCAAGAGGTCGAAGGGGTGAGTTACGGTGCGTTCATTGTGCCGGGTTTGATCATGCTCAGCGTGATCACCCAAGCCATTTCAAACGCATCCTTTGGTATTTATTTCCCGAAATTCATCGGTACGATCTTTGAGCTTCTCTCGGCACCGGTGAATTTTTTCGAGATCGTGATCGGTTATGTCGGCGCGGCCGCGACCAAGGCGTTGTTCATCGGCGTTATTATCCTGATCACCGCCTTTTTCTTTGTCGACATCACAATTGCGCACCCGATTGCGATGGTGATGTTTTTGGTCCTGACTTGCATCAGCTTTGCGTTAATGGGCTTCATCATCGGCATATGGGCGGGCAATTTTGAACAATTGCAACTGGTGCCGCTACTGATTGTCACGCCACTGGTGTTCCTTGGCGGGTCGTTCTACTCGATCTCAATGCTGCCGCCCGTCTGGCAGGTGATCTCGCATTTCAACCCGGTGGTGTATCTGATCTCTGGTTTCCGCTGGTCGTTCTTTGGCACAGCTGACGTGCCGATCCTTACCAGTTTGCTGGCGATTGGCCTATTCACCGGCTTGTGTATGGCAGTGATCTGGTGGATTTTCCGTACGGGATGGCGGATACGTCAATAAACCTTTTGGAACCCGCCTTGTTTGACCGGGTCTGGCGCTTTACATGGGAGTATATGAAACGCTGGTTGCCCTTCCTCAAATCTGATCCGACCGTTGCCGTGGTCCGCTTGTCGGGCGCAATTGGCATGCAGGGGCGGGGCGGATTGAATGACGCCAGCATTGGTCCGGTGATCGAAAAGGCGTTTTCCAAAGGAAAGCCCGTTGCCGTCGCACTTGAGATAAATTCGCCCGGCGGCAGCCCGGTGCAATCATCGCTTATCGGTGCGCGGATCAGACGTTTGGCCGATGAAAAGAACATCCCCGTTATCGCCTTTGTCGAAGACGTTGCCGCATCCGGTGGTTATTGGTTGGCCGCCGCCGCGGACGAGATTTATGCGGACCCAAGTTCCGTCGTCGGCTCCATCGGCGTGATTTCTGCGTCATTTGGTGCGCATGAATTTATCAAGGAACACGGCGTTGAGCGGCGGGTTTATACTGCTGGGCAATCAAAATCCATGCTTGACCCGTTTCGCCCTGAACAGCCCGAAGACGTTGAACGCCTCAAAACCTTGCTGGGTGATATCCACACTAATTTTATCGACTACGTCAAAGAGCGCAGGACAGGGAAACTTTCCGAAGGACAGGACCTTTTCACCGGGGAAATCTGGCTTGCGAAGCGTGCGGCAGAGTTGGGCTTGATTGACGGCATTGGCCATATCCAACCGCTGCTCAAAGAACGCTTTGGTGAAAAAGTTCAGTTCCGCTGCTACGGTGTCAAAAAGGGGTTGTTGGGGCGGTTCGGTGTGCAACTGGTTCAGGACGCCGTGCAAGGCATTGAGGAACGCGCGGCCTTTGCGCGGTTTGGTCTCTGATTTATGGTCATCAAAGTTGTCCTCTTGTTCATGGTGTTTATGGGCGTCCTTGCATGGTTTGGGAAAATGCACTGGCTCGGCTCCAAGCGCCTAAGACAGACAAAATGTACTGCCTGCGGTCGGTACCGTATTGGTAAAGGTCCCTGTGGCTGTGGAGGGTCGCGTTGATGCTGCTGCCTTGGCTGCTGTCTGGATTGGGATTGTTGATTCTGCTGCTTGCTGGTGATGCGTTGGTCAAAGGGGCGGTAAACCTATCACTGCGGTTGGGTGTGCCTGCGTTGATTGTCAGCCTGACAATCGTGGCGTTTGGAACATCCGCGCCGGAACTGCTGATCTCGATCAAAGCGATACTGGACAATGCCCCCGGTCTTGCCCTGGGCAATGTCGTTGGATCAAATACGGCGAATATCCTGCTTGTGCTTGGTGTTCCGGCGCTGTTGGCAACGATGCATACGTCTGAATGCAGCACGCGTAAGACATACAATTTCATGATCGCCGCGAGCATTCTGTTCATCGCTTTGGCATTTCGCGGTGTTTTCGATTGGGTGGCCGGTCTGGTGCTGCTGGGTGGCCTTGCCTATGTACTGGCCGATCAGTTTCGAGAAGCCAAGACGCATCGCCGGGCGTGCAAAGCGGACGCAGAGGTAGAGTTGGACGTTCTTGAGGACCTCGAAGGTGTTGACCCCGATATGCCGGGATGGCGCATTGCGGTGTTTATGGTGCTGGGTCTGATCGGTCTGCCATTGGGTGCTGGGTTGTTGGTGGATAACGCCACGATAATTGCGCAAGCTTATGGCGTCAGCGATACGGTCATTGGACTGACATTGGTCGCGATCGGCACATCGCTGCCAGAACTGGCCACCACCGTGATGGCGGCATTGCGCAGGCAGGCAGACGTGGCGTTGGGTAACGTCATTGGATCGAACATGTTCAACTTGCTGGCGATCATCGGTATTGCCAGCCTTGTTGGACCGATCAGCGTTGATCCAGAATTCCTTCGTTTCGATCTTTGGGTCATGCTGGCGGCGTCGCTGCTGTTGATTCCTTTTGTGTATCTGCGCAAAGACATCACGCGTGTGTGGGGTATAGCACTGAGCGCACTATATGCGTTGTATCTGATTGTTGTTCTGATCTGAGGAGCCCGGGATGGGTCGTGCATTAATAACTGGTGCTGGACAGCGCCTTGGCCGTGCAATGGCGCTTTATCTTGGCGCACGTGGCTATGATGTGGCGGTCCATTACGCCAATTCCGCTCAAGGTGCGGACGCGGTGGTCGCTGAACTAAAAGCGATGGGTCGAAACGCCGTGGCATCGCAGGCTGACTTGCTGGACGAGGACGCGACCCAAGCGTTATTACCTCAAGCATCAGCGGGATTAGGCGGGCCGATCACCTGTCTGATCAACAACGCCTCGATCTTTGAATACGATAGCGTTTCCAGCGCAACGCGGGCCAGTTGGGACAGGCATATGGGCAGCAACTTGCGTGCGCCTTTTGTCCTGACACAAGCGATGGCGGCACAAAACTTGACTGCCGAACTGGATGATGCGGGCGAACCGCGTGCAACCGGCCTGATCATCAATATGATTGACCAACGCGTGCGCAAACTGACGCCTGAATTCATGACCTATACGCTGGCCAAGATGGGCCTGTGGGCAATGACCCAAACCACGGCACAGGCTTTGGCACCCGCAATCCGTGTCAATGCCATCGGGCCGGGGCCGACGATGCAGGGCCACCGTCAAAGCGATAGTCATTTCGCGGCGCAGCGGCGCAATACGGTCTTGAGCAGAGGTTCAAACCCTAGCGATATTTCAGCGGCGCTGGGCTACTTTTTGGATGCCCCTGCGGTGTCCGGTCAGCTAATTTGTGTCGATGGAGGACAGCATTTGGGATGGAAGACACCTGACGTGATCGGTGTAGAATAACCTGTGGTTGAGGCTAGTTTTGCACGTCGTGTGTGATCATTGTTGATGTGTTAAGAAAAGCTCTTTGTTTTCAGTCAGTTGTTGTAATCGAGTTAAAATAAGCATGTAAAACAATATGTTAAATAACTGCCTAAAAAATAGGCAAATTAACGAAGGGTGCCAAAAGTAACGATAATTCCAAGACGGGCAGAAGTTATAGGCAGAGTTATCCACAAGTTCCGTGGACATGTTAAGACTTGCAGCAGACATCTCCCTATTGCAGCGCAGGCAGAGAATCAGATCGACCGATGAACCAACCAACCAACACACCGCCGCACGGCCATGAGGTGATCCAAAGTTACCTCAAAACCATCGACACCTCGCCGGGGGTGTATCGGATGTTGGATAGCGAAAGTCGGGTGCTTTATGTCGGCAAAGCCCGCAATCTGCGGGCGCGTGTCAGCAATTACGCGCGGCCCAGCGGCCACTCCGGGCGTATTGCGCGGATGATCGCGGCGACGGCATCAATGATGTTTCTGACCACCAAGACCGAGACCGAAGCGCTGTTGCTTGAACAGAACCTGATTAAGCAACTCAAACCAAAATTCAATGTGTTGCTGCGTGACGACAAGAGCTTTCCCAATATTTTGGTGACGGCGGATCACGACTTTGCCCAAATCAAAAAACATCGCGGCGCGAAGAAAGAAAAGGGCAGCTATTACGGCCCCTTTGCCAGCGCGGGAGCCGTGAACCGAACCCTGAACCAATTGCAGCGTGTGTTTCTTTTGCGCGATTGCTCGAATGCGATGTTCGACAGTCGTACGCGCCCCTGTTTACAACACCAGATCAAACGATGTTCGGCACCTTGTGTGGGTAAGATATCCAAAGACGACTACGCGCAATCGGTGAAAGATGCAGAGCGGTTCTTGTCAGGTAAGACCACCGACATCCAAGCACGCTTGGCCACTGAGATGACGCGCGCTTCAGAGGACATGGAATTTGAACGCGCCGCCGCACTGCGCGACCGGATCAAGGCATTAACCCAAGTGCAGACCGCGCAAGGTATCAACCCCAAAGGAGTGTCAGAGGCCGATATCATCGCGCTGCATATGGACAGCGGCCAAGCCTGCGTTCAGGTGTTTTTCATCCGTGCCAATCAAAACTGGGGCAACCGCGATTATTATCCGCGCGTTGGGTTCGATGTGGATGCGGCGGAGGTGTTGGAGGCGTTTATTGGGCAGTTTTACGACACCCGCGAACCGCCGCGCCAATTGATCCTGTCCAATGAGATTGAGAACCTCGATCTGATGGCGGACGCGCTCAGTGGTAAACTGGGACGCAAGGTTGAACTTTTGGTTCCGCAGCGCGGTGAAAAAGCCGAATTGGTCGATGGCGCATTGCGCAACGCGCGCGAGTCATTGGCGCGCAAGATGGCCGAAACGGCAACGCAAGCCAAATTGCTCAAAGGCTTGCAAGACGCGTTTGAATTGCGCGCAGCGCCAACGCGGATTGAGGTTTATGACAACAGCCATATTCAAGGCACCAATGCAGTTGGTGCGATGATCGTCGCGGGCGCTGACGGGCTGCTAAAAAATCAATATCGCAAATTTAATATTCGCGGAGATGAACTGACCCCTGGCGATGACTTTGGCATGATGAAAGAGGTGCTGACGCGGCGTTTCAAACGCTTAATCAAGGAAGACCCGGATCGGACAGGGGGCACATGGCCGGACCTGTTACTGATCGACGGTGGCGCGGGGCAGGTAAGCGCGGTTGCTTCCATCATGCGTGAACATGGTGTTGAGGATATTCCGATGGTCGGCGTCGCCAAAGGCGTGGATCGGGATGCGGGCAAGGAAGAGTTCCACCGCGTCGGTGAACGCCCTATGGCTTTGCGACACAATGATCCAGTCCTGTATTTTGTGCAGCGGTTGCGCGATGAAGCGCACCGCTTTGCCATTGGCACACACCGCGCAAAACGCGCCAAAGCGGTGGGGGCAACGCCGCTGGATGATGTGCCGGGCGTCGGTGCAGCGCGCAAACGGGCATTGCTGGCGCATTTTGGGTCGGCCAAAGCGGTCGGGCGTGCCAATCTGAGCGATCTGAAGGCGGTTGACGGTGTGTCTGATGCGCTGGCTGAGACAATTTACGCCTATTTCCACGAACGTGGCTGACGCCCGGCTAGATACGTATTTGGAGAACAATGAATGTGCAGTGTTGGCGCTTTTAAGCGGCCAAGGTGCGGTGTAAGGTGACGTCATGAAATGGAACCTGCCCAATATTCTGACGCTTTTGCGTCTGGTCGCCGCCCCCGGAGTGGCTGTGATGTTCCTTTATTTCACAAGACCTTATGCGGATTGGTTTGCGCTGGCGCTGTTTGTGATGGCCTCGGTCACCGATTGGCTGGATGGCTATCTGGCACGGGCATGGAAACAAGAAACCAAACTTGGCGCGATGCTCGACCCGATTGCCGACAAGGCGATGGTGGTGATTGCCCTCATGGTGATCATCGGCTTTTCAAGCTGGTCGCCTTGGCTGGTCCTGCCCGCAACGGTGATTTTGTTTCGCGAAGTATTCGTTTCAGGTTTGCGTGAATATCTTGGTGACGTTGCCGGGACGCTAAAGGTGACTGTTCTGGCCAAGTGGAAGACCACATTGCAGATGGTTGCGATTGCGGTTCTGTTTTCTCAAGGCGTCTTTGAACATTATCTAGGTATGTCGGTGTTTGGCATGGATCAGGATATGATCGGCGCGATCTTGAACGGAGATGAAGAAGACGTGCTAGGCCTAAACTGGAAGCTGGCGGGCATGGAGTGGTCCGGTCGTATTGGACTGTGGCTGCTGTGGATTGCCGCGACACTGACGGCAGTGACAGGGTTTGACTATTTAATGAAAGCCTTACCGCATCTGCGCGAGGGTCGGTGATGGACATTTTGTATTTCGCATGGGTGCGCGAACGCATTGGCGTGCCACGCGAGGTGGTGCAAACTGATGCGGCAACTGTGGTCGATCTGGTTGAGGAATTGCGCGCACGTGAGGAACGATATGCGCTGGCCTTTTCCGATCTGAGCGCGCTGCGCGTTGCGGTGGATCAGGAGTTGAGCGATTTTGATGCACAGTTGAAAGGCGTTCGGGAATTGGCGTTTTTTCCACCAATGACGGGCGGCTGATGCGTATTTCGGTTCAGGATATCCCCTTTGATTTGGGGGCCGAAACCTCACGCTTTACCCAAGCGCAAACCAATATGGGTGCGATCGTGACTTTTACGGGTGTGGTGCGTGATGTTTCCGACCAATCGTTGCGTGCCATGGAGATTGAGCATTATCCCGGCATGACTGAAAGAGCCTTGGATGCGATGGCCGTCACTGCAATCGAGCGATTCTCACTGGGCGACATATTGATCATTCACCGCCATGGGCGGCTGACGCCGGGTGAAGTGATAATGATGGTGGCGACCGCTGCCAAACATCGGAAGGACGCGTTCGACGGTGCCGAGTTCTTGATGGACTATCTTAAATCTCGCGCGCCTTTCTGGAAGCGTGAAATCACCCAAAACGGCGCCGATTGGGTTGCGGCGCGTGACGCGGATGAAGCCGCATTGGACCGTTGGGAAAAAGATTGATCTCAATCAAGGCGGGCTGTGTACCCCTAATTTAAGGTGACGGGATAACTCATTCTGGAGGAAACCCCATGATTACCAAGATACTTGTCGGCTATGACGGATCAGACGCCTCTGACCGTGCACTGCAGTTTGCCTGTGACATTGCCACCAAATTTGGTGCCACGATAGAGGTATCTCATACCCCGAAAGACGAAACCGCGGCATACGCAGCCGAAGCAATATCGGGTTTCTACATTGGCCCCAATGTCGCACGCGAAGAAACCTTGAAGGCTGCTGCGGAAAAGATGGCAGAAAAGGCGCGCAGTGTGGCCGCTGATTGTGGCCATCAAGGACTTGAAGTTCACATTGGTCATGGAAATCCTGCCGACGACCTGCTGGCGCGTGCCAAGGCGGACGGTATCGATCTGATCGTGACAGGTCGACGTGGGCTTGGTGATCTGCGCGGGCTTTTGTTGGGCAGTACATCACATGGGATCAGTGCCAAAGCCGAATGCGCGGTGTTGACTGTCGCGTAAAGTTTGGCGCGCCTAGCGGTGACTTTCGTAACCCAAGCGCCCTAAGTAAAGGGCGCTTGGCAACCCCGACTAGCTCGCGTGGCGCTGCTGCTCAATATAGGCGCGCATCTCTTCGGCCTCGTGGCGGGCATCACGTAGGCCGTCCATCGCCGCTCGCAATTCCGCTTCGGTCTGAGACAGCTGATTGGTCAGTTCGGCTTCACGCTGTTGCAGATAGGTGATCGCCTGATCGCGGGTTTCCTCGGCCTCGTGCAACTCTTGGCTCATCCGGTCCAACTGCGCGACATCATCGGCAGCAACTCGGGTAAAGCGGTGCAGCAGCCAATTGGCAAACCACCCCAGACAGAACGCCACAAAAAGAATAATCGCTGTTGCGAGGACGAACTCAGTTCTGCTCATCGTTGGGGCCTTCTTCCGCTTGATCTATGGTTGTATCGCCCGAATCAGCGGTACTTTCCAGCGTTGTTTGCTCTGGATCATCAACTGTATTCGGTCGGATCAGACGGAATTCAATGCGGCGGTTGGCTTCGCGCCCTGCTTCGGTCTTGTTGTCGGCAATCGGATTGTCCTCACCATAGCCGCGTGCAACAAAAGATCCGGTCAGCACCCGGCGGGCACGTAATTCATTTAGAACCGATTCCGCACGTGATTGGGATAGTGCCAGGTTCATCTCCTCGCGACCCTGACTGTCGGTATAACCCTGAATTTCGAGCAACAGATCGCCGCACCGTTTCAGAATTTCGGCAATGTCGTCCATGGTGCCAAGCGCAGAGGCGTCGATGGTGGCGCTGCTTGGCTCAAAGTTGATCTTTCCGACTTTCAGGACTTCTCCAATTTCGGCCTCACATTCATCGGGTGTCGGCAAGCCAAGCACCGGATCAAGTTTTTCCTGATAATTGACCTCAACATCAAATGCCGCGCCATCACCCAGCTTGCCCGCGAGCAGAGAGGAAATTTCGGTGCTGGCGTCAGGATTACCAGTGTTGCCGATGACCGAAAGAGTGGCGGGCGTCACATTGATCGCACCATTGCTCAACGCTGATAGGGCTTCGAGTGCCGTCAGAACACGCGGCGCCCAATCGTTTGGCAGGTTTTCGTCAATCCGGGCGGCGGTATAGACTTTGTCAGAACCAAACCGCGCTTTAGCAAAACTGTCCGCCAACTCGCGCAAGGTCTCAGAACTCAACCGCCCGCGCAGTTGTACCTGCCCTTCAGGGCTCAAAGTGGCAGTGAATTCCGGTGGACCAGCGTTTGGATCAACGATCTCGGGCAAGCTGGCATGTAGTGCAAAAACATCGGGCAAGCTCGTTTCCAATTCGCCGACCACCCGGTCAAAAAGCGCCTGATCGGTGCCGGGAGCGGCCAGCAAAGCGATGTCCGCATCGGCCAGCGTGACAGAACCACCACCCAATTGCTGAACCGCCGCCATCGCCATTGAGGCGGCTTCGGTCCACTTTGGGCTGGGCACGCCCATACCAATGGTACAACGCGCACTGTCAGTTAGGCCCGCGCGTCTGGCTGCGGCGATGATGCGCTTGCGCGCGGCATCCGTATCAGCAGAACAGGCGTCAAAACGACCGCCCTTTTCATCTAATTCAAACCGCAAGGTAAAGGGCGTAATCACCGGGCGTGGTGCGGCGATATCAAGCTGAACATCCAGACCCGCTGGGATGGAACGTCGAACGGTATCTTCCATCTTGGCTTTGGCCACCCCGCTGTCAGCAATGGCTGTGATCGAAACGCGGCCTGCCTCAACCGAGACCTTGGCACGGGGCAACAGGGCCATGGCGTTGATCGCGAAATCAAGCGATTGCTGCCAGTTTGGCGGTGCGGGGTAATCGGCGGCTTCGAGCAGGTCTGCCACCTCACCTTCGCCAACCATTGCCTGAAAGCTGGCGATTGTTGCCTCTCTGTTGGTGCTGGCCGGAATCAGACCAATCACCGAAATACCAGAATCATTGCGGAGGACTTCGGCAGAGAAATGTGGGGGTGCGATGGCGGCCTGTGCTTCGACTTCCATCTCGTCAATCACACGTGCGGCATCAACGATGCTGCCTGCGGTGGTCAGGGCGCGAAACCGGACGGCTTCGGTCGGGGCAATCCCGGCAAGAGTGACTTGCAAGCCATCAGCTTCGACTTCTGCCCATGTCATGCCATTGTTATCCAGCGCATCGCGCACGCCAATTTCAGAATTATCTTCAATCAATTGCACCGAAAAACTGGCCGCCACCAAAGACACCACCGCTGCTGCGGTAAAGGTCAGACCAATGGTGAGGAGCGAGGACAGGCGCATGTGAAAACTTCTATATAGGTCACGTTAGGCCTTTGATACGCAAGTGGGCCAAGGGGTGCAATCAAAGCAGCAGGGCCAAGGCAAAAAACAACAGCGGGATCATGCCGGTATCGCGGTTTGCGAGAAACAATTGATGGCATTTTGACGGATTGTTGATGTCGAGACCGCGCAATTGCCACGCCAGATGCCAGCCCATCGCCCATGGACCGCCTAAGGCGACAAGCAGTGCAAGAATTGAAGCGTTTGGCAAAGCGGCAAAAATTACAGCAAGTCCCATCAACCCTACAGTTACCACCAAAAACCGTCGCAACCAATGACCAGTGTTCTCCCCAAACAACCGTGCCGTTGATTTCACGCCAATCAGCGCGTCATCTTCGGTGTCTTGGTGTGCATAGATCGTGTCATAGAACAGCGTCCACGCAATGCCTGCAAAATACAGCAAAACGGCAGGGGAATTGAGGCTGCCTGTGTGTGCCGTCCAGACCAGCAAGGCCCCCCAGTTAAAGGCAAGACCCAGAAATACCTGTGGCCACCATGTAAATCGCTTGGCAAAAGGATAGATCGCAACCAGCAACAGGGACAGCACACCTAAAGAAATCGCAGCTTTGTTAAAGGTAAACAGGATCACGGCAGCGGCAAGGGCTTGGATCACCATCCACGCCACGGCCCCCATCACAGTTACTTGGCCGGACGGAATTGGCCGTGATCGTGTCCGCGCGACCTTGTCGTCAATGTCGCGATCTGTGATGTCATTCCATGTGCATCCCGCGCCGCGCATCAGCCACGCCCCCAAGGCGCAGCCGGCAAATATCCACAAATCGCCCCAGCGCGGGGTCTGATCATACAGGATCGCCAAGGCCAGTCCCCACCAACAGGGCAACAGCAGCAACCAAGTCCCAATCGGCCTGTCTGCCCGGCTCAGCCTGAGGTAAGGTCGCGCAAACGCGGGCGCATACCGATCCACCCAATTGTCATTTGGCGCGTCAGCAACAGGTGCATCTGGCGAAGGCGGTGGGTTGTGCATATATCTTAGTCCATGAACGCAAAAATCAGACTTTATGTAGATCACCCTTTGGGTCCGGGGCAATCGCTGACTTTGGATAAGGCGCAGGCGCATTATCTCTTTGGCGTGATGCGGCTCGCTGTGGGTGCTGCGGTATTGGTGTTTAACGGGCGCGATGGCGAATGGCGTGCCGACGTGGCGGAGGCCGGTAAACGCGGTGGCGTATTGATCTGTACGGATATGACCAAGCCATTGCAGATGCCCCCCGACCTGTGGCTGATGTTTGCCCCGATCAAGAAAGCCCGCACTGATTTCATTGTCGAAAAGGCCGCCGAGATGGGCGCGGCGCGGATCGTGCCCGTAATGACGGCATTCACCAACGCAGGTCGCGTGCAGCGGGATCGGTTGCAGGCCCATGCGATTGAGGCCACAGAGCAATGCGGCGGCACCTATGTACCAGAAGTGACTGAAGCGGTGAAACTAGACCGTTTGCTGCACGACTGGGACAAATCACGCCAGATTATGTTTTGTGATGAGGCGCTGGCGGGTGGCGCAGCAAAGTTACCCGTGGGGACCGAACCGACCCCGCCATGGGCCATCCTGATCGGACCTGAAGGTGGATTTTCTGACAAGGAACGCACGCGGCTGCATGGTTTAGACTGCGCGCATCCGGTGACTTTAGGCCCGCGTATTTTGCGCGCGGACACGGCTGCGGTGGCGGCAATGACGCTTTGGCAGGACCGTTTGGGGGACTGGCAATGACGTTTTTCCGACCCGAAGCCCAAGCCGAGGTCTGGCGTTGGCGCGAATGCCTGTTGGGCGTGGTGATTGTTGTGCTGGGCCTGTGGCTGGTGCTGGGACCGGGGTTATTACTGGCGGTGCCGGGCTATGCGCTGATCCTGGCTGGCGCAGCTGGTGTCTGGTTGGGGATACAACGCGCCCGGTTTCGCGGTGCGGATGGTGGCGCTGGCGCAGTACACGTCGATGAAGGGCAAATCACTTATTTTGGCCCCCTGACGGGTGGCACCGTTGCGCTGCGGGAAATGGACCGCCTAAGCCTTGAGCGGGCCATGTTCCCTGCACATTGGCGGCTGGATCAACCCGGTCAACCGCCGCTGTTGATCCCTGTAAATGCTGCCGGATCAGAGGCATTGTTTGATGCCTTTGCCAGCCTGCCGGGGCTTAAAACCGAACGAATGCTCACCGAATTACATGCCACCCGGCATCAAGCAGTTGTGATCTGGCGTCGCGGCGGTGGCACGCTTGAGACTGCCTTGCTGCATTGACACCCCCGCAAAATGCCCGCATCCAAGTTTGTGACCTAACCCTCATTTTCGGAGCCACCTTCATGTCTATTCCTCAATCCGGCGGCGGCCCCATCGAGCATCGCGATCAACTAGCGCAGTATTTGTCGGATGGGTGTAAGCCGAAAGAGGATTGGCGCATCGGGACCGAGCATGAAAAGTTCGGCTATTGCAAGGACAGCCTTCTACCGCTGCCCTACGAGGGTGACAGGTCGATCCGTGCCATGCTTGAGGGATTGCGGGATCGGCACAATTGGGCACCTGTAACAGAAGGTGACAAGCTCATCGGTTTGGAAAAGGACGGCGCGAATGTGTCGTTGGAACCGGGCGGGCAGCTGGAATTGTCCGGTGCGCCCGTCGAGACCATTCATGAGACCTGTGACGAAGTGAACACCCATCTGCGCGAAGTCAAAGATGTGGCCGATGAGATCGGTGTAGGTTTTATCGGGCTTGGCGCTGCCCCCGTCTGGACTCATGACCAAATGGATTTGATGCCCAAGGGGCGTTACAATCTGATGAATGATTACATGACGCGCGTCGGCAGCATGGGTCGTGTGATGATGCGCCGGACCTGCACGGTGCAGGTCAACCTTGATTTCGGATCTGAGGCCGACATGGTCAAAAAGATGCGTGTCGCGCTGGCGTTGCAGCCTGTGGCGACAGCGCTTTTCGCTAATTCGCCGTTTTTTGAGGGCGAGCCGAACGGGTATAAATCTCTGCGTAGCATGGTGTGGCGTAATTTGGATGCGTCGCGCACGGGCACGTTGCCGTTTGTGTTTGAGGATGGTTTTGGGTTTGAGCGCTGGGTCGATTACGCGCTCGATGTGCCGATGTATTTCGTCTATCGGAACGGCAAATATATCAACGCGCTTGGCATGAGCTTTCGTGATTTCATGGCAGGCAAACTGCCTGCGTTGCCGGGTGAGACTCCGACCTTGAGCGATTGGGCTGACCATCTGACGACAGCTTTCCCAGAGGCGCGGATGAAAAAATTCATCGAAATGCGCGGTGCTGACGGTGGGCCATGGCGCCGCCTGTGTGCCTTGCCTGCGTTCTGGGTTGGGTTGATGTATAACCAAACCGCGCTGGATGGCGCTTGGGATTTGGTCAAGGGGTGGAGTACGGCGCAACATGATGCGCTGCGCGTGGCGGCATCGGTGGATGGTTTACAGGCCAAGGTAACTGGCATCAACATGCACGACATCGCACGTGAAGCAGTGGCACTGTCAGAGGCAGGCCTGAAGGCGCGCGCACGGGCGGGGGCGGGTGGTATGGTCCCGGACGAAACCCATTTCTTGAATGCTCTGAAAGAGAGTGTTGAAACGGGGAAAGTTCCAGCAGACGAATTGCTGGATGACTACCACGGCAAGTGGAACGGTGATCTGAGTCAGATTTACGCTGACTACAGTTACTAAACCTTCTAATAGCTTGAGTGGGTCATGAGATACATGATCTAACTAAACAGTATATTAAGAAGGATAAAAACATGCGTGATTTCTTTATCAAATCACTCGAGATGGTAATTAATGTGATCGTCGTGATTGCGGCGATTTCCATTGTGATTGCAGCAGGAGCGGCAGTATTTGGTGGTGGCGCTGCTCAAGCACAAATGGGAATGAGTGGGGCAATGGCGGGCTTGTTAATCCTGATTGGCGGGTTTCTTTACCTGATCCTGATGGCAGGGTTTATGTATCTTGGGCTGGGAATCTACCAAAATACCAAACGTACTGCTGAACTGTTGAGTGCTCAGCAGCGGTAACGCCCTTAACATAGCATGGTGAAACCGTAGGGGTGCATGATTTGTTTGCACCCCTGGCTCAAGGTTGCTGCAGGCCTAACACCCTTTGTTGGTAAAGCGATTTAATTTCATCTTTAGCTGCTGCTTTGTGGGCGGCGTCCTGTTCGGCTGATCGTTCATAAAGATATTTGTAACCTGCAAACGGATTTGCCGACGTTTCGCCCTTTTGGCGCAGGCTTGCCATTGTCATCGGCGCGCTTCCAGCCCTGTCGTAATCGGGCTTTGATGGTGAGATCATAAAGAACAGATGCAGCATGGCGGTGACAAACGGCAGCGCCACCATGATCAGCATTACCAACATGAGCGAAGGTTCGGTTTTTGCCCCGCGGCTAGCCGCTTGAATACCCTGCTGAATGTCGATTTTCTGGGCTGGTCCCGAAAGCTCCGACAGTATTGCAATAATGGCGTCCCATCCCATCGCGTTTAATACCGCAGCGCTGGCAAAGATGGCCGACCATGCGCTTTCTGCGTTGCCCATCACCATTGATATGCCAATTGCGAAAACCGTCATGGAATTGCCCAAGCCACCGCCCATGCTCGCCATCGCGCTGAGAACACCCAAGGAAAGATAGATACCTGATACTACTGAGATATATGGCAGTTTCGCCCATTTGCCGCTTTTACCGCTGTCATGCAGGCGGCGCACGGTCAGCGACAGGCGCGGGATCAATGTGACGACAAACAGCATGAATGATTCGTAGTAAAACGGATTTAGTGGCGGGATTTCGCGGGACAGCAGAAAGTTCCAAAATGTGCGTGCATCACCGGGGATCATTGCAATGATCAGGAGCCATATGACAGGCATTACGCACCAATATTCCAAGGGTGATGCGCGATCGTCAAATTTGAGCGCCTTAAATGCAAAGTTCTCAAAATATGAAAAGAATGTCTTCATCTGCCTGCGCCTTCCCACTGCCGATCTTGAATGCAATCTAATCGGGAAATTCGCCCAGATTGAGGCGAAGATTTGTCGTGGCTGGTGCAGGCGTGTTTTTAACATTCCCTAGGTAGATAAGTTAACCTGGATCAAGCCAGCTGATGACGGGCTTGCGATGCGCCGCATATTCGGGAACCCCGGCATCTAGACGCGCGGCAAGTTCAGGCAGGTGGCTAACCGGGACTTTAGGAAACAAATGATGCTCGCGGTGGTAAAACATCAGATAGGCCGCCCTTGCCAACGGTCCACGTTGACTGCGCGCGGCGATGTTGGTGTGGGCAAGTCCTTGATGGGTGATCCACACAGCAAAAAATGCAGCAAGAGATTGGGCACAGATCATGGCCGCAGCATGAAGCAACAAAAACCGCTGACCGCTGATCAGCGCAAGACTGATGAGCGCGACACAACATAGCCAATCGCGCAGGATCAGCCGCCGCCATCGCGCGTTACTGCCGCGCCACGCGCCCAAGTTGATATCGATGGGAAACCGCGGACCATAACGCAGCACCTGCCATGCGGTCATATGGCCACATTTGCCCTCATGATCATCTGGCCCCATCGCAAACTTGTGGTGGCGTAGGTGGCACCACGCCTCGGCATGGTTAGAGCCTAACATCAGTGCAGAAAGGACATGCATGACCCAACTGTCGCGGGTGCGGGTTAGCCCTAGATTATTGTGGATCGCCTCATGGTTCAGCCGCAGAGCGCAGAGGAAAAACATAAAACTTCCAACGGCTCCGAGCGGCCATAGGGCGGTCGCATACAAGGCCCAAGACATGGCGAGCCACGGCAGTGGCAAGGTCAGCTCAACCGCGCGTTGCCACGCGGTGAGTGAGGTCAGGTCGTGCCATTGGATGCCTTTTGGGGGTGCCTCTGGCTGTGACATTGTCCGTCCTTTCAGCTTGGCGCAGGTTGGTTTTGCTGCATCAAGACCGCGCGCAGGGTGCCGATGGCATGGGTAAATCCAAGGCCCAGACACAGGCTGGCCAGACCTGCCGCGCCTAGGAAAGCCACGATGGGTTGGCCCGCGTTCAGAGGCAGTAATGCGCCGATCAGGATCACACCGCCCGCACCAATTGCGGCAAACCCAGTGGCGATGGTCACAGCCGCCGTGCGCGCCGCCTCGCCGTTGGTAGGACAGGTGCCGATCATCGCACCAATGCGCAGGATCATGATGCACAAGGCGGTCAGGCCACCAAATGCGAGGGCGATGTAACTTAGGGCAAGTAGGGTCATTTTGAGTCTCCATAGTTGAGGGATTAAGTGTGAAGGGGCTGGGTATAAAAATCACGGCACAGTTTGTTGTAAACCCATCCGAAACTGGCGGCCCAAGCCGAGGCAAATATTGCGCCGAAGATTAAGATGAACGGGATCAGAGCAAAGACAGCTTCGTCTTGGAGGATTGCCGCACCAATCGAGAGACAGATTGAGAGGCAGAACAGGGTTAGCAATGCGAGACCTGCCAGTTGCAAGGGTTTGGCTGGATGTCTGCTGAGATAAATCAGCAGGACCGGGGTGCCAAAAATGAGGTAGGGAAACCCACCCAACCCCAGTGCCATGACAGGGATGAACAGCATCCAGAAAGTCGCGAGAGTGAACAGCAAAGGCCCACCGATCAGCGCCAAAAAGAACGCGACGGGGTCAATGATGTAGCGGGGGCCAAGTTTGCGTGGCCGGGCGAGGAAGTCAGCAAGTGAGGACATGACAAGGCTCCTTTCAGATGAGCCGTTGATAGATCAGCACAAAGGTCGCGGACCATATTGCGGCGAACCCGGCACCGTAGATCAAAAACGCCAACAGTGCTTCCATAACGCTATCGTCGCCGGTGATCGCCCAGATGATCAGAGCGATGGGTATCAGGCCCAGCAAGGAAATGAGCGCCAGCAAAACAATCGGGAGGACGCGCGGCGGATGGCGGCGCAGGTGCCAGATCAGGATCGGTGTCCCGAACAGCAGATAGATCGGCCCGCCCATGATCAATGCAAAATAGGGGATTATGGTGATCCAGAACGTCAGCGCGGTGATCAGCAGCGGCGCTGCAATCAGCGCGCTTAAAAACGGCACCCAAGGGATCTGGCGCGCAGTATTTTCTTTTATTTCTGTCATGAGAGAAATCCTCGGACAAATGAATTAGGGTTTATCTTTGCCCTTGGGCAAAAACCGGGCGATGCGTGCGCCCAATTTAACGGCTGTTAGCTGCACCGCACGGGGCAGGCGGGATACGTCCGAATACCAGTCATCAAAAAGCTGCATGGTGCTGAGTGTTTCGGCAATCCGGGCTTTGACCGCGGGCGGGGTTGCGTCCTGTTCTGCTTCGGCCTGCACCTCGCGCAGGGCGGCAAGCGTCGGGGCATATTCACGTTCCCGGCGGCTTTCGATGACTTGGTTGACCAGATCGAACATATCGCGGATCGAGGTGAAGTGATCACGCCTGTCGCCCAGTTTGCGTTGCGATTTGACCAGACCAAGCGATTGTAATTCCTTCAGCCCGTTTGACACATTGGACCGCGCAAGGTTGAGCAGCTCGCATATTTCATCTGCGCTCAGAGCGTCGGGTGAGATGTGCAGTAAGGCGTGTATCTGCGCCACGGACCGATTGGTGCCCCATTTCGCGCCCATGTCCCCCCAGTGGAGGATAAAGTTCTGCATGGCAGGGGTCAGGTGCATGTCGCGACTCACTATTTATTTCTGTAATGACAGAAATACCAGAATAGACGGGAATAGCAAGATTTTTCTGCGGGCGCGTCAATACGTCAGTCTGTGCGGTTCAAAACCAGATTGAACAAGCCGGACCCCAATTGCATCCGGCTAAGTCTTTGCTGTGACCCGGACAGATCATATTGAACCTGCATTTTGACGGATGAAATATACAGCGGCGACAGATGGCCGGGGCCAGCGATAACTTTGTATTGAATGGCGCAGGTCAACAGATCGGCGTCCCGCTTGGCACCGTTCGGTTGCAGTCTGATTGCGCGACGGCCATCGTAGATTGTGAACGCTTTGGGACAGCCTCGCGCGCCGATCAAATGACCAATGCCACCCACTGGATCGATTACGCCCTGTGGGACGTTTTTGACATCTGACAATGCTGTACGCTGGCTGCTTGGCTCTATCACCACCTCGACCGCGCGTCCGGCTTCAACCACCAGCCCGATCTGGCGGGTCTTTCGTGAGGATTTGCTGATGCTTCGGTATTTATGTGCTGATGCGCCCGATGAGGACTGAACTTGTTGCGATGATGCTGCGAATGTGCCGTTAAACACGCCCAAGGGCGTGTTGTTAAGGGCAGAGCGCAGATTTTCGCCTTTGGAATCGCGTGAATATGCTAATGTACCGAGTGATTTGTCACCCAGTTTGACCTCAAAGGTTTGAGCCTGTGCCGATGATTCACCAAAGGCGCATAAAGCGCAAAAAGCAGCTAAACCGCACAATGCCCATCGGATCAAACAACTCATATGTTACACACTCACTTTTGAGCACGCTCTATCTTATCCGATCTTGGCGGTCAGCACCTTTATTGCGATTGCACCAAAGGCCAGCGCAAAGAAGCCTTCGAACCAACGTTTTGCGCGGGTATATGCCGCCGCCATCGGGGTTGATGAAAAGATCACAGCATAAAGATGAAACATGATCAGGCTTTGAATGCCCACAGCCAAAATCACAGTGATCAGAGCAGCAGGCGACGTGCCTGCGGGGATACCAATGGCATAGAGTGCGCCAAAAAACAGCACCGCCTTAGGATTGGTAAGGTGCAGCGCCAGACCCTTGGCATAGGCGCGGCGCGGAGTGATTTGAGGCAGGGGTTTGGCCGCCAGATTATTGCCATGCCACGCCGACCGCGCCGCCTTGAACGCGAGCCACATTAGGTAAGCGGCACCAACGTAGCGCGCGACTTGAAACACCCACGCATTCGCCGCCATTACGGCGCCCAGACCAAAGGCGGCGGACACTGACCAGATAAATGACCCGGTTGTGACGCCCGAGGCCAATGCCAATCCTGCGCGACGACCCGAGGACATGGATGTGCCTGCGATGGCCAAGGTGGCGGGGCCGGGGCTGCCCGAGGCGATGAAGGCGGCAAATAGGATAACGGGCAGATGTATGTCGGTCACGGCGCAGCGTCCAATGTCTGATCAGGTGTAAAATCGCGCAAA
The DNA here is from genome assembly GCA_051252035.1 of Sulfitobacter sp. Classification (GTDB taxonomy): domain Bacteria; phylum Pseudomonadota; class Alphaproteobacteria; order Rhodobacterales; family Rhodobacteraceae; genus Sulfitobacter. Next base: position 42,387 of record JBPOFE010000002.1, read on the forward strand.
AACGCGATGACTTTTTCGGCAGCCATTTCGCAGGGGTAGAGGCTCGGGCCAGCAGCCAGATCATAAAAGTTCAGGCTGATATAGTCGTTGCCGCCCAGTTCCTCGGCCACGAGTTTAGTGGAGCGACCGTAGTTGAACAGGCTGCGGGTGACGACATAGCGGGTGCCGTGGGCGGTTCCAGTGCTGGTGCCAACGGGCAGTGCCGCGAGACGCACCGCCACGTCATCGGGCGGTCTCACTCTTTTTGGCCAATTTTCGGTTCAACACCCGCTTTGATGCGTTTGATGTTGGTGCGATGGCGCCAGAAAATCAAAATGGTCAGCAAGATACCGAGTAAAAGTGCATGCCCGTAGCCAAGAAACACCAGCAAGAAGGTCGAAGCCGCCGCAGCAACCAATGCGCCCATGGATGAGGTTCGGGTGGCCGCAACGGCAATCAGCCACGCGATGCAACAGCCAATGCCAACGGGCCACGCCAAAGCCAACAAGATGCCCAGAAACGTCGCGACACCTTTGCCGCCCTTGAACTTCAGCCAAATCGGATAGCAATGGCCCAGCATCGCGGCGAGGGCCGCAACCTGTGCTGCATCTTCACCTGCAAGCATGCGTGCCAAAAGAACCGCAACCGCGCCTTTGCCACCATCAAACAACAACGTCAGTGCCGCGGCTTTCTTGTTGCCCGTACGCAAAACATTGGTGGCCCCGATATTACCGGATCCGATGTCGCGCAAATTGCCCAGACCCATGTATTTGGCGATAATCATCCCAAAAGCAACGGAGCCAATGCCATAGCCAAGCACGGCCCAGAGGATCAAAACGGCAAGCGAGTTGTCAATAGGTGGCATCAGGGGGCCTCGTAAACGCAGTTTCCAGCAACATAAGTCGCAAGTACCTTACCCTGCATCCGCATGCCGTCAAATGGCGTGTTGCGCGATTTTGACCGCAAGGTGGCGCGGTCCATCACAAAGGGCGCATCGGCGTCGAACAGCACCAGATCCGCGGGCGCACCCGCGCTAAGGCGTCCACCGGGCAGGCCCAATCGTTTCGCGGGGTTCAACGACAGCGCACGCCAAAGCGTCGGCAGATCCATCAATTCGGCATGCACAAGGCGCATCGCGGCAGGCAGCAAAGTTTCAAGTCCCACCGCACCCGATGCCGCCTCTTCAAACGGCAAGCGTTTGGATTCTTCGTCCTGCGGCGTGTGCATCGAACAGATGATGTCGATCAGCCCGCTTGCGACAGCCTGTGCCACGGCGATGCGATCATCCTCATCGCGCAACGGGGGTTTAAGTTTGAAAAACGTCCGGTAATTCGCCACATCCAGCGCGTTCAGCGTCAGATGGTGAATCCCTATGCCCGCCGTAATATCCAGCCCGTTCTTCTTGGCACGTTCCAGTGCTGGCAAGGCGCGGGCGGTGGTGATCTGATCCGCATGATATTTGGCACCGGTCATTTCGATCAGGGCAATATCACGGTCCAGCCCCATGCGCTCGGCCATCGGCGATACCGCTGGCAAGCCGCGCAGCGAGGCGAATTTGCCAGAGGTTGCCGCCGCACCTTTGCTCAGGATCGGTTCTTGCGGATGCGCAATCACCAGCGCGCCAAGGCTGCGGGCATAGGTCAACGCACGGCTGAAGACTTTGGTGTCGGTGATTACCCGGTCGCAATCGGTAAACGCAATTGCGCCTGCGTCCATCAAAAACCCGATCTCGGTCATCTCACGGCCCGCGCGGCCTTTGGTCAGCGCCGCCATCGGCACCACGTTGACTGGGGCCGCTTCATTGGCGCGACGGGTGACAAACTCCAACACTTCGGGACTGTCGATGGCGGGATCTGTATCGGGACGGGTGATCATTGTGGTGACGCCACCCGCCGCTGCTGCCAGCCCTGCGGAACGATAGCTTTCCTTGTGCCGCTCACCGGGTTCGCAAACTTTCACACCCAGATCGACAATGCCGGGGGCGAGGTATTTACCCTTGCAGTCGATCACCTGCGCCTCTTTGGGCAGAGGTGCCATATCAGCAGACACTTTGCTGATCTTGCCCTGATCCACGCTCAGCGTGCCAGAAGTGATTTTGCCGCTTTCAGGGTCGATCAGCTTGGCATTGATAAAATGCAGCGTCATGGCGGGCCTTTTCGTCAGGATGCATTATCTCTGGCACGTCTTGCCCGAAAACGGGCCACGAACCAAGAGGTGATTGTGTTTGCCAACCTCTGAACCTTAGGCGGGCAGCGCTGCGTTAATCTGCGCGGCGGTTTCTCTGGGGAATGGTAGGTAACGCAACACGATGCTTTGGCCGGAGGTGAGTTGTACGATTACTCGACCTCCGAAACGGGTAAATGCCTTGTTAATTCCAGAAAGCGGCATACGCGCATTACCGTCAGGACCCTCATGTACCAGATAGTTTTCTTGAATCTGCCAGCGCTCGTTGCGGACGCCCCGCCATCGCATGACATCGTCAAAAAAGAAGAATACCGTCAGTACCAAAGGGAATATCGAACCCAAGAGCAAATAACTTGGGACATATGACCCAAACAAAAGCGTCGGCAGCATGAAAAATAAAAATGTTAAAAGGCCACGCTTAAAAGTTTGGCGTAGAAAAACAGTGCGCTTGGGTGCCCAGCTTAAACCATCGCTTAGCTCGGTATCCATCATTTCAGCCGACCCAAAGCATCAGACCAACAACGCCAAAAGCCACAATCAGCGCGATCATCGCGATGCGACCGGACATTTTTGGATCGGGTTTTGGTTCTTGCATGATAGAATTCTATTCCAAGGTTAGGTCAGGTGCCAGTGGATTAGGAAAAAGCCCACCAAAGAATAAGGGCCGCCAGAACCGCCAAACCAACCACCACCAATGACCCGCCAGCACGGCCTTTTGGGGCAACCGGAGGTATAGCGCCGGGAACCCCGGTATAGGGTGCTGAGGCTTCGCTCTCTAATGGGATCGTTGTGCTGTCGGCTTGTTCTTGGTCATAGGTGCCGATCAGCGTCAGATCAGGGATTGGGTCTAGTGTGACCTCATTCCCGCCAAATGCGGACGAATGAACCAGCATCACCCAGCCATCAACAGCGCCCAGCTTTTCAGCATCGCGCGCAATGTCACCTGCATCGGCGTCAATTCCTTCGCGCAGATACCCCGCCAGACCAAGCGCACCCAGATCGGCCACGCGAAATACTTCGACGTATTTCGGGTCAATCGAGTTTACGCCAAGGGCCTGTTCCTGAGGCCGTATGCCGCCTGCGGTTGCTACGTCATTGGCAAGCAAAGCCTTGGCGTCAGCGTCAGACATCGACAACGCAAAGACCCGAGATTTACCATGTTCATTCTTGGCGACTGTGATTTTCTTCATTCACTCAACTCCCCTCAAATTACGCGCCAGCAGGTCCATCGCGGCCATGCGCACGGCCACGCCCATTTCGACCTGATCTTGGATGACACTGCGGTTGATGTCGTCGGCAAGGGTGCCATCAATCTCGACACCGCGGTTCATCGGGCCGGGGTGCATGACAATAGCATCAGGCTTCGCGTGGCTTAGCTTTTCCTCGTCCAGCCCGTAGCGGTGATAATATTCACGCTCCGACGGGATAAACCCGCCATCCATGCGTTCACGTTGCAGGCGCAGCATCATCACCACATCGACGTCTTTCAGACCCTCGGCCATGTTATCAAAGACCTCAACTCCGAACTGGTCAATCTGTGACGGCATCAGGGTAGGCGGACCGATCAGGCGGATGCGATTTTCCATCTTGCCCAGCAAAATGATGTTGGATCGGGCCACGCGGCTATGTGAGATATCGCCACAAATTGCGATGCTCAGGCGGTGTAAGCGGCCCTTGGCACGGCGGATGGTCAGCGCGTCCAAAAGCGCCTGTGTCGGGTGTTCATGACGGCCATCCCCAGCGTTCAGCACGGCACAATTCACCTTTTGGGCAAGCAGGTCCACCGCACCTGATTGTGGGTGGCGCACCACCAATAGATCGGGGTGCATGGCGTTCAGGGTCATCGCCGTATCAATCAGGGTTTCACCCTTTTTGATACTGCTCGCCTGCATTGCCATGTTCATCACATCCGCGCCCAGCCGTTTACCCGCGATCTCAAAGCTCGCCTGTGTGCGGGTGGAATTTTCAAAGAACATGTTGATTTGGGTCAGCCCCTTGAGTGCATCGGAATGCTTGGACGGCTGGCGGTTCAGATCGGCATAGGTGTCAGCCAGATCAAGGACCGTCGTGATGTCGGTCTGAGAAAGCTGTTCGATACCCAAAAGGTGACGGTGGGGAAATGTCATTGCCTGCGCCTTTATCGTTCGGCGTCTTATAGGCGCGTGGGGGGTGATACGGCAAGCGTGCGCAAGGATTCTTGTTGATTCAGATACGAGGGATTTAGATTACCCGGCAAGCGGCATAGATTGGGCCTATGGAATCGGCAAATACATATTGGGCGGACCGCGCTTTGCTGGAGTGGCAGGTCGAACTCGGCGCGAGTGAGGCGATCGGTGACACACCAGTGGACCGTTATGATGTGCCTGCGGTTGTTGAAAAGCCAAAGGCGGCAACACCAGCCGCGCCGATGGCAATGGCCCCAATTAAAGTTGACGCAGTGGACTTGGCGACCCAAGCCGCTGTCGCGGCACAAACCTTGGATGAGCTGCGCGCTGCAATGGAGCAGTTTGATCTATGTGACTTGAAAAAAGGCGCACGTAATCTGGTGTTTTCTGACGGCATCCCCGGTGCGCGGGTGATGATCATCGGTGAAGCACCGGGTCGGGATGAAGACCGTGCAGGCAAACCCTTTGTTGGCAAAGCGGGGCAGTTGTTGGACAAGATGCTGGCCGCGATTGATATGGGGCGCAGCCGTGAAGATGCGCCTGTCTACATCACCAATGTGCTGCCATGGCGCCCACCGCAGAACCGTGATCCGAAACCGGACGAGATTGCGATGATGCAGCCTTTTCTCATACGTCACATCGAATTGGCCAAACCGGAAATACTGGTGGTTGTCGGCAATTGGTCCTGTCAGGCATTGCTGGGCAAACGTGGCATCACGCGGCTGCGGGGCAACTGGACGCAAGCTGCTGGTCTGCCCGCCCTGCCGATGTTTCACCCGGCGTACTTGCTGCGCAGCCCCGCGTTCAAACGCGAGGCTTGGGCGGATTTGTTGAGTTTGAAGGCGAAATTGCGCGATGGTTGATCCGCTGACCCTTGCCGCGTTTATCCCCGCCGCTTTGGCGCTGAACCTGACGCCGGGGGCAGATATGATGTTTTGTCTGGGGCAAGGATTGCGGTCCGGACCGCGCGCGGCAGTGGCGGCAAGTGCAGGCATTACGCTGGGCGGTATGGTGCAGGTGGCATTAGCCGGTCTCGGCCTTGGTGCGTTGATATCGGCGTTGCCATGGGCATTCGACTTGATCCGCTGGATTGGTGTGGCTTATCTGCTGTATCTGGCGGTTCAGGCGTGGTGCAGCACCACATCGGCGGGACGACAGGGGCCGGGGATGAGCATCAGCCGTGCCTTTGGCACCGGATTTATCGTGAACCTGACCAATCCCAAGGTGATCTTGTTCGTATTGGCATTCGTACCGCAGTTCGTTGTGCCAGAAGCAGGCAGCGTCTTGGGCCAATTCCTGATTTTTGGTACGGTTTTGGGGCTGGGTGGGTTTATTATCAACGGCGCAGTTGGTGTTTTCGCCAGCGGCATCGGCAGGCGCATGGCGCGGGGTGGTCGCGCGCTGGGCTGGATCACCAGCGGCATATTCGTAGCATTGGCCGCGAGATTGGCAGTATTGGAGCGGGCATGAGCACAATTGATGACACCAAAGAATTTATCCCCGTGCGCATTGCGATCTTGACTGTGTCCGATACGCGTGATGCCGCAGATGACAAATCAGGCGATGTGCTGGCCCAGCGGGTCGAGGCCGCTGGTCATGTGGTCGCGGCGCGGCACATTCTGCGCGATGAACGGGTGTTGATCGCGGACCAATTGCGCAATTGGTGCGAAAATGAAGAAATTGACGTTGTGATCAGCACCGGCGGCACTGGGCTGACTGGCCGGGACGTCACGGTTGAAGCACACAGAGACGTCTATGAGAAAGAGATAGAAGCATTTGGGACGGTGTTTACCATTGTTTCGATGGAAAAAATTGGCACCTCAGCGGTGCAAAGCAGGGCCACCGGCGGCGTCGCAAATGGCACTTATCTTTTTGCGCTGCCAGGTAGTCCCGGGGCTTGCAAAGATGCGTGGGACGCAATTTTGCTCAAGCAGTTGGATTATCGGCATCGGCCATGTAACTTTGTCGAGATCATGCCACGTCTGGATGAACATCAACGTCGTAAGTGATTTTGATGATCGCATCTGGGGGCCAGCCCCCAGACCCCCGGCATATTTTAGGAACAATGAAACCAGAACGACGGAATTTGAGGTCGGGCGCGTATCACAATAGTGACTTGGTATTCTCTGGGTGTCCGCTAGATTACTATATGCGCATTCGTGTTGCGTTCTAATGATCGGAAGAAGATGCGGTTTTTGCGTCAAAGTATGATTGGTTTGTTTTTGGCGGCGGCCACATTGGGGTTGCTGGTCTTCGCTGGCTATCTGATCAGTGGTGCCCTGCAGGAACGCATGCGTGACGACACCAAGGCCCCACCTGCGCGTGAGCGGGTTTTTTCGGTTAACGTCCGACTTGCCCAGGCCGAGGATGTCACACCTACGCTTGAGACTTTTGGCGAGGTGCAAAGCCGTAGATTGTTGGAATTGCGTGCCAGTGGCGGCGGGCAGATCATCGAGATTTCGGACGGATTTGAAGATGGTGGCAGCGTGCGTGCGGGGCAGGTATTAGTGCGCCTTGATCCGGCGGACATGCAATCAGCAGTGGACCGTGCCGCTAGCGATGTGGCAGACGCTGAGGCAGAGGGCCGGGACGCGGCCCGCGCGCTTGATCTGGCCCGCGATGAATTGAGCGCTGCTGAGGATCAGGCAAAATTGCGGTTGCGTGCGTTTGAGCGTCAGACGGATCTCGCCGAGCGGGGCGTCGGCACTGCGATTTCGTCTGAGTCCGCCGAACTTGCCGCTGCCGCCGCTCGTCAGGCCGTGTTGTCGCGTCGCCAAGCCGCTGTGCAGGCCGAGGCGCGCATAGATCAGGCCGCTACTAAACTGACCCGCGCCCGCATTGCCTTGGCAGAGGCCGAGCGGCGCTTGGAGGATACCACGATCACCGCGCCTTTTGATGGCACCTTGAGCGCCACAAATGTTGTGGTGGGGCGTTTGGTATCTGGCAATGAACGGTTGGCCGAACTGATCGACCCGGATGATCTTGAAGTGTCTTTTCGCGTATCCACGGCGCAATACGTACGCTTGCTGGACGACAAGGGCGCAATCCTAAAGGCCGACGTTACGGCCATTCTGGATGTGGACGGAATTGACCTAAAAGCCAGCGGTAAAATCACGCGGGCCAGTGCGGCAGCGGGTGAAGGCGCTACAGGGCGATTAGTATTTGCCGAACTCTCACAAGCAGCAGGGTTTAAGCCCGGTGATTTTGTGACCGTTCAGGTGCAGGAACCTGTGTTGCGGAATGTGGTGCGCTTGCCATCTGGTGCGGTTGACGCGCAGGGGCAAGTCTTGGTCTTGGGTGACGAAGATCGATTGGAAAGTTTGCAAGTCGAAGTGTTGCGCAGACAAGGCGACGACGTTTTGGTGCGTGGTCCGATTGAGGGACGTGAAGTGATTGAGGCGCTATCCCCCTTGTTGGGCGCGGGCATCGCGGTAAAACCTTTGCGTGCGGAGGGCGCTGCGGAACCTGAAGCGCCTGAAATGATTGAGCTGTCTCAGGAACGCCGTGCAAAATTAGTGGCCTTTGTAGAGGGCAACAAACGGATGCCTGATGCGGCAAAAGCGCGGGTATTGGCACAGCTTTCAAAGCCACAGGTCCCTGCCAAAGTTATTGAGCGGATCGAAGGCCGCATGGGAGGCTAAGCCATGGCTCGGCCCATTCCCAAATCTGCCAGTGGCTTGCTGTCATATTTTACCCGACACCGTACGGCAGCGAACCTGTTGCTGGTGTTGCTGTTGGTGGCCGGGATGGCCGCAGCGCCCAACATGCGGGCGCAGTTTTTCCCTGATGTGATTATTGACAATGTCACTGTGCAGACGTCGTGGTCGGGTGCCGGGGCTGAAGATGTCGATGCCGCGATTATCCAAGTTTTGGAGCCTGCCTTGCTGTCGGTTGAAGGTGTCGAAAGCTCCAACAGTGCCTCACGTGAAGGCAGTGGGTCTGTGACGTTGGATTTTGAACCGGGCTGGGATATGGCGCGTGCGGCGGCGGATGTTCAGACGGCGGTAGATGCTGTCACAACTTTGCCCGAGGATGCGGAAGAACCCAACGTGCGTCGCGGTGCATGGCGGGACCGGGTCACAGATGTGGTGATTACCGGGCCGATAGCGCCTGCGCAATTGGGCCGCTTTGCTGATGAATTTGTGACGCGGTTGTTTGCAGTTGGTGTGACACGCACCACGATCAGAGGGATCGCATCGCCCGAGACCTTAGTTGAAGTGCCATCGGCGAAATTGATCGCCTATGATGTCAGTATGGCCGACATTGCCAGCGCCATTGCCGCCGAAGTGGATGCCGATCCGGCAGGAGATGTCGCCGGTGCAAACGCACGGGTGCGCACTGGAACTGCGAAACGCAGTGCGACACAAATTGCGGGTATTGTTTTACGTTCAAATCCAGATGGTTCCAAGCTGACCATCGGTGATTTGGCACAGGTGCGCAGCCAAGGCGTGGACCGTGACCGTAGCTTTTTCGTGGGGCCTGACCCGGCCATGTCCGTGCGCGTGGACCGTTCCGATGGTGGTGATGCAATAGCCATTCAGGAAAAGGTCGAAAAAGTTGCGGCAGAACTGGCCGCCAGTTTACCTGCGTCAGTGACCGTTGAACTGATCCGCACGCGGGCCGCCGCGATCACCGGGCGGCTTGATCTGTTAATGGACAATGGGTTGGTGGGGCTTGGGCTCGTCGTGACCTTGTTGTTTCTGTTTCTAAATGCTCGCACGGCATTGTGGGTCGCGGCAGGTATCCCTGTATCGATGGCAGCGGCAATTGCGTTGATGTATGCGGGTGGGATTACCATCAACATGATCTCGTTGTTTGGGTTGATCATTACGCTGGGCATTGTGGTCGATGATGCAATCGTTGTGGGCGAACACGCGGACCATCGGTTCAGAGTCCTAGGTGAAAGTGCGATGGAGGCCGCAGAGAATGCCGCACGCCGCATGGCGATGCCGGTTTTTGCCGCGACGCTGACCACGATTATTGCGTTTTTTGGCTTGGTTATTGTGGGGGGGCGATTTGGCGATTTGATCAAGGATATTCCCTTTACCGTGATTGCCGTACTGGCGGCGTCTCTGGTCGAATGTTTCCTGATCTTGCCCAACCACATGGCCCATGCGATGCGCGCGGCGCGCAAGGAGCACTGGTATGATCTGCCCAGCCGGGTGGTCAATCGAGGCTTTGTATGGCTGCGTGAAACCCTGTTCCGGCCTTTCATGGCCGGGGTGGTGAAGGCACGATATGTGGTTTTGGCTGGTGTGGTTGCCGTGTTGGCAAGCCAGGTTGCCCTGTTCATCAAAGGTGATGTGCAGTGGCGGTTTTTTAATGCGCCTGAACGCGGGTCTGTCACCGGAAACTTTGCGATGGTCGAAGGGGCAAACCGCACAGACACGCTCGCCATGATGCGCGAAATGCAACGTGCGACCGAAGAATTGGGTGCGGAATACGAAAAACGCTTTGGCACCAATCCGTTGGATTATGTGATGGCGCAGGTGGGCGGCACGACCGGCCGTGGGCTGGCGGGTGAGGACACCAAGGATGCGGATCTGCTGGGCGGCATTTCAATTGAACTGATTGATGCCGACCTGCGTCCCTATTCAAGTTTCGCCTTTGTCGGGGAGTTGCAGGACCGCGTGGTCAATCATCCCCTCGCCGAAACCGTGAGCTTTCGCGGCTGGCGGTCAGGGCCGGGGGGCGATGCGCTGGATGTGCAGTTTTATGGTGCCGATACTGATACGCTTAAGGCCGCGTCAGAGGATTTGAAAGCGGCACTGCGGCAATATCCCGAAGTCAGCGCCGTCGAGGATAATTTGGCTTATGACAAAGAAGAACTGATCCTTGATCTAACGGCGCAGGGTCAATCGCTGGGCTTTACCATCGACACACTGGGCCGCGCATTGCGCAATCGGTTGGGCGGGATTGAGGCGGCGACCTATCCTGATGGACCGCGGTCCGCTGCGATCCGCGTCGAGCTGCCCGAGGGCGAGTTGACCGCAGATTTTCTTGAGCGCACGCATATGCGTACGCCCAATGGCATTTATGTACCGTTGGCCGATATTGTCAGCGTTACACGGCGGACCGGGTTCAGCACGGTGCGTCGCGAAAACGGCATCCGGCTGATTTCAGTCACGGGTGACATATCAGAGGACGATCCGGCCCGAGCCAGTGAGATCACTCAAGCGCTGGCCGATGATATCTTGCCCCGCATCGCGTCAGAACGTCAGGTTGAGTTTCGCCTTGCGGGTTTAAGCGAGCAGGAAAATGAGTTTCTCAATGATGCGCTGACCGGATTGATCCTGTGTCTAACAGGGATTTATCTGGTGTTGGCTTGGGTATTCGGGTCGTGGACCCGGCCAATGGTGGTGATGGCAATCATCCCGTTTGGTTTGGTCGGCACGATCTATGGGCATGCCCTGTGGGATGTTCCGCTTAGCATGTTCACGGTTGTCGGATTGCTTGGCATGACTGGCATTATCATCAATGATTCCATCGTGTTGGTAACGACCATTGACGAATATGCCGAAACGCGCGGGTTGGTGCCGTCAATCATTGATGGCGCGGCAGATCGTTTGCGGCCTGTGATGCTGACAACCATGACAACTGTTCTGGGCATGGCACCGCTGCTTTATGAACAAAGTCAGCAGGCGCAGTTTTTGAAACCTACGGTAATCACGCTCGTCTATGGGCTTGGTTTCGGGATGTTATTGGTCCTGCTGGTGGTGCCCGCGTTGATCGCGGCGCAGCATGATATCGCCCGCCAGATTGCGGCGATGCGGCGAGGTGCGCACGCCCCTGTTGGTGCATTGCGCTGGGGTATGCTGGCGCTATGGGCCGTGATCATTGGCTGGGGTACGCTGACCCTTGGCTGGGCGATTTGGCTAGGGCAAATCTATCCGGGATTTGTACAGGTTTTACCTATGCTGTCAGGCATGTCCGCGATTGCAGCAGCTTTGATTCTGTTCATTGCGGGTGCGGCAATTGTCGCGCTTTTGGGCTATATCGCAGGTGCAGTTGTATTCGTCATGCGGCGGCGGTCTGGTTCTGAAGCAACAACTTAACCCGGTGTGCAGCCCTGAATTTCAACAGCGTGTTTACTGCCCAGTACGGTGATGCGAATGGCGGAGCGGTCGATCGCCAATCCGCCACCGCTCGTTGATGCCAGATCACCTGTCGCAGTCAACTGCGCACCACTGCGGCTGCTGTCGGTTTCGCTCATCCACATGCCCGGTTGGCCCGGCTCAATCACCACAACTTCGCGGCCCCCGGCGGAGGGGACGTTGACGCGGGTTTCGATCTCTAATCCAGAGGCAGTCGGGCGCAGGGCGCAGGTTGCGGATTTTACACCCGCCTCGGATGCGGAATAGGGGCGTGCTGCCAGCGATGCGGCGATCGCGGGGTTGGGTTTGCTGCTTGTAGTGTCGAGCACGGCGGTCAACGTCATCCGTTTTGGCACGCAAATGTCGCTGCAAACGCCGATATCGAGATCAGCACGCAACGTGACAGGCTTGCCGGATTTACGTGGCGCGATGGTGATCGGCAGGATCAGTTCGTTGGCATAGCCGATGGTGCGCACGCCGCCCTGACGAAACACCTTTGGTGCGGGCCACGTTATGCCAACGCCGCGCAGGTTCGATGACTTTGACCAGTCAAATGTCGGTGGGATGCCACTGTCCCCCGGACTGCGCCAATAGGTTTTCCACCCCGGTGCCAGCGTCAGCTTGATCGCGGCCACACGGGTGCCGTCGGGCTGCTGCCAGCCGGTCAGGATTTCGCCAGTGACGGGCGTGCCGATCTGGTCTTGGGCAAGGGCAGGTAAGCCTGTAACCCCAAAGATGATGGCGCTGATCAGTGATTTTATCATGCTCTATAAATGCGCGAATCCATCGCCACTGCCAAGTCACGTTCGTATCATCGATGTTTCGCCGATTGCGGGTGTGGCCCTTGTCAGCGCTGCGGTCAGGTTGCATGCTTAACCCCACACCACCCTCAAGAAAGTGTATTCGGACATGTCGTCGACCCCAATGAACCTGACTGGAAAGCTACTGGTGGCTATGCCGGGCATGGGTGATCCACGGTTTGAACATGTGGTGATTTACCTGACGGCGCATTCCAAGGAAGGCGCGATGGGGTTGATGGTGAACAAGCCCGCGCCGGAGCTAAAGCTATCGGATGTTTTGGATCAATTGGTCGATGGCGCTACAATTGTCGATGGCACGCTGGGCGTTCATATTGGTGGCCCGGTTGAGACCGGGCGCGGTTTTGTGCTGCATTCGGGTGAATATCGGTCCGCGATCGAAACGCTTGAAATCAGTGGTGATTTTTCCCTGACAGCGACCTTAGATGTGCTTGAGGATATCGCAGCGGGCAAGGGGCCGGAAAAGAAGCTGCTGACGTTGGGCTATGCTGGATGGGGGCCGGGGCAATTGGAGGGCGAGATCACGCAAAATGGTTGGCTGACTTGTGATGCCGATCCCGCCTTGGTGTTTGATCTGCCCGATCCCGAGAAATGGAGCGCCGCATTGCAGTCGATCGGCGTTGATCCCTTGGGATTGTCAGCCGCTGCGGGGCGTGCTTAAGGGCGCGGTGCGGCAGCACGTTGCAGGCGATCATTGATCGCACGGCCCAAGCCACGTGGCGGAATTTTTGCAACTGCTATTGGACGATGCAGGGCGTCTAATTGATGTAGGAAGTCAAATAGATTTGCCGCGGCTTCAACCAGATCACCGCTGGCTGAAAGGTTCAGATCACATGCCATTGGTCCGAATCCCAACAGAATTTCGTCCTCCTTGGCCTGCTCTGCATTTAAACGAACGGCAGCACCGGGCGCATAATGGGAGGCGAGTTGGCCGGGGGCAATGATATCGGCACTGCTTGCGTGCGCCACTGGTTGACCAAGGGCTGCTTCGATCGCTTCTTGCGGCAAACCACCTGCACGAAGCAGAGTTGGGGTGCCACAATCCAGCCCGACAATCGTGCTTTCCAACCCAACAGGGCAAGGGCCGTCGTCCAGTATAGCGGCGATGCGGCCTCCAAGGCCGGACATCACATGGGCGGCGGTTGTGGCGCTGATCCGGCCTGATGGATTGGCTGAGGGCGCGGCCACCGGTCCACCAAATGCGGCAAGCAAGCGCCGTGCGGATGCATGTTCTGGCACCCGCACGGCGACCGTATCAAGACCCGCTGTCACCAGCGAAGATAACCCGTGTCCGACCTTGAGCGGCAGAACCAACGTCAGTGGTCCGGGCCAAAACGCGCTGGCGAGGATTTCGGCTGTGTCGGACCATTGCACAAACGTCTGTATTACGTCGGTATTGTGTAGGTGTACGATCAGTGGATTGAAACTGGGTCTGCCCTTGGCCTCGTATATCGCGGCAACAGCCTGACCATTGCGGGCATCTGCGCCCAATCCATAGACTGTTTCGGTTGGAAACGCGACGAGCTTGCCTTGCGACAACAACCCGGCAGCTTGCGCGATACCATCCGCATCCGGTTGCAATATCGTTGTTTTCTGGCTCATCAAATCCTCGTGACGCCGCGTTTTGGGTTGCGGGGGCGGGGCTGTCGTTTCATGCTTAATGCATACCGCACTGCCCTTAGCAGGGCAAAGCCGCGCTTGCCAATCCCGCGCCGGAAATTCAGATCGACGCCTATGAGGAGATGACCAATGCCATACCGTGCCGCCGTGGATGATTTTACCTTCCTGTTTGATCATGTGGTGGACTTCGCCGCCCTGCGTGAGACCGAGCTTTTTGCCGAAGCCACAGATGATGTGACCCGGGCGATCATGTCTGAAGCGGGCAAGATGTGTGACGAAGTGCTGGCCCCGCTACAGCGCAATGGTGATCTACACCCTGCAAAGCTGGAAAACGGTGTGGTGCGCACATCGCCGGGCTTTGATGGTGGATACAAAGCCATCGCTGAGGGTGGCTGGATCGGTATGTCGGCGGATCCTGAATATGGCGGCATGGGATTGCCGATGACGTTGACCTCGGCAGTGAATGAAATGATGTCGGGTGCATGTCTGTCGCTGCAATTGGCGCCATTGATGTCTCAGGGCCAGATTGAGGCATTGGAACACCACGCCTCTGATGAGATCAAGGCGCTGTATCTGCCTAAACTGATCAGCGGAGAATGGACTGGCACGATGAACCTGACCGAACCACAAGCGGGATCGGACGTTGGGGCGTTGTCATCCAAGGCCGAGGACAATGGCGATGGCACCTATTCTGTCAGCGGTCAGAAGATTTACATCAGCTGGGGTGACAATGATTTTGCGGAAAACGTCTGCCATCTGGTGTTGGCGCGCCTGCCGGATGCACCTGCGGGAACTAAGGGGATCAGCTTGTTTCTGGTGCCGAAATTCCTGCCAGATGAAAATGGTCAACCGGGGCAACGCAACGGTGTGAGTGTGGTCAGTCTTGAGCACAAGATGGGCTTGCACGGATCGCCGACCGCCGTGATGCAATATGATGGCGCCAAAGGTTGGTTGATCGGCAAGGAACAGGGCGGCATGGCGGCGATGTTCACGATGATGAACAACGCGCGGTTGGGTGTTGGTGGGCAAGGCATTGGCGCGGCTGAAGGTGCCTATCAAAAGGCGCTGGAATACGCGTTGGAGCGTAAGCAGGGCCGCGTCGGTGGTACGGGTACGATCATTGAGCACGCCGATGTGCGCCGGATGTTATTGACCATGAAAGCGGATGTATTTGCGGCGCGGGCGATTGCGCTGTCCTGTGCCTATGCCATCGACATGGGGGCCGCGACGGGCGACGACAAATGGAAAGCACGTGCTGCATTCCTGACCCCGATTGCCAAGGCGTTTGGCACCGACACGGGCATCGCGGTGGCCGAAATGGGCGTACAGGTGCATGGGGGCATGGGCTTTATCGAAGAAACGGGAGCGGCACAGTTCAGCCGTGATGTGCGTGTCACCGCCATCTATGAAGGCACAAATGGTATTCAGGCGATGGATTTGGTGGCCCGTAAGATGATGGATGGCGGCGAGGCCGCGAACCTGTTGCTGGATGAGATTGAGGCAGATGCCGAAGCAGCACGCGAGGCATTCCCCAAGATGGCCGATGCAGTTTGGCAAGCATCCGAGACCCTGCGCGAAGCGACGGAATGGTTGACAGCTCAAGACGACATGAACCGGCGTTTTGCCGGGGCGGTGCCATATTTACGCGCCTTTGCGCGGGTGCTGGGCGGGCATTTGCACCTGCGCGCGGCGATGTCAGACAAGGGCGGCGCACGCGAAAAACTGGCACGGTTTTATGTGCAACGGTTGCTGCCTGAACACATCGGATTGCTGTTCCATGCGCAGGCAGGTGAAGATGATCTGTTTGCCCTGACCGTTGATGAATTGGCATCCTGATGGAAGATCAAGCACCACAAGGGCTGCGCTATCCGTGGGAAACGCCGCCCGCCCATGGAACTGAAGCCATTGAGGTTGCCCCCGGGGTGTTGTGGCTGCGGTTTCCGCTGCCGATGAAGCTGGACCATGTGAATGTTTATGCGCTCGACGAAGGTGATCATTGGACCATCATTGACACCGGATTTGCATCCAAGAAATCCAAAGCGCTGTGGCGCGAAGCAATGGCGGGACCGCTGGCCGGGAAGCCGATCAAACGGCTGGTGGTGACGCATCATCACCCCGATCATATTGGTTTAGCGGGTTGGTTTCAGACCGAATTTGATGTGGAACTTGTCACGACCCGCACCGCATGGCTCACTGCGCGGATGTTGACGCTGGATGAACAAGCGGTTGCCCCTGCTGAATCGCTGAGCTTTTATCGTAAATCCGGCATGGCCAGTGATTTGCTGGACAAACGCACGAAGGACCGTCCGTTTAATTTTGCCGATGTCGTGGCACCCCTGCCGCTGGGCTATACCCGGATCAAACAGAATGACACGATCACCATGGGCGGGCGCGTCTGGGATGTGCATATCGGCAATGGCCACGCGCCCGAACACGCGACATTCTGGAGCCGCGATGACAATCTGGTCATTGCAGGCGATCAGATCCTGCCGTCGATCAGTCCGAATGTCGGTGTCTACCCGACAGAACCGATGGCTGATCCGATTGGCGAATGGTTAGAGGCCTGCGAACGGCTCGCCCCGCTGACCCGCGAGGATCATCTGGTACTGGGCGGGCATAAGCTGCCCTTTACCGGATTGCCGCACCGCATGCGGCAGTTGATTGAGAACCATCATAGCGCGCTTAGACGATTGCTGGCGTTCATTGAAACCCCGAAATCGGCCACCGAATGTTTTCCCACCTTGTTCAAAAGATCGATAGGTGAAGGTGAATATGGCCTCGCCTTGGTTGAAGCGGTCGCGCATTTGAGCCACCTTTACCAAACGGGCCACGCCACACGCAATTTGCGCGAAACGGACGGGGCATGGGTTTACACACGTAAAGGGTGATCAGATGGGCGACGACATTATGACAGCAGCGGAAGCGGTCGAGGCAGATGCGCTGCCCAAAATGCATGAGGTGCATTGCGACCCCAACCAACGCAAGGCGTCGAAACAAAAAATCCCCAAATCGGTGACGGCCAAACCCGCCTCGCAAAAATCGCCTGCGCAATGGGCGTATGAACGTGTTGTGCTGTACCTCAAGAACTTTGAGGAGCAGTTGGACAATGAACATGAGGTTGCCATGGGGTTCACTGGCGGTGATGCAGGGGTGCTGCGGATCGAAGGGATGGGGTATTTTGACCCTGATATCGTCACGTTTTACGGCAGTGACCCAGCGGGCGGGCGCACTCAGCTGATCCAGCATGTCAGCCAGCTGAATGTGATGCTGCGGGCTCTGCCAAAAGAGGTTGATAATGCGGCACCCAATCGCATTGGTTTCCGTTTGGTCGAAGATCTGGAAAATTCTGAGGCCGATATACCTGAAAGTGCGAAACCAGACCCCGCGACATCGTGACCATAAATGGCGACTGCTGCTTTGACGGCGTGACAGGATCATGCGAATAAGGTAATCAGCCGCAAACCTCTAGCTTAAGGACCGAAAAGTATGGCCGAACA
>JBPOFE010000020.1:0-31125 GCA_051252035.1 Sulfitobacter sp.
CCGCTGCTTTGGCGCGCGCAGGAACAGGAAGGCTGGCTGTCGCGGCCCGCGATTGAGCATGTCAGCGAGATGCTCGGCCTTGCCTATATCCGTGGGCTCGAAGTTGCGACATTCTACTTTATGTTTCAACTGCAACCTGTTGGTTCTGTGGCACATATTCAGGTTTGTGGTACAACCTCCTGCATGATCTGCGGGGCCGAAGATTTGGTCGCCGTGTGCAAGGAACGGATCGCACAGCAGCCGCACGAGTTGAGCGGCGATGGCAAGTTCAGCTGGGAAGAGGTCGAATGCCTTGGTGCCTGTTCAAACGCGCCGATGGCCCAGATCGGCAAAGATTACTATGAAGACCTGACCACCGCGCGTCTGAACGAAATTCTGGATGAACTGGCCCACGGCAAAGTGCCGACACCGGGGCCGCAGAACGGGCGCTATGCCTCTGAGCCTTTGAGTGGATTGACCAGCCTCAAAGATCACGACAGCGGGAAAACGCAGTACAATGCCAGCGCGCAATTGGCGGTGGACATTGGTGATACGGTCAAGCGGATAGACGGCACCGAGGTGCCTTTGCTGGCCCCGTGGCAGGGCAAGCCTGCCAATTCGGGCAAGAAACCTGCGGCAGAGAAGTCACAAAAAGGACCGAAGCCCAGCAAGGGTAAACCAGCGGATGCCACTGGCGTTACCGTGCAACAGGCCAAGGCGCAGTCGAAAGCCAAGCCGGCGTCGAAAGCAGATCCGGCAGCGACGCCAGCCAAAGCACCTTTGCCCGACTATGATACACCGGGCAAAAAGCCCCGCACCATGAAAGCACCGCGTAAGTCAGGCGCCGACGACCTGAAACTGATCAAAGGCATCGGTCCAAAACTTGAAGCCCTGGTCAATAGCATGGGGTTTTATCACTACGATCAGATCGCCAAATGGGGAGCGGATGAAGTGGCATGGGTCGATCAGAACCTAGAAGGATTCAAGGGCCGGGTCAGCCGGGACACCTGGGTGGATCAGGCGCGCAGTCTGGCCGCCGGTGAAGAAACTGAATTTTCCAAACGTGCTAAAAAAGACGGCATCTATAAATAAGCCGCAATTTCCACCTGAATGGGGAGAGGGACGACCATGAGTAACACATCTGAAAAAGAGGCCTGCACAAAGCGTTGCTGGTATATCGGCGGCGGCATTGGATTGCTGTTGGCGTTTATTTTGCTGGCTTTTAGTAGCTGGGGTATCATTGCCAGCGTCTTTACCGGGATCGTCGTCGCGGTGATTGCCGGTTGGCTTTTGCAAAAGTTCCTCTGTGACGGAATTGAAACCGCCACGCCGATAACAACAACGCCGGCACAACCTGCATCGGCCTCAAAAGAAAGCACTGCTGCGGTGGCTGGTATGGGGGCGGCTGCTGTGCCTCCGGCCGAGCCAACGACAGCGGCGATGGAGATCGCAACCTCCGGCACAACCGCTTCGGGTTTGATGAGCGATCCGGGTGACCAAGCCACACCTGCTGCACAGAAGGCCGCTAAGAAACCTGCTGCGAAAAAGCCAGCGGCAAAAAAGAAGGCGCCAGCGAAAAAGACAGTTGCGAAGACGACAGGAGCGACGACGACAAGTTCCGAGCCCGTTGTAGCCGCAGCGCCAAAGAAACCTGCAGCTAAAAAGGCGACTGCCAAAGGTGCAGCCGCTGCGTCAGCCGCAAAAGCACCAGCTGCCAAGAAGGCTCCAGCAAAGAAAGCTGCAGCGACATCTGCAAAGGCAGCGGCCCCAAAAGCCGCAGCGCCTAAGGCCGCAGCAAAACCAAAGGTGGCGGCGAAACCTGCGCGTAAACCTGTTGCGGCGGATGGCAAGCCAGAGATGCTGACCAAGGCCCGCGCAAGCGGTGCGGATGACTTGAAATTGATCAGCGGCGTTGGTCCAAAGCTCGAAGGCACGCTGAACGCGTTGGGCGTGTACCATTACGATCAGGTTGCAAGCTGGCGCAAAAAAGAAGTTGAATGGGTCGATGAACGTCTGCGTTTCAAAGGCCGGATTGAGCGGGATGGGTGGATCGCACAGGCCAAGATTTTGGCCAAGGGTGGCGAGACTGAATTCTCGAAAAAGAAGAAAAAGACCTAAACCGGAGTGGGTTGATCCATGAGTGACGCCAGCGACAAAGCACTTGCACGCAAAGGCCAGACCGTTGGTCTGGTCATTGCTGCGACTATGCTTTTGTGGTTGGCGGTGCAATGGGTTGGCCCTGCGCTGGGGCTGCCGTCTAGGTATGTATTCCTATTCGACTTTGCAGCGCTGGCCGCGTTCATCTGGGCAATGGTCGTGATATTTCAGATGTGGCAGGCCCGTCAGGCCGCCAAAGAAAACCAAAGGTAGGCGAGGCGTCATGCTAGCAGATAAAGACCGCATTTTTACCAACATCTACGGTATGCACGACCGCACGCTGAAAGGCGCACAGGGGCGTGGCCATTGGGATGGTACGGCGGGCATCATCAAAAAGGGCCGCGATTGGATTGTGGACCAGATGAAAGCATCAGGTCTGCGCGGGCGTGGCGGTGCAGGTTTTCCGACCGGTCTGAAATGGTCGTTCATGCCCAAGGAAAGTGATGGACGCCCGGCCTATCTGGTGGTGAATGCCGATGAATCTGAGCCCGGGACGTGTAAAGATCGTGAGATCATGCGCCACGACCCACATACGCTGGTCGAGGGCTGTCTGATTGCCAGCTTCGCGATGAATGCGCATGCTTGCTATATCTACATTCGCGGCGAATATATCCGCGAGAAAGAGGCGCTTCAGGCCGCAATTGATGAAGCCTACGACGCTGGGCTCTTGGGTAAGAATGCTGCCGGGTCGGGGTGGGATTTTGATTTGTATCTCGCGCATGGAGCGGGTGCTTATATCTGTGGCGAAGAAACGGCGCTGCTGGAAAGCCTTGAAGGCAAAAAAGGTATGCCGCGGATGAAACCACCGTTCCCAGCGGGGGCGGGTCTATATGGGTGTCCGACCACCGTGAACAACGTGGAATCGATCGCTGTTGTGCCAACGATCCTGCGCCGTGGGCCAGAATGGTTTGCCGGATTTGGCCGTCCGAACAATGCGGGCACCAAACTGTTTGCGATCTCTGGTCACGTGAACAACCCTTGTGTGGTTGAAGAGGCGATGAGCATTGGGTTTGAAGAGCTGATCGAGAAACACTGCGGCGGTATTCGCGGCGGTTGGGACAATCTTAAGGCCGTGATCCCCGGTGGGTCGTCGGTGCCGATGATCCCCGGCGCCCAGATGCGTGACGCGATTATGGATTTTGATTATCTGCGTGAACAGCGGTCTGGCCTTGGCACGGCGGCCGTGATTGTGATGGACAACAATACCGACGTGATCAAAGCGATCTGGCGCTTGTCGAAGTTCTATAAGCACGAGTCATGTGGACAATGCACGCCATGCCGCGAAGGTACCGGGTGGATGATGCGGGTCATGGACCGTCTGGTGACAGGCGATGCCGAGCCGGAAGAAATCGACATGCTGCTGGATGTTACAAAGCAGGTTGAGGGCCATACGATCTGCGCGCTTGGCGATGCGGCTGCGTGGCCGATCCAAGGTCTGATCCGGCATTTCCGGGACGAGATTGAGGACCGGATCAAGCATAAGCGGACAGGCCGGGTGTCAGCTGTCGCAGCTGAGTAGGATCATGAAACCACTCGTCATTTGCGCGATTTCGATGCTGTCGTTAGGTGCAGGAATAGCAATGGCGGGCCCGAAAACCAATGTCAGTGTGTTGTTTCAGGATTTCCCAATGGGCACTGCATGTTCGACTCAGAATGCTTATGGCTCTGTCATCCGAGGAATGACGCGTGGTCAGCCGAAAGTTGACATAAATGGCTACGGAGAAATCGGTACGATCTTTTGCAGACTTCCTGATGGGTGGGCCTTCACTACCGACATTAACAAGCGACTGCCAAATGGGACGCGGATTGCCGGCGCTACTGTATACCCTGACGGTCAGACTGTTCTAACGGCGTCAACACCTGCAGGTTTGGTCAAGCGGCGGTTCATGAATACCCTTACATTTCAATAAGAGATTTAATTCTGGGTAGGACACGGTCTCTGGAATTGTCAACTGACACACAGGAAATTGCATAATGGAATATTTTGAAGCCTACTCCCACGCGATTGCTTCTCTCGGCTTTTGGGCCTTGATTAACATTGTTCTGGCCGGGGTTTCGACAAGGGGTCGCACGCCGGAAAACCGCTGCGATTGTGGTAAGCCAAAGCGGGATTATTCTAACCCGGTCTACCGTGCCGATCGGGCGTTCATGAACGCGATTGAAAACTCGGGTCCGTTTATTGCCGCAACAGTTGCTGCGATACTGGCGGGGGCGGCGCCGTTCTGGGTGAACCTTCTGGCGTCGATCTTCATCGTATCCCGCATCGCCATGGCGGTCGTTCACATCCGTACAGAAAATCAGCCGGCACGTTCTGCAATGTTTGTGATCGGGTTTGTCTGCATGCTCGGCTTGTCGCTGTTGGCTGTGATTGCCGCGTTCTGAACGAGATGGGATTTTTCAAGAATATCCTTGATGGCATGCTGAGCCTCGGTGCGGCGATCCTCTCGTTCGTGACTTTTGCCGTGCCGATCTGGGCCACGCATCAGGCGATCACCTATGGCATCGTGCCAATCTGGGCATACGCGGCGCTGGTAGGCTTGGTCTATATCGGCGGCAATCTGACGATCGCGTTTCTGCGCAAGGCATTGGACGGGGTTGCGCCCCTTAGAGACAGGAAAAGACGATGAAAGACATGCACCTTGCGGAACTTAACGTGGGCCGTTTGCTGGTGCCTACCGATGATCCGAAAGTCAAAGAATTCATGGATAACCTTGACCGCATTAACGGGTTGGGTAAACGCATGCCGGGTTTTGTGTGGATGATGGAAGGATCGGGTGAACCGGGGACAGGCAACACCGACGCAGCGATTGATGGTGATCCGCGCTATGTGCCGAACTTGACCGTTTGGGAAAGCGTTGAAACGCTTGAGAAATTTGTTTGGGGTACGATCCACAAACAGTTTTACGAAAAGCGGGCAGAGTGGTTTGAGGTGCTGGGGGCTATGCATTTTGTGATGTGGTGGGTGCCAAAAGGGCATCAGCCCACATTGGATGAAGCCTTGGCCCGGCTTGGTCATTTGCGTGACCACGGGGATAGCGATCATGCTTTTGGTTGGTCATACCTTAAACAAGCGCGGATGTGGCAGAGCCACGGATGCAGCCATGGACAGGTTGCCTGATCTGATGATTTACCCAATCCTGTGGGTTACGCTTAGGTCAGGGATGGGTTTCAAGCCGCAGAAAACTTGTTTAATACAATGCACAAGATGATAGATGATATCCATATGTGGTCCGACACACTCAAAGGTGCAGACATGACGAAATCAAAAATGATAATTCTGGCGCTGGTCGCAACAGGGCTGGTCGCGGGATGTACTGCACGAAAAGACCGGGTTCTTTTTGATGGCAAATATTTCCGTACCAAAGTCAGCAAAATCGACAAACAGCGTGATGTGTTTCAGGTGACTGTGCATGACCCTGCAAAATCTGTAGAAGGCGCCCGTGAAGCGGGGCGGCATGCGGGTAATTCTTATTGTGTGAAAAACTACGGCAGCTCAAAAATCGACTGGACCATTGGCCCGGACGCCGAACAGCTACGGGTCGTTGACAACAAGCTGGTCTTTCAAGGCACCTGTCCGCAGTGACAAGATGCGCGACATACCGCGCGCCCGCGCCTGAAAAGAGCGGTGTTATTGCATATCACGCCCCGAAATCCCCATGTGCGAAACGGGCCAATGCGCCCTGCATAGTTGAGGAGAGTAGATATGCGTAAGGTATTGATAGCACTGGTAAGCGTCGGATTGATGGCAACGCCGGTACTGGCGAAACAACCGTTGAACCAAGTGGCGGCGATTGATGACGCATTGTTTGATTTGGGGATTGCGGATCGCATTCGCAAAAACTGTCCCACGATCAGTGCGCGGATGTTCAGGGCGATCAGCTACATCCGAAAACTAGAATCAGATGCCAAGGCTTTGGGCTACACCAGTGCCGAGATCGAGGCCTATACCGACAGTGACGCTGACAAAGCACGTTTACGGGCAAAAGCGGCTGCATTTTTCAAGGCAAAGGGGGTCGATACTTCTGACCCGCAAAGCTATTGTGCCTTTGGACGTGCAGAGATTCAAAAATCGAGCCGCATAGGTTCGTTACTAAAAGCGAAATGAGCATATGAGCGATATCCGCAAGATCATCATCGACGGCAAAGAAATTGAGGCCGAGGGGGCGATGACGCTCATTCAGGCATGTGAACTTGCGGGCGTGGAAATCCCACGCTTTTGCTATCACGAACGTCTGACGATTGCGGGTAATTGCCGGATGTGTCTTGTGGAAGTTGTTGGCGGTCCGCCCAAGCCAGCGGCGTCTTGTGCGATGCAGGTGCGCGATTTGCGCCCCGGTCCTGAAGGCCAGCCGCCGGTGGTTAAAACCAATTCGCCGATGGTCAAGAAAGCGCGCGAGGGCGTGATGGAATTTCTGCTGATCAACCACCCGCTGGATTGCCCTATTTGCGATCAAGGTGGCGAATGCGATCTGCAGGATCAGGCGATGGCGTACGGTGTCGATTTCAGCCGTTTTCGCGAACCCAAACGCGCCAGCACCGATTTGGATCTTGGACCGCTGGTTGAAACCCACATGACGCGCTGTATTTCCTGCACACGCTGCGTGCGTTTCACCACCGAAGTTGCGGGCATTCATCAGATGGGCCAAACGGGCCGGGGTGAAGACGCCGAGATTACAGCATATCTGGGCGAAACCCTCGACAGCAATTTGCAGGGCAACATCATTGATTTGTGCCCGGTTGGCGCCTTGGTGTCCAAACCCTATGCGTTCACTGCACGGCCTTGGGAATTGAGTAAAACGGAGTCCATCGATGTGATGGACGCGTTGGGGTCGAACATTCGTGTTGATACCAAAGGCCGCGAAGTCATGCGGATTTTGCCGCGCAACCATGACGGCGTGAACGAGGAGTGGATTTCGGACAAGACGCGATTTGTCTGGGACGGGTTGCGGCGCCAGCGGTTGGACACACCCTATATCCGTGAGAACGGTAAATTACGCCCGGCGGAATGGCCTGAGGCCTTGGCTGCTGCTGCGGCGGCGATGAAGGGCAAAAAAGTTGCGGGTTTGGTCGGCGATCTGGTGTCGGTTGAGGCGGCTTATGCACTGAAAACGCTTATCGAAGGTCAGGGTGGTGTTGTTGAATGTCGTACCGACGGGGCGAAGCTGCCTGCTGGTAATCGCTCTGGCTATGTTGGCACAGCAACGGTCGAGGACCTCGATTCCGCGCAAATGATCCAATTGATTGGCACCAATCCTGCGATTGAAGCGCCCGTTCTCAACGCGCGTATCCGCAAGGCTTGGGCGCGCGGTGCGAACATCGGTTTGATCGGCGAAGCGGTCAATTTGACATATGAATATCACCACATGGGCGATGACCGTGCTGCCTTGGACAAAGTGCTGGGCAACAAGTTCAAAGAAGTCCTTGAGGTGCCGTCGATTGTGATTATCGGCCAGGGTGCGCTACGCGAAGCTGATGGCGCGGCTGTATTGGCCGCCGCAATGGAGCTTTGCGAAAAGACCGACAGTAAGCTGATGGTTCTGCACACGGCTGCGGGCCGGGTTGGCGCGATGGATATTGGGGCGGTTGCGGAAAACGGCATGGACGACGTGTCTGGCGCCGATGTGATCTATAACCTTGGCGCTGACGAGGTAGATATCGCCGATGGCCCGTTTGTGATTTATCAAGGCAGCCATGGTGATCGGGGTGCGCACCGCGCCGATATCATTCTGCCGGGTGCCGCCTATACCGAAGAACCGGGCCTTTTTGTGAATACCGAAGGACGGCCACAACTGGCGTCCCGTGCGGGCTTTGCCCCCGGTCAGGCCAAGGAAAACTGGGCGATCTTGCGAGCCTTGAGTGCCGATATGGGCGCGACATTGCCGTTTGATTCTATTGCAGCGCTGCGCAAAGCCTTGGTCAAGGACGTGCCACACTTGGGCGATATTGATGTGGTGCCGCCAAACGAATGGACCGCGCTGCCCAAAGGCAAGCTGGGCAAGGCTGACTTTGCCCCCGCGATCAAGGATTTCTATTTGTCGAACCCAATTGCTCGCGCCAGTGCATTGATGGCGGAATTGTCGTCAAATGCGGCTGCGCGCCGTGCCAAGCCAATGGCGGCGGAGTGAGAACCATGTTGGCCCTTGCCCCTGTCCTGTTAGCTGCCTGCGAACCGCAGGTGCCGACGGCGGAGGATTTTATCCCTGAATACAAAGGGGTAGAGACCACGTTGTTGGATGGTGATCTGGTGCAATTCGACGTAGCGATGACCAAAGCGTTGTCCACGAAAGATGTGGCGAACTATGCGGAATGTGCCGCAGCGCAATATACGTTGATCCGGGGGTACGGATTTGCGCGTCATGTACGGACAAATGTAACCCAAGAGGCTGGCATATGGCGGGCAGATGCTGTTTACACAATCTCGCCAAGCCTGCCACGGGGCTTGAAGACAATAGATGCCGAAGTGACCGCACAAAACTGTGCGGAACAGGGCATTCCGGCGGTGTGAGGGACTATGGCTGATTTCTTTTACAACACGTATTTGGGCATTGGTCTGTTGACCGTCGGTCAAGTGTTGCTGTTGGTGGTGCCATTGCTTTTGGCGCTGGCGTTTCTGATGTACGCTGACCGCAAGATTTGGGCGGCCGTGATGATGCGGCGCGGGCCGAACGTGGTTGGCGTGTTCGGTTTGTTGCAGAGCTTTGCAGATTTCCTGAAATACATTGTCAAGGAAGTGGTCGTGCCTGCGGGTGCGGATCGCCCTGTATTCTTTCTCGCGCCAATGATCTCATTCGTGATGGCGATGATCGCATGGGCGGTGATCCCGTTCAACGAAGGCTGGATTTTGGCCGACATCAATGTCGCTATTCTTTATGTCTTTGCGATTTCGTCGTTGGAAGTTTACGGCGTGATCATGGGCGGTTGGGCGTCGAATTCCAAATACCCGTTCCTCGGCTCGCTGCGGTCCGCCGCGCAGATGATTTCCTATGAAGTGTCGATTGGTTTGATCATCATCGGTGTGATCCTGTCGACAGGGTCGATGAACTTTACCTCCATTGTAAACGCACAAGACGGCGACTGGGGCATCTTTAACTGGTACTTCTTGCCGCATTTCCCGATGCTGATCCTGTTCTTTATCAGCGCCTTGGCCGAAACAAACCGCCCGCCGTTTGATTTGCCGGAAGCGGAATCAGAATTGGTTGCGGGTTATCAGGTCGAATATTCAGCCACGCCCTTCCTGTTGTTCATGATCGGTGAATTGGTCGCGGTCGTGTTGATGTGCGCGCTGGTCTCGCTGCTGTTCTTTGGTGGCTGGTTGTCACCAGTGCCGTTCCTGCCGGACGGGTTCTTCTGGATGTTCATCAAGATGTTGATGGTGTTCTTTATGTTCTCAATGGTGAAGGCAATCACGCCGCGCTACCGCTATGACCAGTTGATGCGTTTGGGGTGGAAAGTGTTCCTGCCGTTCTCATTGTTCTGGGTGGTCTTTGTGGCATTCGCGGCGAAATTTGACTGGTTCTGGGGTGTCTATGCCCGCTGGACCGTAGGGGGCTGATTTATGGCACAGACCGATTATTCACGCGCGGCCAAGTATTTCCTGCTGCAAGACTATGCCAAGGCGTTCATGCTGGGCATGCGGTATTTCTTTGCGCCGAAGGTGACGCTGAACTATCCGCATGAAAAGGGGCCGCTTTCCCCGCGTTTCCGGGGTGAGCACGCTCTGCGCCGCTATCCAAATGGCGAAGAACGCTGCATCGCGTGCAAATTGTGCGAGGCGGTTTGCCCGGCGCAAGCGATCACCATTGATGCGGAACCGCGCGAAGATGGCAGCCGCCGCACCACGCGCTATGACATCGACATGACCAAGTGCATTTATTGCGGGTTCTGTCAGGAAGCCTGCCCGGTGGATGCGATTGTTGAGGGACCGAATTTCGAATTCTCAACCGAGACCCGCGAAGAGCTGTACTACGACAAGGAAAAGCTGCTGGATAACGGCGACCGTTGGGAATCCGAGATTGCCCGCAATCTGGAAATGGACGCGCCGTACCGATGACACTTAAGCCCACATATCTGTTGTTGGCCTTCCTCGTTCTAGGATTGGCTTACTTTAGCAACCTGTTCGGTACGATTGCCGGAGTGATCAGGTATATACGCGCGGGATTGCCTGATCTGAAAGGATATGCGGATGATTGCCCTTGGTCGCACATTTATTTTTATGTCGAGAACCGCGAATTGCACACAATAACCTGTATTGGTGGCTAGTTATGACCGACCCCACAAACCCCTTTGAGCAGATGATGCGCCAAGCGCAGGAAATGGCGAAGTCATTCCCGGCGATGGATGCGTTTTCTCCAAAGGGTTTTGAGGCGATGATGGGCACGATGCCCAAAGACATGATGGAAATGATGTTTGGCAATGCGATGAACGAAGGTGGGCTTGATGCGCGCACGCGGTTGTTGCTGACGCTGGCTGGGCTGACCATGCAGGGCGCACAAAACGATACCGCCGTACGCCAGACGGTGCGTCACGCGCTGGAGGCTGGGGCCACCAAACAGCATATTATTGAGACAATCGGGCAGATGTCGGTCTTTGCCGGCATCCCCGCCATGACCCGTGCGCTGGAACTGGCGCAGACGGTTTTGGATGAAAAAGAAGCCAAAGAGGGCGACGCATGACAGTTTTTTCATTTTACCTGTTCGCGATCAGCGTGATCACCGGGGGGCTGTTCACCGTGATCAGCCGCAATCCGGTGCATTCGGTGCTGTGGTTGATCCTGTCATTCCTATCTGCGGCGGGGCTGTTCGTGCTTTTGGGCGCTGAATTTGTCGCCATGCTGCTGATCATCGTCTACGTCGGCGCGGTCGCAGTGTTGTTCTTGTTTGTGGTGATGATGCTTGACGTCGACTTTGCTGAACTCAAGGCCGAAATGGCGCGCTATATGCCGCTGGCCTTGCTGATTGGTCTGGTGATCCTGATGCAATTTGTGATGGCCTTTGGCGCATGGGAAACCAGTGCTGCTGCCGAAGGGTTGCGCGCAAATGCAATTGATCCAAATACCTTTAACACCAAAGCGTTGGGTATGGTGCTGTATGACCAGTATTTCCTGCTTTTCCAGCTTGCGGGTCTGATCCTGCTTGTGGCGATGATTGGGGCGATTGTACTGACCTTGCGCCACCGTGTTGATGTGCGCCGTCAAGATGTCGTTGCCCAGATGATGCGCGACCCGGCCAAAGCGATGGAGCTGAAAGACGTGAAACCGGGGCAGGGACTGTGATGAAATTTGTCATTATGTTTTTGGTCATGATACCGCTGATTACTGGTGACGTGGAGGACCCGGCACTCGGCAGCATCAATTTTCCGATTCAAGGACCAGCATTACCATTTATAGATGCGGATGCACTTGAGTGTCCCGAAAGTGACTTCAGTGGACCAGTGGCGGTGGTGTGGTTTTGTTAACTAAGGGTTTCAACATAATGATCCTTTTGGGTTTCGCCTTTGCCGCCTCTGCGTCCGCAATGACGCCGCCGCCGATCTGTGCGGGTACGCCGATGCAAGGGCAGTTTGCCGTGTGGGATGCAAGCAGCGTCGAGAATGGCTTTGTCAAATATGTTGGCGAAGACGAGACAGCGGAAAAAGCGTTGGTTGTCTTAGAGCATTGTAAGTCGGGCAAGGCGTTGATCGCAGATGCCATTGTAACGGATGATGACGCGGCCCCGAACCACGTCGATAACGTGCGCGATGCGTTGGATGACTACATCTATACCTCCGCACCACACACCATGAAACAAATCAAAGCGGGTTTGCGGACGCGTGGGATCAGCAGCAAAATCAGAACGCTCAAGGCTGAAAGCTGTGGGTGCTCAGTGTACTACCCGGAACTCAGAGGAAACCGGAAGCCTTATAAATAGGGCAATCTGGCCAACGCATGAAAGGACGAACCGAGATGTCGAGAAATACAATTATTGTTGCGGTTGTGGTGCTGATCATTGTGCTGGGTGGCTACAACTTTATCGGCTAGCGCCGTTATCCCGGTGGAAGTCGGGGTGGAACAAGACTAAGAAGCCCGAAAACGGGCGCTATATTTAAGATCCGGGTAAACCGGGAAGAAACCGAGGGACGATATGATCGGACTTGAACATTATCTGACAGTGGCGGCGACGCTGTTTGTCATTGGCATCTTCGGGCTTTTCCTGAACCGCAAGAACGTGATCATCCTGCTGATGAGCATTGAATTGATGCTGCTGGCGGTGAACATCAATCTGGTGGCGTTTTCGAGCTACCTTGGTGACCTGGTCGGCCAAGTCTTTACCCTTTTCGTGCTGACCGTTGCCGCCGCAGAGGCTGCGATTGGTCTGGCTATTCTGGTTTGTTTCTTCCGTAATCGCGGCACCATTGCTGTCGAAGACGTCAACGTGATGAAGGGCTGAGGACTATGGAAACCACAATCCTCTTTGCCCCGCTGGTGGGCGCATTGATCTGCGGCTTTGGCTGGAAGTTCATTGGTGAAACCGCGGCGATGTGGGTGTCTACAGGGCTGTTGTTTCTTGCGGCCTTGCTCAGCTGGGTAGTGTTTCTGACGTTCGACGGACCGACCGAACATATCCAGATTTTGCGGTTTATTGAATCCGGCACGCTGAGCACCGATTGGGCCATTCGCATGGACCGGATGACCGCGATCATGCTGATTGTGGTGACAACCGTGTCCAGCCTCGTGCACCTCTATTCCTTTGGTTACATGGATAAGGACCCGCAGTGGAAAGACGACGAGACTTATAAGCCGCGTTTCTTTGCGTATCTGTCGTTCTTTACCTTTGCGATGCTGATGCTGGTGACGTCTGACAACCTTGTTCAGATGTTTTTTGGCTGGGAAGGCGTCGGCGTGGCGTCCTACCTGTTGATCGGGTTTTATTACCGCAAGCCATCAGCCAATGCCGCTGCGATCAAGGCGTTTGTGGTCAACCGGGTTGGTGATTTCGGCTTCGCGTTGGGGATTATGGCGCTGTACCTGATGACGGACAGCATTCGGTTTGATGATATTTTTGCCGCCGCACCGCAATTGGCAGAGCAGACCATTGGCTTTCTCTGGACCGAATGGAATGCGGCGAACCTGATTGCGTTCTTGTTGTTTGTGGGCGCGATGGGCAAATCGGCGCAATTGTTCCTGCACACATGGTTGCCGGACGCGATGGAAGGGCCGACGCCCGTGTCCGCGCTGATCCATGCCGCAACTATGGTAACGGCAGGTGTCTTCTTGGTCTGCCGCATGTCACCGATTATGGAGTTCGCGCCCGAGGCGATGATGTTTGTGACCTTTATCGGTGCGACAACGGCGTTCTTTGCCGCGACCGTGGGTCTGGTTCAAACCGACATCAAACGCGTGATTGCTTATTCTACCTGTTCGCAGCTGGGCTATATGTTCGTGGCGGCGGGTGTAGGCATGTATTCGGCGGCGATGTTTCACCTGTTCACCCATGCGTTTTTCAAGGCGATGTTGTTCCTTGGCGCGGGCAGCGTCATCCATGCGATGCACCATGAACAGGACATGACAAATTATGGCGCGTTGCGCAAAAAAATCCCCTATACGTTTGCGGCAATGATGATTGGGACGCTGGCGATCACGGGTGTTGGCATTCCGCTGACGCACTTTGGTTTTGCTGGGTTCCTGTCGAAAGACGCGATTATTGAAAGCGCCTGGGGTGGCGGGTCGATGTATGGTTTCTGGCTGTTGGTTGCGGCCGCTGCGATGACGTCATTCTATAGCTGGCGTTTGATGTTCCTGACGTTCTACGGCACAGCGCGTGGCAGCAAGCATACGCATGAACATGCCCACGAATCCCCGATGACCATGCTGATCCCACTGGGTGTGTTGAGCCTTGGGGCGATCTTTGCCGGCATGATCTGGTACAACAGTTTCTTTGGTCATGCCGAAGACGTCGCGGAATTCTATGACATTCCGCTGGCCGAAATGGCCGCGGATGGCGAAGCGCATTCCGATGGGGCTGAAGAAAGCCACGACACAGATGCAGCGCATAGCGAAGAAGCAGCACATGGCGGTGAACACCACGCGTCCTTTGGTGGCGCACCGGGTGAGGGCGCTTTGTATTTTGCACCAGACAATCATGTGCTGGACAATTCTCACGCTGCACCTGCGTGGGTTAAGGTCAGCCCGTTCATTGCGATGCTGGGCGGCTTTATCATGGCGCTGTGGTTCTACATCTGGAACCCAAGCCTGCCGTCACGTTTGGCCGCGAACCAGCAGCCCTTGTATCAATTCCTGAAAAACAAATGGTACTTTGATGAACTCTACGATGTGGTCTTTGTCCGTCCGGCCAAAGCGATTGGGCGGTTCCTGTGGAAGCGCGGGGATGGCAACGTGATTGATGGCACCTTGAATGGCATTGCCATGGGCATCATCCCGTTCTTCACCCGCCTCGCTGGTAAGGCGCAGTCCGGTTATATCTTTACCTATGCCTTTGCCATGGTGATTGGCATCGCCGTTCTGGTGACATGGATGTCGATGAGCGGGGGGGCACACTGATGGACCATCACTTGCTTTCCATTATCACCTTCATGCCCGCATTTGCGGCGCTGATCTTGGCCGTTTTCCTGCGCGGTGATGATGCGGCCGCCGGGCGCAACGCCAAATGGCTGGCGATGATCACGACAAGCGTCACATTCTTGATCTCGCTGTTTGTGTTGTTCGACTTTGATCCCAGCAATCCGGGATTCCAGCATGTTGATGAGGCTGAATGGCTGCTGGGCATGAAGTACCGGTTAGGCGTTGATGGCATTTCGATCCTGTTCGTGATGCTGACCACCTTCATGATGCCACTAGTGATTGCCGCATCTTGGAATGTGGAAAGCCGCGTTAAGGAATACATGATCGCCTTTCTGCTGTTGGAAACGCTGATGCTCGGCGTGTTCATGGCGCTGGATCTGGTGCTGTTCTATCTGTTCTTCGAGGCGGGCCTGATCCCGATGTTCCTGATCATCGGTATCTGGGGCGGCAAGGAACGGATTTACGCGAGTTTCAAATTCTTCCTCTATACCTTCTTTGGATCCGTCCTGATGCTGGTCGCGATGGTGGCAATGTTCACCGAAGCTGGCACCACCTGTATCGGTGGCTGTGAGATCAGCCTGCTAACGCATGAGTTTGGCTCTGAGACCTTTAGCCTTCTGGGCATTCAGATCGTCGGCGGCATGCAGACGCTGTTGTTCCTCGCGTTCTTTGCCAGCTTTGCGGTGAAAATGCCGATGTGGCCAGTGCATACGTGGTTGCCCGACGCGCACGTTCAGGCGCCCACGGCAGGGTCCGTGGTGCTGGCCGCAATTCTGCTCAAGATGGGTGGCTATGGTTTCTTGCGGTTCTCATTGCCGATGTTCCCGGTCGGATCTGATGTGATGGCTCCATTGGTGTTGTGGATGTCGGCGATTGGGATTGTGTATACCTCGCTGGTGGCACTTGTGCAGGAAGACATGAAAAAGTTGATTGCCTATTCATCAGTCGCACACATGGGCTTTGTGACGATGGGTATCTTTGCAGCGAACCAGCAGGGACTTGATGGCGCAATTTTTCAAATGATCAGCCACGGCTTTATCTCTGGCGCGCTCTTCCTGTGTGTGGGCGTGATCTATG
The DNA here is from genome assembly GCA_051252035.1 of Sulfitobacter sp. Lineage (GTDB taxonomy): Bacteria > Pseudomonadota > Alphaproteobacteria > Rhodobacterales > Rhodobacteraceae > Sulfitobacter. Next base: position 15,770 of record JBPOFE010000020.1, read on the forward strand.
ACCGCATGCATACACGCGATATTGACGCTTATGGTGGTCTGGTGAACCGGATGCCTGCCTACGCGCTGATCTTTTTGTTCTTTACGATGGCCAACGTCGGGTTGCCGGGGACTTCTGGGTTCGTCGGTGAATTCCTGACGCTGATCGCTGTGTTCCAAGTCAACACTTGGGTAGCAGCCGTGGCGACCACTGGCGTGATCTTCTCAGCAGCCTATGCGCTTTGGCTCTATCGCCGGGTTGTGATGGGGGATCTGATCAAGGAAAGCCTGAAGGCAATCACCGATATGGGCAGCCGCGAACGCTGGATATTTGCGCCACTGGTGGTGATGACGCTGCTCTTGGGGGTCTATCCGGCGCTGGTGCTTGATATGATCGGGCCGTCCGTTGCGGCCTTGGTCGAAAACTATAACGCAGCGCTGGAGGCGGCAGGCACTGCCGTTCAATCCGCCGCCGTGTCACACTAGGAAGGTCCACGTGATGATTTCCAATGATCTGAATGTCATCCTGCCGGAAATTCTGCTGGCGACGTTTGCGTTGCTCGGGCTGATGGCCGCTGTTTATACAACCAAAGATAAAGCGGGCGGCATGCTGGTCTGGGCCACTGCTGCGGTGTTTGTACTGCTGGCAGCATGGATTGGCATGACGGGTGATGTGACGCGTATCGCGTTTAACGGCATGTTTATCGAGGACGGCTTTGCGCGGTTCGCCAAGATTACGATTTTGTTGTCTGCCGCTGCGGTTCTGATCATGTCCGAAGGCTACATGCGCGCCCGTGGCTTGCTGCGGTTTGAATACCCCATGTTAGTCGCGTTAAGCGCTGTTGGCATGATGATGATGGTCTCTGCGGGCGATTTGATGGCGCTTTATATGGGCTTGGAACTGCAATCTCTGGCGCTTTACGTGGTGGCCTCCCTACGCCGCGATTCAGTGAAATCAACTGAGGCAGGTTTGAAGTATTTTGTTCTGGGCGCGCTTAGTTCAGGTATTTTGCTTTATGGCGCATCGTTGGTTTATGGCTATGCCGGAACGACATTGTTCTCTGGCATTATCACCACAGCACAAGAGGGTGAGACATCGCTTGGCTTGTTGTTTGGTCTGGTGTTCCTGATCTCTGGGATGGCGTTCAAAGTATCTGCAGTGCCGTTCCACATGTGGACTCCGGATGTCTACGAGGGCTCACCCACACCAGTCACAGCGTTCTTTGCCACTGCGCCCAAGGTCGCGGCGATGGGTTTGTTCGCCCGCGTGCTGCACGACGCCTTTGGCAATGCAGTGAATGACTGGAGCCAAGTTGTGGCACTGTTGTCGGTTTTGTCGATGTTTTTGGGCGCTGTGGCGGCGATTGGTCAGACCAACATCAAACGCCTGATGGCGTTCTCGTCGATCGCCCATATGGGATATGCCCTGATGGGATTGGCTGCTGGCACTGTTCTGGGTGTGCAGGCGATGCTGGTCTATATGGCGATCTATGTGACGATGAACGTCGGCACTTTCGCCTTTATCCTGCTTATGCAAAAAGATGGTGCGCCGATCACGGATATCTCCTCGCTCAACATGTACTCAAAACGCAGCCCGGGACGGGCGCTGGCGATGCTGGTCCTGCTGTTCTCGCTGGCGGGTGTGCCACCAATGTTGGGCTTCTTTGGCAAGCTCTACGTGTTGCGCGCAGCCTATGAAGCGGGTCTGGTCTGGCTTGCCGTGGCAGGTGTGATCGCCTCCGTAATTGGCGCCTATTATTACCTGCGCATCGTGTTCTACATGTATTTTGGTGAAGAAGGCTCAGAGCAGTTGGATAATCAGGCCAGCCCATTGTTGTCTGGTTTCCTGATGGCATCGGCCTTGATCATGGTACTGGGTATTGTGAACATGTTTGGTGTTGAAGGTGCGGCAGCCTCAGCGGCGGCGACACTTGTTAACTAGGCATCAGGCCGCGATGGCGGATGTGCATATTTTTAGAACAATGAAATCATGAGTGCGTGGCCCCAAGAATATGGGCGGCGCGTTTTTGATGTGTTGGATTCGACCTTGTCAGAGGCCGGGCGTATTGCGCCCGATTTGACTGGGCCGACATGGATTTTGGCGCTTGAGCAAACTGCAGCGCGCGGGCGGCGGGGACGGGCATGGTCGACGCCGCGTGGGAACTTTGCAGCTACATTGATCATGCGGCGTGTTGAGGCACCGGGTGTGGCGGCGCTGCGCAGTTTTGTGACCTCGCTGGCGTTGTTGCGAGCCTTTGTGAGGGTGACGGGGCAGGTGGATCGGTTTGCTTTGAAATGGCCCAATGATGTGCTGCTGGATGGTGGCAAGGTGGCGGGTATCCTGTTGGAAAGCAGTGGTGATCATCTGATCATTGGGGTGGGGGTGAACCTTAACCAAGCCCCGCCAGCGGATCAGGTGGAGGCGGGTGCGGTGACACCAATATCGTTGACGCAGGCATTTGATTTGACCGTAACACCAGAGAATTTTCTGAATGCGTTGGCTGTTGAATATGCAGCGTTGGAAACGCAGTTCACGACGTACGGCTTTGCACCAATCCGCGCCGCTTGGTTGGCCCATGCGGCGCGTCTGGGCGAAGTGATCACGGCGCGTACCATGCGTGATGAAACATTTGGCACCTTTGAGGATGTGGATGCGCAAGGTAACCTAATCCTGCGTACGTCAGCAGGTGCTGTCGCCATAACGGCGGCCGATGTATTTTTCTGAGAGGATTCGCCCATGCTTTTGGCAATTGACTGCGGTAACACCAACACTGTGTTTTCGATCTGGAACGGGACCGAGTTCATTGCGACATGGCGGACCTCGACGGAATGGCAGCGCACAGCGGATCAGTATTATGTCTGGCTCAGCACGCTGATGAAGTTTCAGAACGTAGAGGCCGATATCACCGATGTGATTGTCAGTTCCACAGTGCCGCGTGTGGTGTTCAACCTGCGGGTCTTTGCAGATCGCTATTTCAACACGCGGCCGATGGTGGTGGGCAAGCCGGAATGTGCGCTGCCTGTTGATGTCCGGGTGGATATCGGCACAGCGGTGGGACCAGACCGTTTGGTCAATACTGTTGCAGGCTATGACCTTTATGGTGGCAATCTGATTGTCGTCGATTTTGGCACCGCGACAACTTTTGATGTGGTGGATCAAGATGGCGCGTATATTGGCGGCGTGATCGCGCCCGGTGTGAATTTATCATTGGAAGCGTTGCATAACGCTGCCGCCGCGCTGCCGCATGTCGATATCTCCAAACCGCAGGCGGTGATTGGCACTAATACTGTTGCCTGTATGCAATCCGGTGTCTTTTGGGGTTATGTCGGGCTGGTTCGTGAGATATGTGCGCGGATAAAGGCGGAACACGGGCGTGACATGCGTGTGATTTCCACCGGGGGTCTGGCGCCTTTGTTTCAACAGGCTGCGGACCTATTTGATGAATTTCAGGATGACCTGACAATGCACGGCCTGACCGTGATACATAAGTATAATAAGGAATTAGCTGAATAATGAGCAGCGAAAGATTAATCTACCTGCCCCTTGGTGGGGCGGGCGAAATTGGCATGAATGCCTATGTGTATGGCTATGGCAAACCGGGCAAAGAGCGCCTGATTGTTGTGGATATTGGCGTGGCGTTCCCCGACATGGATACCAGTCCCGGTGTGGATCTGATCCTGCCGGATATTGCGTGGCTGAAAGAGCGCAGTGACCAGATCGAAGCGGTGTTTGTCACCCACGCACACGAAGACCACGTTGGGGCCATCGCGCATAGCTATGGCGTGCTGCAAGCACCGATTTATGCGCGTAAATTCACCGCCAACATCGCCCGGCGCAAGATGTCAGAACATGGCCATCCTGATGATGCGGTTACTGTGGTCGGCGCATGGCCTGAGCAAATCACGGCGGGACCATTTACCATTGGATTTATGCCGATCTCGCATTCGATACCTGAGTCTTCGGCCATGGTGATCGACACGCCGGAAGGCCGGGTGATCCATTCCGGGGACTTCAAGATTGACCGTACACCGGGCGTGGGCGAACCGTTTGATGACGCGCTTTGGGCTGAGGTTTGTAAAGATGGAGTTAAGGCGCTGGTTTGCGATTCTACCAATGTTTTTTCACCGCACGCTGGTCGCTCTGAAGCCAGTGTTGGCCCCGAGATTGAAAAACTGGTCAGTGGCCATGATGGCATGGTTGTCGCCACGACATTTGCATCAAACGTCGCGCGCGTGAAAACGCTGGCGGTGGCGGGCGACCGAGCAGGGCGGTCGATTGTCTTGCTGGGCCGTTCAATGAACCGCATGGTTGAGGCCGCGCTGGAAAGCGGCGTGATGAAGGATTTTCCCAAGCGCATCAGCCCCGAAGAGGCGCGCAGTATTCCACGCGAAAACCTGATGTTGCTGGTAACAGGCAGCCAAGGTGAACGCCGGGCGGCGTCGGCGCAACTGGCCCACGGCAAGTTTCAAGGCATTGAGATGAAAGAGGGCGATCTGTTCCTGTTTTCGTCCAAGACCATTCCTGGCAACGAAAAAGGCGTGATTAAGATCATCAACCAATTTTCGGAAAAGGGTGTGGATGTTGTCGACGATTCATCCGGCCTCTATCATGTGTCAGGCCATGCCAACCGTCCTGATCTGGAAGAATTGCACGACGTGGTCAAACCGCAAATCCTGATCCCGATGCATGGCGAGCATCGCCATTTGCGCGAACATGTCAAGATTGCCGATGGTAAGGGCATCAAGGGTGTACTCGCTGTGAACGGTATGATGATCGACCTGAGCGGTAACGCACCTAAGGTCGTTGAGTATATCGAAACGGGCCGGACCTATCTGGATGGATCGGTCAAGGTTGGTGCGTTGGACGGTGTTGTGCGCGACCGTATCCGTATGGCGCTGAACGGTCATGTGACCGTGACCGTGATCATGGACGCCGATGATGAGCCTTTGGGCGAACCTTGGGTAGATGCGATCGGCCTGTCTGAAACCGGGCGCAGCAATGCAGCTTTGGTGGATGTGTTGGAAGAAGACCTAAGCCAGTGGCTGAACAGGCAGGGGGCCAAGACGCTGCGCGATGATGACAAGCTGAACGATGGTTTGAAAAAGACCGTTAGACAGTCAGCGCAGAACGAGATTGGCAAGAAACCGGAAGTGACTGTTGTCGTCAGTCGGCTGAATTAAAAGCTGAACGTGATAAAAAAGAAAAGGCCCGGATGAAACCGGGCCTTTTCTTTATGCTATATCGAACACTGAAATTAGTTTTCGCGTTCTTCGAAACTCAACCCGATAAAGTCGGGCAGGTGATCCCCTAAACCCACAACTTTGTTGCCGCCACGGTTGTCGTTGTTCCGGGCCCGATTGTTGCTATTGCGCTGGTTATCTTTGCTTTTGGCGTCATTCCGTTTGTTTTCCTGCTTGGGCGCAGGTTCTTTTACAGCGTCTGGCTTCGTATCAGGCTCGGATTTTGAAGCCTCTGTTTTGGCTTCTTCTGCGGCTTTGGTTTGGTCCGTCTTAGGCGTATCATCCGACTTGCGGCTGCGCGACCTACTGCGCTTGGGCTTATCAGCCTGATCGGTGGGCTTCGCGTTCGCTTCTTCGGGCTTGGACGCGGGTGCCCCACTCAGAGGGTTGTCCAAACGCGGAATCTCGCGCTGTACCAGACGTTCCACGTCGGCGAGATTTTTTTCGTCGCGCGGCACACAGATCATAATAGCCTTGCCATCACGGCCCGCGCGACCTGTGCGGCCAATGCGGTGAACGTAATCTTCGGCGTGACTTGGTACATCAAAATTGAATACGTGGCTGACGGCAGGCACATCAAGCCCGCGCGCGGCGACATCAGAGGCCACAAGAAAACGCAGATCGCCCGCGCGGAACCCATCAAGGGTCTTTGTGCGTTGGCTTTGGTCCAGGTCGCCGTGAATCGGTGCCGCGTCATAGCCGTATTTCTTGAGCGATTTAGCAACTACATCCACGTCCATCTTGCGGTTGCAAAAGATGATGGCGTTGGTGCATTTATCACCTTCGGCGTCGATCAGCATCCGAAGCGCTTTGCGCTTTTCCGTGCCTTCACGATCTTTGCGCGACGCTTTGAACATCAGCACACCTTGGGTGATATTCTCACCTGTGGTCGCCTGACGGGCAACTTCGATCCGTTCAGGATTGCTGAGGAATGTGTTGGTGATCCGCTCAATTTCCGGGGCCATGGTGGCCGAGAAAAACAACGTCTGGCGCGTGAAAGGTGTCAGGCCAAAGATGCGTTCGATATCTGGGATGAATCCCATATCCAGCATGCGGTCGGCTTCATCCACTACCATGACTTTGACGTCGTTGAGGATCAGCTTGCCGCGCTCAAAATGATCAAGCAAGCGGCCCGGGGTTGCGATTAACACGTCGACACCTTTGTCGATCAATGTGTCTTGTTCCTTGAACGACACACCCCCGATCAGCAGGGCTTTGGTCAGTTTGACATGTTTGGAATAGGTATCGAAATTTTCGGCTACCTGTGCCGCCAATTCACGTGTCGGGCAGAGCACGAGTGAGCGTGGCATCCGCGCCCGTGCACGGCCCCGCGCCAAAAGCGTGATCATCGGCAGCGTAAAGCTGGCGGTTTTGCCAGTGCCGGTCTGGGCGATACCCAAAACGTCACGGCCTGCCAATGCGGGGGGAATTGCACCTGCCTGAATGGGCGTGGGTGTTTCATACCCGGCCTCTTCGACAGCTTTAAGGACCTTGGGGTTCAAGTTCAGTTCAGAGAATTTTGTCATATGTATCCGGTAAAGGCGGACACTTGTTGGCCCGCAGCACATTTAATGCCGGCCCGCATGGCCCAAGTGGCGATCATGAGGACCGCTGCATCGTGGGATGCGCATAGCAAGTTGCGCGATTGGCGTCAAATACTTGTGCGACTAAGGGGCTATATCAGGAAAATGCGTGGACAATGCGGCACTTAGGTCCAGATTGACCTCAGTTAGCAAGCCGTACTGTTTCAATCGTTTTCGCAATTCGGGTGTGTCGGCACATACCTCGTCGAAAAATGCGCGCAGGCCCGCGGTTCCAGCTTCTTCCTCGATCATGGTAAACAATTGGTGCATCGACAATCCGCCTTTTTCGTGTGGCTTGTTGGGGGCGAGCTCCGCACGGTATGATCCTTTGGTCAGGCGGTAGCGATAGCTGGCCTGCCAATCCTCCCATGATTTCGCATGGCAATGCGCGAGGTCCAGCCCCGGCTGATTGTCGATGCCTTTGATCTGTTCGCCGTTCTGAAAAGCGTTGTGGATTTTGATGGTGATGTCAGGCAATCCCGTGCGTACAAACACTTTTCCTGCCAAATGGCTGAGGAATCCGCCCTTGGTATAAAGCCCATATGTCGGATATAGATTGGCGACGATCCGGTCACGGTCGGGTCCACCAGGGATAAAGCGCTTGAACGCGGTTGCATCCCCTGACAGCGCCTCCATCGGGCGGATGCGGGTGACGGGGTGGTCAGCTGGAATTGCGGCGAGAATGCCGTCAATCGGCCGATCGCTAACCAGAAATTCATCGACATCCATATGGATCAGCCAATCGACCTCGGCTCGGCGACGGTACGCATGGGTCGCATTGGTGGTTTGGCGTGCTTGGTGCATGTCGGGGCGGGCCTTGCGGCGCTTTTGCCACCACGCGTCATCACACAAGGTCACGCGGATTTTTGGATGGGCCTTGAGCGCATCAAATGCGGCTTGGTTGTCGTCATCCAGATAGATGAACAACCGATGCGCGCCTTTCTCAAGGTGGTAGGCCGCAAAGCGCAGGATTTCGTCAACGGGGGCTTTAATGGTCGAGGATATTCCCCAGGTTGTCATCAGACCATCATTTCCTTGGTCGCGGTCAGGCGCACGTCTGGATAGTCACGTTCAACCCGGTCAATATCCCATTGCAAACGGGTCAGGTATACGATGTCGCCATCATGGTCATGCGCGATATGTTGTTTGTTGCTTTCGGTAAACTTATCAACAGCTTGCCTGTCGCCGTGCACCCAGCGGGCCGAGGTGAACTGAGAAGGCTCAAAGCGTACGGGCAAGCCATATTCCAGCTCAATTCTGCTGGCCAAAACTTCGAACTGCAATTGCCCCACAACGCCCACGACAAAGCCGGACCCGATGGAGGGTTTGAAGACTTTCGCAGCACCTTCTTCGGCAAATTGCATCAGTGCCTTTTCCAAATGCTTCGCCTTAAGCGGATCACCCGCGCGCACGGTTTGCAAGAGTTCCGGCGCAAACGAGGGAATGCCACTGACGCGCAGCGGCTCGCCTTCGGTCAGCGTATCACCGATTCGCAGTTGGCCGTGGTTGGGGATGCCGATGATGTCACCCGCCCATGCTTCTTCTGCTAACTCCCGGTCAGAGGCGAGAAACATCACCGGGTTTGTGATCGTCATCTGTTTTTTCGACCGCACATGGGTCATTTTCATACCGCGCAGGAAGTGACCGGACGCCAAGCGCACAAAGGCCACACGGTCGCGGTGTTTGGGGTCCATGTTGGCTTGAACCTTGAAGACAAAGCCAGCGACGTTGGTTTCTTCGGGCAGAATATTACGCGGCTGGGCGGTTTGAATTTGCGGTTCAGGGCCATATTTTGCGATGCCGCTCATCAATTCCTTAACCCCAAACGAATTGATCGCAGAGCCGAACCAGATTGGGGTCAACGTACCCTCGTGCATCGCCTTAAGGTCAAGTGGCGGTAGCAGTTCACGTGCCATTTCCAGATCTTCGCGCAGCTTTTCGAGCAGGGCGGCGGGCACATGCTCGGCCAGTTTTGGGTCGTTCAACCCTTCGATGTTGATACTTTCGGCGACCTTGTTGCGGTCGGCACGATCCATAAGTTCCAGACGGTCACGCAGAATATCGTAACAGCCGATAAAATCTCGACCCACGCCGATGGGCCAGCTGGCAGGTGTCACATCGATGGCAAGGTTTTCCTGAATTTCATCAATGATCTCAAAGACGTCCCGGCTTTCTCGGTCCATCTTGTTACAGAATGTCAGGATTGGCAGGTCGCGCATCCGGCAGACTTCAAACAGTTTTTGTGTCTGACTTTCGACACCTTTGGCCCCGTCAATCACCATGACGGCGGCGTCCACTGCCGTCAGTGTGCGATAGGTATCTTCCGAGAAATCTGAGTGGCCGGGGGTATCAACCAGATTGAAGCGATAATTCATGTCTTTGTTCAGAAAATCAAAGGACATGGCGGAGGCAGAAACCGAAATGCCCCGATCCTTCTCCATCGCCATAAAATCAGACCGTGTGCGCCGCGCTTCGCCCTTGGCGCGTACCTGTCCGGCCATTTGGATCGCGCCGCCAAACAACAGGAATTTCTCCGTCAAGGTCGTCTTGCCCGCATCCGGGTGAGAGATGATCGCAAATGTGCGGCGCCGCGCAATCTCGGGCGGCAATTCGGGGCGGTTTGATGGGGTGTCTAACATGGGTCGCATATATCCATGCATCGGGTGCGCGGCAAGCGGTGGCTTTGTAATCAGCCGCGTGTCTTAGCGGGTGCTCGATTTACGCAACAATTCCACCGCATCTGGGCGGTTGAGCAGGCTTTCATTCACGTCCAACCCAGCATGAGGCTGGTCGGAATGACCGGGGATTACGTCGCCGAGGGCTGCGGCCAACTCATCTGGCAGCACGGGTTTGGTACGGGGGTCGATCAGCATGCTTTCGGCAGCGATGCCTTCGGCGTAGATGATCTGGTGGCTGTCAAACAGAAGTTGGAAATAGTCAACAAACCCGCCATCTTGTACGACCACGGTATCGCCGTTCACCAGATGCCGGGCCTTGACCAATAGCTCAGAGCGGCCTGCGCCCACTTCATCGACGCGTTGGTAAATGAATAAGCGGTGGTCCGGGCTGACAATTAGGTCGTTTTCGTTGTTCAATGTTCCGGCGCGCACACATATCGGAGCGAATTCGCCCATCGCACGTACGGTGCTTTCGCCAATCCAACGTATGGCTTGCGCGCCGTCATCACGGGTTAGGACCTTGTCGCCAACGGCCAGCTCTTCGATCAAGCGCTGTTCGCCTGTGGCCAGCGCAATAAGAGTGCCGCGCGCAAATGAAACGCAGGCGACTTGGGCAAATTTCCGATTGGCGTTCTTAGTGTCGATGCCGACCAAACGGTATTCGATACCGGGGGTCAGCGCCGAAAGCGGCAGCAGGAAAATGTCGCCGACGTCGCCGTCATCCCCCACTTCAACCAGCAACAATGCTTCGTTGATCTGTCCCTCGTGTGACATAAACGTCAGCGTGCAATCAAGGTGGACCGTTGCGCCGGGGGTACCGACAGTCGCGGTATCCGATATTCGGAAACGGCCGTTGTCCTGCGCCAGAAGCGCCAACATTTCCGGCGTCACAGCCGACCGGATGACATAGACATCGTCAAGGACGAGTTCAGTCGCAAAAGACAGGGGATCGCCCAAGTTGGCACCATCCGTCGCCATGATCGCTGTGGCCCGATACACAGGCACGTTTTGCACAGGGGTGGGGCGCGAACGGGTCATTTGCGATCTTTCATGGTGAACCCAAGCAATGCCGCGGCGGGCTAGGGGCAGAGATAGCCTAAGAATGTGGCCAGCATGGGTCATCAGCGGGGTGTTTTGCTGGCATGATCGGGCAGTCGTGTTAGGAATTGGTTAACCAACAGCAAAAGGAATCGGTGGTATGGATCTGGGCATTAAGGGAAAGTCGGCGCTGGTCTGTGCATCGTCCAAGGGTCTGGGGCTTGGCTGTGCCGAAAACCTGGCGGCGGCAGGCGTTAATCTGATTATGAACGCGCGTGGCGAGGACGCCCTTGAGGCCGCGGCGGAACGGATCAGGCATGACTACGGTGTCGTCGTTACAACCGTTGCTGCCGATGTCGCGACCGAGGAAGGTCAAGCACGGGTGATTTCCGCCGCCAAAGACGTGGACATTCTGGTCAACAATGCGGGTGGCCCGCCCCCCGGCATGTGGCATGATTGGGACCGCGCTGATTTCATTGCGGCACTTGACGCCAACATGCTGGCCCCCATCGCGCTGATCAAAGCATTGGTGCCGGGCATGATGGATCGGGGTTGGGGGCGTGTGGTCAACATAACATCGCAATCCGTGCGTGCACCCATCGGCGTGCTGGGCCTGTCAAACGCGGCGCGTACCGGGCTGACCGGTTATGTCGCAGGCACGTCGCGGCAGGTGGCGGGCAAGGGCGTGACGATCAACAACCTATTGCCCGGCATCCATGCCACGGACCGCGCGGATGCCTTGGATGGTAGCGTGGTGAAGGCCAAGGGGATCACGATAGATGAGGCACGATCCGAACGCGCGGCAACCATTCCGGCGGGGCGCTATGGCACTGCATCGGAATTTGGAGCCGCCTGCGCTTTTTTGTGCTCTCAGCACGCCGGGTTCATCGTCGGGCAAAGTATCCTGCTGGATGGTGGCGCTACCAACATCACAATGTAGATAAAACCCATGGCCGAAAAATTTTCCCTTAAGGATCATCTGTTTAATACAGAAACGGTTGGACGGCTGGCAGACGAATACGCCGCAGCCTTGCCGTTTTTTGATGCAGAAAGGTTTCGGGCCGATGCATTATCCGGTTTTGCAGACCGCGAGTTGATGGCGCGGATGGAATGGATGGCGGATTGTCTTGAGGCGCAATTGGCAGCGGATTTTCCGACGATGGCGGATCAGCTTACCGCAGCTTTATCAACGCGTTTGGACCCGACCCTGAAAGACGATGATTTCGGTCATTTCATCCATGCATTGCCCGGTATTTTGGCCGTGCGACATGGTCTGGAGGATCACCGAGACCGCGCATTCGATCTGCTTTATGAGGCGACGCAACGGTTCTCAATGGAGTTCTACATCCGCCCATTCCTGAACCGTTGGCCGGACGAGACCTTGGCCCGCATGAGGGTCTGGGCAGGTGATGACAATTACCATGTCCGGCGGCTGGTCAGCGAAGGTACCCGGCCCAAACTGCCTTGGGCTAAGGCAGTGACGCTCAGCACCGAACAAACCGTGCCGTTGCTGGACATCTTGCACGCAGATCAGACGCGGTTTGTTACTAGATCCGTGGCCAACCATCTGAATGATATTGCCAAAACACAGCCTGATTTAGTGATTGATCTGTTACAACAATGGGCCAAAGCAAAACGTCAGGACGCGAAAGAACTGGCGTGGATGACCCGGCATGCATTGCGTACGTTGATCAAGCAGGGGAACGAACGCGCTCTTGCAGCTTTGGGTTATCGCGGTGATGTGACGATTGCAGCGACGCTGACGCTGTCGCAAAATTCCTATAAGATTGGTGACGTTGTGGAAATGGTCTGCACATTGAAAGCTGCCACAGCGCTTCCTGTGATTGTCGATTATCGCGTGATATTTGCACGACCGGGCGGCAGGAATGCGGAAAAGGTGTTCAAGCTAAAGGTGGGGAAAATCGCGACGGGCAAGCCATTGTCGCTCACAAAGAGGCACCGCCTCAAAGGCGACGCGACGACATTTACATTGCATCCCGGTGCACATCAGATTGTCTTGCAAGTCAACGGAAACGACGTCGCACAAGCAACGTTCGATCTAAGCTAAGCGTTCACGTTTATGACAGAGGACCGGTCTATGGTGGCAAGGGTGTGGATGCTGTTCTAAGGCTTTGACCAAATCCACGTCAAAAGGCCATGCTTCATGCAAACCATTGTTCTGATTGTTGTCTTTGGGGCCATTATTTTGGCCAGCCTGCTGGCCGCACCCCGCCGCGCCTCGGTTGAAGGGTTCTTTGGTGGCGCGGGTGCGGGTGGCCAAGCACCAGGTCTATGGGTGCTGGTACTGAGCCAAGTCACCACATGGATATTCGCACGCTCACTGATGAATGCCGCCATTCTTGGCTATTACTACGGCATCGCGGGGACGTTAGCCTATGCGGCCTATTATGGTTCTTTTCTGACGGGCGGTTTTATCGTGACTCGCCTGCGGTCCAATGGCGCGCGGTCTATGCAGCACTGGCTGGGGTCTCAATTCGGGGCAGCGGGGAACGGCTGTTACAATCTGGTAATTGCACTGCGGCTGTTGTCGGAGGTCTTTGCGAATTTGCTGGTTGTCGGCCTGATCTTTAACGCCGTCCTGATGGGAAGTGGGACAGCCGCAATCGTGATCGTGGCGGTGTTGGGACTGGCCTATTCCGCGTGGGGCGGGTTGTCTGCGGCGCTGCGCACGGATGTGGTTCAGATGCTGGTGTTTCTGGTTGTCTTTGGTGCCGCCTTTTTCGCATTGATCCTCAGCCCGGGCTTTGACATCGGCGCTGTTCTGACCGCTCCGGGCGCGTCGGGGCCATATAACGGATGGGTTTTGCTGCTTGTGGCGCTGTTGCAGGTCTTTTCGTACCCAGCACATGATCCGGTGATGATGGACCGCGGCTTTCTGGCCGATGTCACGACGACGCGCGCCTCATTCCTGCATGCCTTTTGGATTTCGACACTCTGCATCATTGGCTTTGGATTCTTCGGTATTCAAGCCAGCCTGAGTGAGGCAGCATACGAGGGCGAATTGATCGGGACGTGGGGGACGATGTTCCCCGGCTGGATATTCATGGCGCTAATGATCTCGCTGCTTGTCTCTGCACTCAGCACGCTTGATTCTGCGCTGGCCTCTGCCGCGCGTTTGGTGGTTGAGGAACTGCGTCTGGCGCCGCGTACATTGAATGGGGGGCGTGTGGTGATGGTGCTGTTTATGCTCGCGGGCGCGATGTTGACGCTTTGGGGTAATGCAACCTTATTTGATGCGGTTGCTGTGTCTGGAACGGCATCCATGTTTCTGACGCCTGTGTTGATCGTGGCGCTGGTGATGGGCCGAAAAGTTGCGCCTTGGGCCTATTTTATGGCATTTGCTGCGGCGGTGATTGGGGCGATTACCTATTTTGGACGGAGCTGGGCATTGTTTGCGGCCATGCTGCCAGACGGTCACAAATACGAACAGCTTTTGGTGATATGCATGATCGTTTTAGCGGTGGGTTTCGCTGCGGTGCTTGTCGGCACGCGACGGGGCTGATAGCTGGTTATCCGAGTGATTTGATCGGATACCAATGTGTCGCAAATTCCACGCCTTGAAATCAAAAACCTGCGCCGTGCCTATGACGGACGCGCGGTGGTTGATGATGTGTCGCTGCGGATCATGCCGGGGCAGGTGACGTGCTTGCTGGGGCCGTCGGGCTGCGGAAAATCTACCACTTTGCGGATGATTGCGGGTGTCGAGATGCAGGACAGCGGCACCATCTATGTTGATGGCAAGCTGATCTGCGACACGGTTTTCCGGGTGCCGCCCGAACGGCGCGAAATTGGGCTGATGTTTCAGGACTTTGCCTTGTTTCCGCATCTAAGTGTTGCTGACAATGTCGGTTTTGGCCTGAAATCGGGCACCAAGTCCGAGCGTCGCCACCGGATCGAAGAATTGCTGGAGCGGGTGGACCTGAAACGCTTTGTCGACGGCTATCCGCATCAATTGTCAGGCGGCGAACAGCAACGTGTGGCATTGGCGCGCGCCTTGGCTCCACGCCCGCGTATCATGTTGATGGATGAACCGTTTTCAGGTCTCGACAACCGCTTGCGTGATGGCATCCGGGATGAGACATTGAGCATCCTCAAAGAAGAAGACACTGCCGTTTTACTGGTCACCCATGAACCGGATGAGGCAATGCGGATGGCCGATGAAATTGCCCTGATGCGCGAGGGCAAGATTGTCCAACAGGGCGCGCCATATAACGTCTATACCCGGCCCTTGGATCGCTCAGCATTGGCATTCTTTAGTGACGCAAATGTGCTGCGCGCGACAGTATCCGGTGCCTTGGCACAGACGCCATTTGGTCGGTTCCTTGCCCCCGGCGTGCCGGATGGTACGCAGGTTGATATCGCCATTCGCCCGCAACATGTGCGCATTGATTTCGACCGTGCAGGCAAAGGGCCCGCACCAACACCAAGCGATGGCACAGCCGCGCGTGGGACCGTCGCGCGGGCGCGCTTTATGGGGAATGAAAGCCTTGTTGAGTTCAAGATGGACCATGATGGGTCTATGCTCAAAGCCACTGTGCCAAATGTGTTTCTGCCGCAGCCCGGTGCGGTGATGTGGCTGACGATCCGGCGCGACCGGTGTTTTGTTTTTCCAGTGAAATGAGATCAGATATGCAGACGTTGATGGTGGAATTTGGTATGGGATCGTCGCTGCGCCGTGGGGATTACACCCAAGCGGCGAAACGTGCTGTGCAAGATGCGCTGTGGCATAATTCGATCAATCTGGCGGAGCTGTTTGGTTTTGATAAATCCGCCATGCAGATCACATTGGATGTCGGCGTGCAAAAGCCCGAGGCCGT
>JBPOFE010000200.1:0-4864 GCA_051252035.1 Sulfitobacter sp.
CCACCGCCAATAATTGCTGCTGTCTTTGTCATTTCAACACCCGTAGTTGGCCTATATCGTAGCCATTAAAATCCAAAATCTCCCGCGCCGCTTTGATGCGATCCGTACCACCCGTGGGTTTGCGGTCCACAATATACCCAAAGCGCCCGTTCGGCGTGCCGATCACCGCTGTGCGAAATCCTTCGTCGATCCACAAAACCCAATACTCGTTGTCGTCCCAATCAAGCCTAAAGCGGCCCTGCCCGGTTATGGTCCCCAAGGTCGCGTTTTGCTCCGCATCTTGGCCAAGTGCGGCCTGCCCCGTCTTTTCGACCCATGTAAACGTCCCATCACGCTCAGGTATCACATCAAAGACATTCAACCTTTGTTCGGTTGGAAAATACTCCCGCACCGTCCAAGCGCCGGCAAATCGCTCCAGATCAAATCGCGAGGTGGCGCCGATCAACGCGCTGGTGTCACGGTATCCATTCACCACCTTCGGTGCGGGTGCGCCGCAGGCCACCAATCCAATCAGCATTGCACCGACAAAATACCGACGTAATACCGACGTCATACAGACGGGTTCTTTTTGACCAAACCCAGCTTTTCACGCACTTCAGCCGGGGTAATCACCCGCGCGCCCATGTTCTCGATAATGGTGCCCGCGCGTTCGACCAACTGCCAGTTTTCTGCCAACTGACCCTTGCCAAGCCACAGGTTGTCCTCAAGCCCAACACGCACGTTGCCCCCGGCCAGCACACTTGCCGCGACATAGGCCATCTGATTGCGCCCCAAACCAAAGGCGCTAAACGTCCAGTCATCCGGCACATTATTGACCATCGCCATAAAGGTATTCAGATCATCCGGCGCGCCCCACGGCACGCCCATGCAGAGTTGCACAAGTGCGGGGCTATCCAAGACGCCATCCTTAACCAGTTGTTTTGCATACCAAAGATGGCCCGTATCAAACGCCTCAATCTCCGGCTTCACGCCCAGCGCGGTCATCATCCGCCCCATCGCCGTCAACATGCCCGGCGTGTTGGTCATCACATAATCGGCCTCGGCAAAGTTCATCGTACCGCAGTCCAGAGTGCAGATTTCCGGCAGGCATTCCGCGACATGCTGCACCCTTTCTGCCGCGCCGATCATGTCGGTGCCTTCAATCGGGGGCATTGGGCTTTCGGTCGGACCAAACACGATATCCCCACCCATCCCTGCGGTCAGGTTTAGCACGACGTCCGTTTCGCTCTCGCGGATGCGTTCGGTGACTTCACGATATAGTTTCAAATCGCGGCTAGGTTTGCCAGTCTCGGGATCGCGCACATGGCAATGCACAATCGCCGCCCCTGCCTTGGCCGCCGCGATGGCGCTGTCGGCGATCTGCGCAGGTGATCGTGGCACATGCGGGCTGCGATCCTGCGTGCCGCCCGATCCGGTGACGGCACAGGTGATAAAGACCTCGTTGTTCATTGTCAGGGGCATGGTGTGATCCTTTGCAGCGGTGATTGTGTTTACAGGCATCTTGGCGCAGGTTCTGGCGCACAACTTTGCATAAAGCGAATCATAATTGATGAAATCCGCTAAAATCAAAACCACACAGGTGACGTTGCTGGTATTGGATGGCTGCAATACCTTGTCCTTTGCCGCCGCTGTTGACCCCCTGCGCGCTGCAAATCGTCAATCGGGCGCACCGCTTTACGACTGGTGTTTTGCGACGCCGCGTGATGCCCCCGTGACATTGACCAGCGGGCTCGAAATTCCCGCGGCCCCAATCCACAAAGTGGCACAGACCGACCTTTTACTCATCGTAGCGGGCTTTGACCTTGAGGCGCAATCAACGCCAGCGCTTAGCGCCAGCATTCGCCGCATCGCAAGCACCGGGGCCACGATCGCAGGCATTGATGGCGGTCCTTGGGTGATGGCACGTGCGGGGGTTTTGGATGACCATCAAGCAACCTGCCATTGGGAGGACATGGAAAATTTTGCCCATGAATTTCCGCAGATTGAACTGGTGAACAGCCGATTTCAAATCAGTGGTGCGCGGCTCACCAGCGCCGGGGCGGCCCCGGCGATTGAGATGATGCTGCATCTTGTACGGACCGACCATGGCGGGGCACTTGCCGCCAAAATCGCCGCGACATTCATCTATGATCTGGCCACGCCCACCACACAGCCCCAAACACGGCGTACCGCATTGCGACACAACGCTCTGACTGCCCGCGCCCATGCGATGATGGAGGCGGCGTTGGGCACGCCCCTGACGATCGCCAGTCTTGCGCGCCGATTGGGGGTCAGCCCGCGTGCCCTGCAGGCCCAATTCAAGCGGCGTTTAGGGACAACTCCGCAAGCGCATTATCTTTCGCTGCGGCTCAGTGAGGCAGAGCGGTTGGTGACTCAAACCGCCTTGCCCCTGCAAGATGTCGCAATGGCCACCGGGTTCGCTTCGCAGGCCAGTTTTGCCCGCGCGTTTCGCAGCGCCTTTGGCAAATCAGCGACCGACACACGTCACTAAATTTCGCGCCGAAGTGCTGCGACGGGCAAGTTCGGCAAACCTTCGTTTGCGATCTCTGCGAGGGTCACCACCTCAACCACCATCTTGCTGAGCGGTGTCGGACATTCGACCCGCTCACCCATGCGTATGATCTGACCTTGCAGAGCATCCACTTCGGTTTTGCGCTTGGCCATCAAATCATAAGACATCGACGTCCGCGCCTGCGCATCAATCGTCATCATGGATTTTGCCATGCGGGTGAAAAGCGGTGTCGGCAGGCGCAGAATAGTGGGGGTCAGATCAACAGAAACAGGGATCATAGACACAGGCCGGATGCCATTGGCCTTGAACACCTTCAATGCCTCAACCCACTGATCCGCCAACAGCTTGCGCCATGCACGGTCGCGCAGTTGTTCTTGAATGCTAAGGCCACTCAACGCGTTCAGGGCGTTGTTCAGATTGATCAAAAACTTGCCCCATTGCACCCCAGTGATATCACGGGATTCTCGCAATTTCAGATGTGGCACGCTGAGTGTTTCAGCCAGATCAGAAGCGCCAGCCTCAATAATGATGTCGCCACTGCTGGCCCGGTGAAAACCGCCTTGCCCCATCGGCACGACATTGAACGGCACCATGCCCGCCCGGACATCCATATGTGGAAGGCCTGCGCGCAGCGCTTCGATATTTTCGACACCGTTTTGCAGGCTGATCACATTGGTTTTTGCCGATGCCTGTGCCGCGATGGTGCGGGCGATTGTTGCGGTGTCCCCTGATTTGACGGTGACAAGAATGATGTCCGCGCGTGCAAGGCAGTTTGGCTTTTCAGACAGGGTTAACCCACCCTCATCGACACGCTCTGCCATGCCAACAAAATCAGTCAGACTCAGACCATGCGCCCGAATTTCCTGCGCAATGCGGGGCCGCGCAAGTAAGGTGACGTTATGCCCCGCCGCCGCGAGCACCCCACCGACAAAACAGCCAATGGAACCGGCCCCAGCAACGACGATATGCGGGTTATTTGCCAAGACACCAGCGCATGACTGACTTTTGCGCATGCATGCGGTTTTCGGCCTCGTCCCAGATCACCGAATGCGGGCCGTCCATCACTGAGGACGTCGCCTCATCATCGCGATGCGCAGGTAGACAATGCATGAACAATGCGTCCGGCTTGGCCTTGGCCATCAACGCATCATTGACCTGATAGCCGCGCAGTTGATTGTGCCGCCGTTCGCGGGCCGATTGCGGGTCATGCATCGACACCCAAGTGTCGGTCACCACCAGATCGGCCCCCTGCACGGCTTTGTCGGGGTCACGCTCAATCGTATAAAGCCCAGCAAGTGCCGCTTCGGGGTCAAGCGGCGGAGGGCCAGTGAAAACCAATTCAAAATCGAACTGTTTGGCGGCATGGGCAAAGCTGGCAAAGACATTGTTTCCATCGCCGGACCAGACGACTTTCTTGCCTTTGATCGGGCCGTTGTGTTCCTCAAACGTCATGATATCGGCCATGATCTGACAAGGATGCGTGCGGTTGGTCAGCCCGTTGATTACCGGAACGGAAGCGTATTCGGCCATGTCGAGCAGGGTTTGTTCTTCGAATGTGCGGATCATGATCAGGTCCACATACCGCGACAACACGCGGGCGGTATCGGCAATGGTTTCCCCATGGCCCAACTGCATATCAGTGCCGGATAGGACCATGGTTTGCCCGCCCATCTGGCGCACGCCCACATCAAATGACACGCGCGTACGGGTCGAGGGTTTTTCGAAAATCAGCGCAACCATATGATCTTTGAGCGGGAGTTCATCGTCTGGGGCGCCACGCGGGCGGTCGGCACGTGCGGCCTTCATCGTCGCGGCAGCATCGATGATGGTGCGCAAGTCGGCTGGGGAAGTCTGGTCGATGTCAAGGAAGTGGGTCATAGGAAACTCTGCTTTGTGAGACCCGAGGGCTGTCTGCCCCCGCTCTCCGAGGAATATTTAAGGCCAAAAAGAGATTAAGAGGCGGCGAGGCTGGAAGCGGCATCATCCAATCGCGAAACGGCTTGGGAGATTTCATCATCCGTGATGGTCAGTGGTGGCAGCAGGCGGATCACATTGTCAGCGGCGGGCACTGTGATGACCTCGTGGCCATAGCCTGCGTTCACGATATCAGTGTTTGTCGCTTTGCATTTCAGACCCAGCATCAGGCCCGAGCCGCGCACGCTTTCAAACACATCAGGATGTGCCGCAATCAGCCCTTCAAGCTTTTGACGCATCAGTGCCGCCTTACGGTTCACCTCAGCCAAAAATGCAGGGTCCGCGATCACATCCATCACCGCACAGCCCACCGCGCAGCCCAAGGGGTTGCCGCCATAGGTGGATCCATGGGTGCCTGCGGTCATGCCACTTGCAGCA
>JBPOFE010000201.1:0-4843 GCA_051252035.1 Sulfitobacter sp.
TCGAACCCTGGGAGGACTTTCACCCTCGTCGGTTTTCAAGACCGGTGCATTCGACCACTCTGCCAAGCTTCCGCAACGTGCTCCTCCTAATACCCTCGCGTTCATTCGTCAAATGGGCAAATGCACTCAAACCGCATTTTCTTTTCAAATGTGCCTTGCGTGGGGAAATTTGCCGATCTGGTCATGTCGGCCTTTTCAGGTGGGGTCATGCAGGGTAGAGTGCGCAAAAGCCCCTAAGACAAGGGGATTATCAGACGTGTCAGAACAACTGACAAAACAGGCCCCGAACGTATTGGGTGCGCAGGCAAGGACGACAAACATGAGCAGGCCAATCCATCCAATGCGCATCCCGCACCGGACAGTGACTTTGTTAACGGGTACCGCAATTGCCCTTAGTCTTCTGGCGGGCTGCGATGAGAATGGTAAGTTCGCCCTGCCAACACCCAAGGGTGGCGCCAAAGCCAGCACCGTAGGCAGTACCAAATCCACAAAACTGATTGAACGCGACGTCGAAGCGCCCGAAGTGTTCTCGGTCAGCGATCAAGGGTTGTGGGATGGCCGCCCGTCACTGGGCGGTGTCTGGGTCGCGCACCCGGATGTCACCGAACCCGAGCGGGTGATCATCCGCAACGAGGCGAATGGCAAATTTGTGATTGGCGCGCTGTTCCGTCGCGAACGCGACCTGCCCGGTCCTAAACTGCAGATATCATCGGATGCATCGGCGGCATTGGATATTTTGGCAGGCGCACCCGCCCCTCTGAACGTCACGGCTTTGCGCCGACAAGAGGCTGATGCGCCAGCCCCGGAAGATACCGCCGTTGCTGGTACAGTTGCAGCCCCTGCGGAAATCTCTGAAACCACACTTGACCCGATTGCCGCCGCTGGTGCCGCAATAGACAGCGCCACACCAACCTCGGCGGCGGCGAAACCTGCGGCCCCGAACCCCAAGCCACCTGCCCCACGCGCAGCCTCCTCAAGCCTGCCGAAACCCTTTGTCCAACTGGGTATCTTCAGTGTTGAGGCCAATGCCACACGCACCGCCAAACAGATGCGCGGCGCGGGGATGGTGCCAACCGTCAAACGTAGCGAGATTAACGGCAAGGCCTTCTGGCGCGTATTGGTCGGCCCGGCGGGCAGCAAATCCGAACTCAACAATCTGATCAAAGCGATCAAGGCCGAGGGCTTTTCTGACGCCTACGCCGTTTCAAACTGACCTCATTTAGGAGCATATTCACCCCATGATCCGCCATATTGCTGCCTGTCTGGCGCTGATCCTGCTCAGCCTGCCTGCCCATGCTTTTGATACAAAAGCCTCCGCCGCCTATGTTGTTGACCAGACGACGGGCACCGTTTTGCTGGCCAAAAATGCAGACACGCCTTTGCCGCCTGCGTCGATGTCGAAGCTCATGACGCTTTATATGGCGTTTGAAGCGATCGAGCGCGGCAAGCAAAATGGCGGGCTTGACCTTGTTGAACAATTGCCAGTCTCTCAACATGCCATGTCTTATGGTGGATCTTCGATGTTTTTGCGTTCCGGCGAACGTGTCAAAGTCGAAGACCTGTTGCGCGGCATTATCGTCTTGTCTGGCAATGATGCCTGCGCCGTGATTGCCGAAGCCTTGTCACCTGATGGCACGGAATACGGCTTTGCTCGGCTGATGACACAGAGGGCACAACAATTGGGTATGACCAGTTCGACATTTGCGAATTCCAATGGCTGGCCACAGGCCGGACATTTGATGTCGGTGCGTGACTTGGCGCTGTTGGCAAACCGCATCATCACTGATTTTCCGCAATTCTATCCATTGTTTGCCGAAACGGAGTTTGAATTCGACAACCGCGTGCCCAGCAATAAGTTGAACCGGAATCCGCTGTTGAGCTTGGGGATTGGTGCAGATGGCCTCAAGACGGGGCACACCAATGAGGCGGGCTATGGCCTTGTCGGGTCAGCCAAACAAGGGGACCGTCGGGTGATTTTTGTCTTGTCTGGCTTGGACAGCGTCGCAGCACGCGCGCAAGAATCTGAGGCCATCGTCAATTGGGCATTTCGCCAGTTTTCCCAGCGTTCATTGGGCAAGGCCGGCACGCAATTAGCCGAGGCCCCTGTGGCGATGGGCATGACCAATATGGTTGGCCTCGAATTACGAGATGACCTGTCAGTGTTGGCCCCGGTGGCAGGCGGGCAGGAAATGCAGGCCGAAGTTATTTATACTGGTCCCTTTATGGCTCCGATTGCCAAAGGTGATGAAATGGGCGAACTGGTGTTAACCCGCGATGGTCTGCCGGAAGTCCGCGTGCCCTTGGTGGCCTCGGACGCCGTTGCCCCCGGTGGCTTCATGGTCAAAATGACCGCTGCCGCGCGTCATCTGTTGGCGCGCCTGAACGCAGGGCCGCAGGGCGCTACGTGACCCCCAAAGGCATGTTCATCAGCTTCGAAGGCATCGACGGGTCCGGCAAGTCGACCCAAGCGCATTTGTTGGCCGATCACCTGCGCAGCAAGGGCCGTGAAGTTGTGCTCACCCGCGAGCCCGGCGGCTCCCCCGGTGCCGAAGAAATCCGCGCGCTGGTGTTACAGGGCGACCCGGACCGCTGGTCCGCTGAAACCGAAATCCTGTTGTTTACCGCCGCGCGCCGCGATCATCTGGAGCGCACGATCCGCCCGGCCCTTGCGGCAGGCAAAGTGGTGATCTGTGACCGCTTCGCTGATTCCACGCGGATGTATCAGGGGTTGTCCCGTGGTGACCTGCGCCAGACAGTCGATGACCTGCATGACCTAATGATCGGGGTAGAGCCGGACCTGACGATCCTGATTGACATGGACCCTGCCAAGGGATTGTCGCGGGCCTTGTCGCGCAAGACGGTAGAGGAACGGTTCGAGGATTTTGGGGAAGAGTTGCAGACCAAAATGCGCGCAGGATTCTTGGCGTTGGCTGAAGAGTTTAGCGGTAGGTTTGTGGTCATTGACGGCGCGCGGAGTGTCGAGGCAGTGGCGGAGGATGTGGTGCGGACGGTATTATAAGCCAAAGCTATCACGACAGACGTTAAAAGGTGGCCTGCTCCATCTTCAATAAAGCCGGGTTTCCTCATCGTTTTCGTGGTCGTCCTGCACTTCAACCAGGGTCTGTTTTCTATCAACCGTGGCCAGCACCCAATCCGCCAGCGTGGGGGCGGTTTTGCGTTCAGGCCAGTGTTTCTGTTGCCAAAGGCGCGACCGAATGAGCGACTTTGAGCAATGCATAAACGCCTCCTCTACCTCGACGACCATCGCCAGCAACGGCTCCTTGCCATTGACTGCATGACGTCTGCTGATCGCGCGGTCTTTTACAATCCGTGCCTTTCCGGCAATGCGCAATGTATCGCCATGACCCGGCACAATAAACAAAATCGCGACGTTGGGGTCTTCAAGAATGTTGAGGAAACCATCAACGCGGTGATTGCCCAGCCTGTCTGGAATAATCAGCGTCGAGTCGTCGAAAACTTCGACAAAGCCCGCAGGGTCGCCTTTTGGTGAAACGTCGATCAGCCCCTCGGAGGACTTTGTAGCAACAACGATGAAGGGAGCCGTCGCAATAAATTTCCGTGCAACATCGTTCAGTTGATCTGTTACCTTTAGAAAGGTGTTGGTGAATCCCTCTGTTGGCAGCAGTTCACGCAAGCGTGTCACGCTCTTTATTTCCTCATCAACAATCAGCATCTTAGTTTTCCCTATCTTTGCGGCAAGCCCCTGCACGCCCACGCGACCAACCTAGCATACCCTAGCCAAGTTCGAGAATCGCCGGTCAACGCAATCCGAGCAACGCGCAGACAAAGACGCCACCCCCATCTTCCCTCTTCCCCCAAACATGCTAAACCCCGTCACATGAGCGACGACATCCCCCAACCTGACCGCGTGGACGGTGCCCTGCACCCGCGCGACACCGCGCGCCTGATCGGGCAAGACGCGGCAGAGGCGGCATTCCTCGACGCTTTCAACGCGGGCAAACTTCACCATGCCTGGATGCTGACCGGGCCGCGTGGGGTGGGCAAGGCGACGCTGGCATGGCGCATTGCACGGTTCTTGCTGGCCACGCCTGATCCCGATGATGGCGGTATGTTTGCTGCGCCAACCCCAACCACGCTTGAGATCGCCCCGGATCATCCCGTCGCGCGGCGCATTGCCTCTGGCGGTGAAGCTGGCCTCAAATCCGTCACGCGCAGTATCAACCCCGACACCAAGCGCATGCGCAAACAGATTGTCGTCGATGACATCCGCGCGCTGAATGGTTTTTTCCAAATGTCGTCGGCCGATGGCGGTCGCCGGGTCGTGATCATCGACGACGCCGATGAGATGAACGTCAATGCCGCCAATGCGCTATTGAAAATGCTCGAAGAACCGCCTGCGCGTGCAACATTGATCTTGCTCAGTCATCAACCCTCAAGCCTGTTGCCCACCATCCGGTCGCGCTGCCGCGTGTTGCGGCTTGGCACGTTGAACGCCGATCAGATGGCCGAGGCGCTGACCGCGTCCGATGTCCAGATCGACGGTGACCCGGGTGCGCTGGCGGAACTCTCTGGTGGGTCGGTTGGCGGTGCGGTGCGCTTGTCCCTCATGGGCGGCTTGCAGATATACGCCGAACTGGTGGCCCTGATGTCCTCCCTGCCCCGCATGGACCGCGCGCGCGCCATCAAACTGGCCGAAGCCGCTGCACAGCGAGGCGCCGAGGAAAAGCTCGCGTTATTATTCACGCTGATTGATCTATTGCTGTCGCGGCTGGCCCGCACCGGGGCCACTGGCACCCCGCCCGCGATTGAGGCGGCACCGGGCGAAACACAACTTCTCCAACGCCTATCCCCAAACCCGACC
>JBPOFE010000202.1:0-4760 GCA_051252035.1 Sulfitobacter sp.
TACCGCGCGCCGTTCCCATCGGTTCGTGACGGTATCACAGTGCAGGACGCGATCACCGCATTGAAAAACCTGTTCCTGACCGATGCGCAGCCTGAACGTGTGGCCGCGATCATCATTGAGCCAGTTTTGGGCGAAGGCGGGTACACACCTGTACCATTCGAAATGTTGCAGCAATTGCGCGAGATTTGTGACCAGCATGGTATCATGTTGATCGCGGATGAAGTGCAGTCTGGTTTTGGCCGGACCGGCAAATGGTTCGCCATTGAACATTCCGGTGTTGTGCCTGATCTGATCACGGTCGCAAAATCAATGGCGGGTGGTTATCCGCTGGCGGGTGTTATTGGCCGTGCTGATGTGATGGATGCGATGATCCCCGGCGGGCTTGGTGGTACATATGGCGGTAACCCAGTTGCCTGCGCTGCAGCACTAGCTGCAATTGAGGCGATTGAAGAGGAAGGCCTGCTGGCCCGCTCCATTGCGATGGGCGAAACCCTCAAAGCACGCTTTGCTGAAGTTGGTGAGCGGTCAGCACCGTTCCGGTTCTGGGATATCCGTGGGCTGGGTGCGATGGTTGCGGTTGAATTCGTGACCGATTTTGACAGCGCCGCGCCGGACGCCGATTTTACCAAGCGGGTCATTGCACATGCGCTCAAGCGTGGTTTGTTGCTGCTCAGCTGTGGTTTGCACGGCAACGCGTTGCGTGTGATGGTGCCGCTGACGGCATCTGATGCGATTGTCGAAGAAGGTCTGGCGATCTTTGAAGCATCCGTTCAGGCGGCGATTGCTGAAGAAGCACAGTAATTTCTACCAAATTTTATGAAGGGGCGTTGAGAAATCAGCGCCCCTTTTTCATTTGCTGTGCATCCTCATCCAAAGGCGCAAAATTATCCGCACGCGCACGCGCCCAACGGGTTTTGTTGCCCCTGTAATCCTCGGCGTCATCATCCAGCAAATATCCATTTGGTAGATAGGCATAGACCTCATTGCCCTGGACCATGCTCTTGTCACCTTGGCGCAGCATCAAATGCTGCGGCAGGAAATCGCTGGGGTCTGACAGGCCCGCGGCCCCGGTCATTTCAGCCAGCGCATCCATCGTATTGCGGTGAAACCGCGCCACGCGTTTGCTTTTGTGGCCCACATCGAGCGCACGTTGGCGGATTTTATCCTGTGTTGCGACGCCGACAGGGCAGTGGTTGGTGTGACACGCCTGCGCCTGAATACAGCCGATGGCAAACATGAAACCACGGGCGGAATTGCACCAATCCGCGCCCATTGCCAATGCGCGTGCAATATCAAAAGCAGATACGACCTTGCCCGCCGCCCCGACCTTGACCTGATCACGGATGCCAGCACCGCGCAGGGTGTTGTGTACAAAGGTCAAACCTTCGACCATCGGCATGCCGACGTGGTTGGAAAATTCGACCGGTGCAGCGCCCGTGCCGCCTTCGGTGCCATCCACGACGATGAAGTCCGGAATAATCTTGGTTTCCAGCATGGCCTTGACCATGCACATGAACTCGCGTTGGTGGCCGATACACAATTTGAAGCCGACAGGCTTGCCGCCGGACAATTCCCTTAGTTTCCCCAGAAACTGCATCATCTCAATAGGCGTGGAAAACGCAGAATGTGACGCGGGTGAAACGCAGTCTTTGCCCATGGGTACGCCACGTGCCTCTGCAATTTCCGGGCTGATCTTGGAGGCGGGTAACATGCCACCATGGCCGGGTTTAGCGCCTTGGCTGAGCTTCAACTCGATCATCTTGATCTGATCAAGTGATGCGGTCGCCGCAAATTTGTCCGGGTCAAAGGAGCCATCCGCAGCACGACTGCCAAAATAGCCAGACGCCAATTGATAGATCAGATCGCCACCCCCCGCTTTGTGATAGCGGCTGACCGATCCTTCGCCGGTATCGTGGGCAAAGCCACCCAATTTTGCGCCCGTGTTCAGCGCCTGAATGGCGTTGGCCGAAAGCGACCCAAAGCTCATGGCGGAAATATTATAGAGCGATGCGGAATACGGTTTTTTACACGCATCATTGCCAATCTGGACCCGAAAATTTGAATCCTCGATGTGCTTTGGCTGAACCGAATGCGTGACCCAAGAATACCCCGCGTCATAGACGCGCATCCGTGTTCCAAAGGGCCGCGCGTCTTCCTGACCCTTGGCGCGCTGATAGACGAGACTGCGGTCATCGCGGCTAAATGGTTCTTCGTCCTGATCCGATTCGATCAGATATTGCCGGATCTCCGGGCGGATACCTTCAAACAGGAACCGCATGTGGCCGAGTACGGGATAATTGCGCAGAATGGAGTGTTTGTCCTGTACCAGATCATAGCAACCCAGCGCCGTAAGTGCGCCAAATACTACCAGCGAAATTACGAACCAACCTGACCACGCCAACATTAGAATAAATGAAACAAGGGAAAGCACCGCCACACCCATTAACGGTATGAAGCGGTGCAGGGTGTTGAAATCAGGCATAATGTCGTCCGTTTATAGTTTGTGTGCTAGCGGCTCAGCGCAGTTTGACCGGATTGACCTGTCACGCAAGGGATTGGTTTGAAAAACCAAGCGAAATGATGATTATTTTAAACACTTGAAGCCTCCGAATATTGGCAGATCATAAGGGCATGTTCTTGAAGTGATTAAAAATCATACGCTTATAGCAAGAATCCAGTGAAATTATTGCCCGCTTGATCATAATTTCAAACATGCCTAACCTGCGAGTTAGAATCTGATCGGATATCGCATTGTTTTTGCGTTTTCATCTTGAGGCAAATGCGGAATCGCGCAAACCTCTTAAGGGTGACCATCAGGGGACAGCGGCGCAACATGCGTTCGCGTGCCGACGGGAGCCGCTGAAAACAGCGGCACCGAAGATTACAAAGGGAGAAAATCTATGAAGATGTTCAAAATGCTAGCTGTTGCGGGGGCCATGGTGGCCGGCACGACAGCAATGGCACAAGAAAAATTCATCACCATCGGGACAGGCGGCCAAACGGGCGTTTATTTCGTTGTGGGTCAGTCGATCTGTCGTTTGGTGAACCGTGGTTCAGCCGAGCATAACCTGAAATGTACCGCCCCATCCACGGGTGGTTCCATCGCCAACATCAACGCGATCAAGGCGGGTGACATGGACATGGGCGTGGCCCAGTCCGATTGGCAGTTCCATGCCTATAACGGCACCTCAGAATTTGAAGGTAACAAGTTCGACAAAGAACGCGCTGTGTTCTCTGTTCACGGCGAACCGTTCACTGTGATCGCACGCGCAGATGCGGGCATCACGTCGTTTGCCGATCTTAAGGGCAAGCGCGTTAACATCGGTAACCCCGGTTCCGGTCAGTATGCCACAATGCAGGTCGTCATGGACGCGCTGGGTTGGACAATGGACGATTTCGCGCTGGCGTCTGAGTTGAAGCCAGCTGAGCAAGCCGCGGCTTTGGGCGATAACAAGGTAGATGCGATTATCTATACTGTTGGCCACCCAAACGGGTCGATCCAAGAAGCGGTATCAACCGTTGATGCGGTTCTGGTGCCTGTTGAAGGTCCGGAAATCGACAAGTTGATTGCCGACAACCCTTACTATGCAGCGGCATCTGTGCCGGGCGGCATGTACAAAGGGTCTGACAACGAGACCAAGACCTTTGGTGTGAAAGCGACATTTGTGACATCTTCCGATGTTGATGATGACGTGGTTTATGAAGTTGTGAAGGCTGTCTTTGACAACTTTGATCGTTTCAAGCGCCTGCACCCTGCTTTTGAGAATCTCAAAGAAGAAGAGATGATTTCAGCTGGTTTGTCTGCACCGCTGCATGATGGTGCTGCGAAGTACTACAAAGAAAAAGGCTGGATTGAATAATCTAAGCTAGATCAAACTTACGCGGTGGCAGGAGTTCTTGCCACCGCGTGTTTTGCGACCCAATAATAAGAATGTGCACTTGCCAAAACGCAGGGCAACAGGGGGACCATCCATGACCAACAATGATCAACAGCAAGCTGCCGCCGTCGAAAATGCGGCGACCGGGGACCGTGGTGGGTTAAGCCAGCAGGAACTCGACGAACTTGTCGCATCGTCCGACACAGGCGGCCGCGCCGCTGGCGGGGCTGTCGGCACCTTTCTGATGCTCGTTGCCTTGGCATGGTCGTTGTTCCAGCTTTGGATCGCGTCACCAATTCCCTTTATCGTTGGCTGGGGTGTTTTCAATGACACCGAAAGCCGCTCCATTCATTTGGCCTTTGCCATTTTCCTTGGCATTGCCGCATTCCCCGCGACGCGCAGCAAATTCCAGATCGGGCTGGGCGTTATTGTTCCGGTGGTTCTGGCATTCCTGTTTATGACAGGGGCAAAGGATGACACATCGACCTGGTGGATCCCGCTGGTGGCGCTTGGTCTTGTTGCGTCCGTTGTGCTCGGTTCACCCAAAGACCGCATTCCGGTTTGGGAATGGGCCTTGGCGGTCGTTGGTGCCATCGCGGCACTTTATCTGTTTATCTATTATCGTGATATTTCGGGTCGCGTCGGCGCGCCGATCATGCAGGATTTTGTTGTGGCCGTGATCGGCCTGATGATCTTGCTTGAGGCAACCCGCCGCGCGCTTGGGCCCGCCTTGATGATCGTGGCGTCGGTGTTTTTGATGTACACAGTGCTGGGTCCCTATATGCCGGGCATCATCGCCCACAAAGGCAACAGCCTGTCGGAGATTGTGAACCACCAGTGGATCACCACCGAAGGCGTGTTTGGTATCGCGCTGGGCGTTTC
>JBPOFE010000203.1:0-4748 GCA_051252035.1 Sulfitobacter sp.
GAGAAGCATGGCCACATCAATCACCAATCCACGATTTTCCTGTTTGATCCGGACACCGGCATGGTCAGCGCCATGGTGGGTGGTAACCTGTTGACCGCTTTGCGTACGGCGGCCGCATCGTCAGTGTCGATCAAACATCTGGCCCGCAAGGACGCAAAGGTCATGGGCATGATCGGCGCGGGCCACCAGGCCACGTTCCAACTGCGCGCAGCGCTTGAACAGCGCGATTTTGAAAAGGTTATCGGCTGGAACTATCACCCCGAAATGCTGCCCAACATCGAAAAGATCGCGAATGAGGCGGGGCTGCCGTTCGAGGCGGTCGAATTGGACGGCATGGTCGAAGCGGATGTGGTGATTTCCATCACCTCCACTTTTGAGCCAACAGTAATGGCCAAACACATTGGCCCCGGCACCCATATCGCCTGCATGGGCACCGACACCAAAGGTAAACAAGAGGTTGAGGCCGCTCTGCTGGCGCGTGCCACCGTGTTCACAGATGAAGTTGCGCAATCCATCTCAATTGGCGAGGCGCAGCATGCGGTGGGTGAAGGCTTGATCGAGGAAAGCGACGTGCATCAGCTTGGTGCGGTGATCAACGGCACCCACAAGGGCCGGACCTCGGACGATGAAATCACCTTGTTTGATGGCACAGGCGTTGGGCTGCAAGATCTGGCTGTTGCGGCCAGTGTTGTTGATCTGGCTGTGCAAAAGGGTGTCGCAATTGAGGTCGATTTTTAAAATCACAAATGGACGTGATCACGTGTGGCCATTGACAAAGCGCTGGGTTTAACCTCGTTACATCGCTGTCATTACGACCTCCAAAGAGGATCAAATCATGTTGCTTGGGCTATCGTTATTGTATGTTGGCGTGGTCCTGATCCTGAACGGCATCTGGCTTCTGCGCCGTATTGATGACCGAGAGATCATCGTAATTAACCTGTGCGTCGCTGCGATATCCTTTTTGGTGGCTATTCACACCGCGTTCTTTGCGCAAAACATTGTCGACATCCGCGCCGCAGCGATGACGCTATTGTTTGCCATCACCTATCTCTGGGTTGCGTATAACCGGAAACAAAATTGCGATGGCCGCGGGCTGGGCTGGTTCAGTCTGGTTGTTGCGGCAACTGTCACGCCGATGGCGGTGTGGGTTTTTACTCAGGCGAACACGCTTTTGGAATTTTGGATGGGTATATGCTGGGCATCTTGGGCCGCATTATGGCTGACCTATTTCCTGCTCTTAACGCTGCAAAAGCCTATCCAGAAACAGGTCGGGTACTTTACTCTGTTCTGCGGCGTTTTCACGGGCTGGTTGCCCGGAATGATGCTGCTGTTCGACGTGCTAGACTGAAAAGCGCACCCTTTTGAGGCGCGCTTTTCTTTTCATGTAATGATCTTGGACCCAATCAGTGCCGCTTTTTCGGTGGCATCAGATCGGTGATCGTTCCCTCGAACATTTCAGCGGCAAAGTTCACCGTTTCCGACAATGTTGGATGCGGATGGATCGTATGGCCCAGATCAGTTGCGTCACAGCCCATTTCAATCGCCAGCGCGACTTCGGCGATCAGATCGCCCGCATTGGTGCCGACAATCGCCGCGCCGACAACGCGGTCATCGCTTGGGTCAAACAGTACCTTGGTCATGCCTTCGGATCGCGCATTTGACAACGCCCGACCGGATGCCGCCCAAGGGAACACACCTTTGCCGACTTTCAAACCTTTGGCCTTGGCTTCTGTTTCGGTCATCCCGACCCATGCAACCTCAGGATCTGTATAGGCCACCGACGGGATCACGAGCGCATCAAAGGCGCGTTTTTCACCCGCACATACCTCAGCGGCAACCTTACCTTCATGGACCGCTTTGTGTGCCAGCATTGGTTGGCCAACCACATCGCCAATGGCAAAGATATGCGGCACACCTGTCCGCTGCTGATTGTCCACGGCAATAAATCCGCGCTCATCCACGGCCACACCCGCAGCCTCTGCATTGATCAGCTTGCCGTTTGGACGACGGCCCACCGATACCAGAACCTTGTCGAAGGTATCAGAGGTTTCTTCACCTTTGTCGTTCTCGAACGTGACTTTCAGCCCTTTCTTCTGAGCTTCCATCGCAGTGACTTTGGTCTTGAGCATGATGTTTTCATAACGCTTGGCGATCCGCGTTTGCAGCGGCTTCACCATGTCTTTGTCCGCACCCGGCATCAGTTGGTCCATAAACTCAACCACCGTGATATTGCACCCCAGCGCGTCATAAACACAGGCCATTTCTAACCCAATGATACCGCCGCCAAGGATCAACATACGCTTTGGAACATCGGCCAGTTCCAGTGCGCCAGTGCTGTCCAGCACACGTGGGTCGTCATGCGGAATGAACGGCAGTTCAACAGGTTCAGACCCCGCTGCAATGATACATTGATCAAAACTCACCGTTTTCGTGCCATCATCCCCCGTGACCTCTATCATATTCGGCCCGGTAAATTTACCCGTGCCACGCACGGTCATAACCTTGCGGCCCTTCGCCAACCCGGTCAGGCCGCCCGTAAGTTGCCCAACAACAGAATCTTTCCAGCCACGCAAAGCGTCCAAATCAATCTTGGGCTTGGCAAATGTCACACCATGGGCAGACATTTCATCGGCTTCGGTCAGCACCTTGGCCACGTGCAACAGCGCTTTTGACGGGATACATCCGACATTCAGACAGACGCCGCCAAGGGTTGGGTTCTTCTCTATCAGCACAACCTTCTTGCCAAGGTCCGCCGCGCGGAATGCTGCGGTATAGCCGCCGGGGCCAGAGCCAAGCACAACCACCTCGGCGTGGACATCACCGGGGCCAGTTGCAGTGCCTGTGGCCGCTGTCGCAGTTGGGGCCGCTGCGGGCGCAGGTGCCGCGGCCTCTGCCTTTGGCGCCTCCGCCGCTTCGGCCCCTTCAAGCACCACAATCACAGTGCCTTCGGACACCTTGTCGCCCATGGCGACCTTGATTTCCTTAACCACACCCGCTGCCGGGGATGGCACTTCCATCGTTGCCTTGTCGCTTTCCAATTCAACCAATGGATCTTCAACGGCGACGGTGTCACCAACCGAGACCAGAATGCCCACAACGGGAACGCTATCGAAATCGCCAATATCGGGTACTTTGATATCCATGATCATCGCCCCCTTACAACATCAACCGGCGCACATCGCCGAGCAGATGTTTGAGTGTCGCACAGAAACGCGCGGCCAGCGCACCGTCGATGGCGCGGTGGTCATAGGACAGCGACAGCGGCTGCATATTGCGCGGCTGGAATGCCTCACCGTCCCAAACCGGGGCCATTTTCGAACGCGTCAGGCCAAGGATCGCGACCTCGGGTGCGTTGACAATCGGTGTGAATGACGTACCGCCGATGCCGCCCAGCGAAGAAATTGTGAACGTCGCACCCTGCATGTCTGCGCTTTTCAGCTTGCCTTCGCGGGCCTGCGCGCTCAGATCGCCCAATTCCTTTGAAATCTGCACCAGACCCTTGCGGTCGGCATCTTTGATCACCGGGACCATCAGGCCGTTTGGCGTGT
Organism: Sulfitobacter sp.; assembly: GCA_051252035.1. Lineage (GTDB taxonomy): Bacteria > Pseudomonadota > Alphaproteobacteria > Rhodobacterales > Rhodobacteraceae > Sulfitobacter. The sequence goes on from JBPOFE010000203.1 coordinate 3,549, forward strand.
CCGCCGCAAAGCCAATGTTATAGAAATCCTTCTTGATCAGCTTGTCACCCTCTGGATGCACGGAAGAGTTCACTTCCCAATGTTCCTTGAGCGCCGACACTGATGCCTTGATCACAAAGCTAAGCAATGTCACGCGATAGCCTTCGGCCTTTGCCGCCGTGTCCAATTCCTTGCGGTACTTATCCAGTTCGGTGATGTCCGCCTCTTCATTGTGGGTGACATGCGGGATGTTCAGCCAAGAACGATGTAACGCCGGACCGCTGAGTTTTTTGATCCGCGGCATTTCCACATCTTCGGTCGGGCCGAATTTTGAGAAATCCACAGCCGGGATCGGCGGAATACCCATCCCACCAGATACTGCGCCGCCAGCAGCACCAGATGAAGCGCTGTTGGACTTGAGGAATTTGGTCACATCTTCGCGCAGAATACGGCCCTTGCGGCCTGTGCCATTCACTTTTGCAATGTCGATATCAAGTTGACGGGCAAAGGCGCGGATTGACGGTGACGCATGCGCCTTGCCAAATCCGGCGTCTGTGACGGGTGCGGCTTCTGAAGCTGCAGCAACGGGCGCGGGTGCCGCCGCCGGAGCGACATTAGATGTGGCTGCGGGCGCTGCAGTAACGGGCGCATCTTCTGCCCCAGATCCCTCAAGGATCAGAATAAGCGATCCCTTGGAAACGCTATCACCCTCGGCTACCTTGATTTCCTTGACCACACCCGCCGCCGGGCTTGGCACTTCCATCGTGGCCTTGTCGCTTTCAAGCTCAACCAATGGGTCTTCGGCGGCGACGGTATCCCCGACGCTGACCAGAATGCCCACCACGGGCACATTGTCAAAATCGCCGATGTCTGGAACTGTGACGTCAATTGTCATGTATTTTCTCCTAATCCCGCGCCGACTTACACAAGCCGTGGGTTCGGCTTGTCGCCGTCAATGTCATATTTGGTGAGTGCGGATTGCATATCAGCCTTGCTGATCGAACCCGCTTCAAAAAGCTGGGCCATGGCTGCTGCCGCGATGTGATTTGCATCCACTTCAAAGAAGCGGCGCAAGTTCACGCGGCTGTCTGAGCGGCCAAAACCATCCGTGCCTAGAACCGTGTAGTCATTCGGCACAAAGGCACGAATTTGCTCTGCATAGTTCTTCATGTAATCCGTGGCGGCGATGATCGGGCCTTTGGCCTTGCTCAGCGTCTTGGT
>JBPOFE010000204.1:0-4740 GCA_051252035.1 Sulfitobacter sp.
TCCCCATAGCTTTTGCAAGGGCGGGCAAATGCTGCGGCTTCGATCACATCAGCATGTGAATAGAGCGCCTCATCAACCTCGCGCGGCGCGATGTTTTCACCGCCCTTGATGATCAGCTCCTTTAGCCGTCCGGTGACAAACAAATAGCCATCCGCATCTTTGCGACCTAGATCCCCGGTGCGCAGCCAGCCGTCCGGTGTGAACGTCGCGGCGGTGGCGTCGGGGTTTTTGAGGTATTCCAGCATGACATTTGGTCCACGCACGCAAATCTCGCCTTCTTGATCTATAGGCAAGGGTTTGAGGTCACGCGACAAAATGCACACCTCGTTACCAAAAGCCAAACCGGGAGAGCCGATTTTACGCACGCCCGGCGGCAGCGGGTTCGACAGGATCTGCGCGGCGGTCTCAGTCAGGCCCATGGTTTCGACAATCGGCACGCCGAAACGGGTTTCAAACGCTGTTTGCACATCCGGGGCAAGCGCCGAAGATGCCGAGCGCCCAAAACGCAAACTGGCGCGAGTCTGTGGATCAGGGTCATGATCAGCGTGCAAAAGATGCGAGATGATCGTGGGCACTACGGAAAACCAAGTCGCGTGTGCGGTCTTGGCATGGGTCCAGAATTGGCTGGCTGAGAACCTCGGGCACATCGCCACGGATCCGCCTGATACCAGCGCCCCCATAAGGGTCACGCACAACCCGTTGATGTGATAAATTGGCAGCACACACAGCCCGCAATCGCGCGGCGACAAATCATGCGCAATCGCGGTGGTCCACCCCCCGGCAAGCAGGCTGGCGTGGGTATGCACCACGCCTTTGGGTTGGCCCGTCGTTCCAGATGTGTACATTAACAATGCTTGATCCGTGGCGTCGAGTTGAACCAGCGGTGCGGCATCTGTGCCGTTGATATTAACGGCTGAAATTTGTCCCGGCTTAGTCACTTGATCAAAGGTCGCCTGCGCATCCGCATGCACAAATGCGTGACGCGCTTCGCTGTGCTCCAGTGCATAGCCAATCGCCTCTGCACCCGCGACAAGGTTGATCATCGTCGCGCGAAACCCGCCATACAAAGTACCGTAAAGCGCCAAAACACCGTCACGGCAATTCGGCATCATCAACGCCACGCTGTCACCCTTGGCGATTCCCTGCGCGGTCAGATGCGCTGCAATCCGGGCGGCGTCATCGCGCAACTGTCTCCATGAAACGGATGCCTCACCCCCGGGAAAGCTAAACGCAAGATCGTCAGTTTCAGCCCGCACATCCAGCCAATCGCGAACGGTGCCTTGCGGCGGCATTTTATCAGACAGGATCATGCCCCGACATCTGCCCAATAGTCAGCAAAGATATCCTCAACCGCAGGCTCACGCGCGGGAATTTCGCGGATGATTTTGGTGGTCTGCATGAAGTGTTTCCAATGCAGATTATCGTCAATCGAATTGCCGCCCCAAGACCCGCATCCCATCGACAGCGAAAACGGCATCCCGTTGTTGAACGCGCCACCCGTCGCAAAACAATGCGCCTGATTGACGATCACCCGGCAGGTTGGCAAGGCACGGCCCAGCATGATTGCACGTTCATTATCGGTAGAATGCAGACCCACAGAATGACCCGCCCCTTGATGGGCAAGAATTTTCGATGTGGTTGTGACCGCATCCTCAAAATCAGCGGCACGGTACAGCGCCGCAACCCGCGATAGTTTTTCGCCTGACAGTGGATGATCCGATCCAATACCCTTTGTCTCAACCGCCAGAAATTTCGTATCGCCTGGCACATCATCGACCATACCCAGGGCCGCCAACATCTTGTCAGCATCTTGGGCAATGACGGATCGGTTCAGGTGTCCATCTGGCCAGAGCTTTGAGACGATCTTTGCCTCATCCTGAACCCGCGCACCGCCCGCTTTCGCAAGTACTGCGACAAACGCGTCATAGACTGCGTCCACCACAACAATTGCGTTTTCAGAGGAGCATGAAGTCGCATTATCAAAAGTTTTGGACGCCGTGATTTTTTGCGCCGCCGCATCCAGATCGGCCGTTTCATCCACGATCACCGTGACATTCCCGGCCCCCACAGCCAGAGCCGGAGTGCCGCTGGTATAGGCGCGTTTGACGTTATTCTGGCTGCCCGTTACCACGATCATATCGCTGATCTCGAGCAGGCGCTGGGTTTTCTCTTTTGACCCCTTACCGGGGATCATCTGAACCAGCGTCTTATCCTCGCCCAGCTTGTCAAATTCGGCGTGAATATAGCCGATCAAAACCTCGCAGGCCGGAACACCTTTTGGCGAAGGCGATAGCACAATTGCATTGCCGCATTTCAGGGCGTTGATGATGTTATTGGCGGGTGTCGCCGCCGGATTTGTCGATGGCACCACTGCGCCGATCACCCCGATTGGGCGGGCGATTTCAGTAATTCCAGTGTCGGCATTTTCGGAAATGATGCCAAAAGTTTTTACCTCGGCGATATCGCGCATCAAGCCCAGCGTCTTGCGATGGTTCTTGGTGATCTTGTCAGGGACATTGCCAAGGCCCGTGGTTTCAACCGCAAGCTCAGCCAAGTGGCGATTGCGCGTCGGTTCCATAATTGCCCAAGCTGCGGCCTGTGCCGCGCGGTCATAGCGTTTCTGCGATCCATTCGCTTCATAGGCACGCTGCGCCGCGCGCGCATGTGCAACAACGGCGTCCACTTCAGCAAGATCATCATGGGCGTTCATCTGTCATATCCATATAAGGGATGGTCGGGGCGGCCCACTCCCAGCGAAAATTGGGTGTGGGCCAGTTTCAATTAGAGACCTGCAAGCAATTCTTTGAGGGTCTCTTCGCGAGCTGCCCACATCGCCTTGACCTCATCACGGGTCATGATGTGCATTGGCGAACCGCCTGCTTTCATCTTGCCCGTCACACGGCCATTTTCAAACATCGCAGGCACGGTTGCGGCCAGCTTTTCAATGATCGCTTCTGGTGTGCCTTTGGGCACCATGATGCCACGGAAATTGACCGAGGCATTATCAACGTCCAGCCCGGCTTCTTTCATCGTCGGCACATCAGGCAGGAACTCATTCCGTTCCAGATCGGCCACCGCCAGAATTTTGACATTGCCTGCCTCCGCCGCGCGGAAAGCGTCAGACAGGTTGTTGATGCCCGCCATAACGTCGTTCGCGATCACGGCTTTCATCGCCGCCGCACCACCGCCTTTGGTGGGAATATAGGCAATCTTCATGTCGCCAGCTTTTTCCATCTGCAATGCGGCGATGTGGTGCCCCACAAACAAACCCGCACCAGACGTCGTCAACTTACCGGGATTGGCTTTGGCGAAATCAACCACATCTTGCAGCGTGTTGAATTCGCTATCGGCACCGACAACCAGCACCGCGGGGTCAGCACCCCAGTTCGCAATCGGTTCAAAACTGTCGGCGGAATATTCAACGCCACCTTTGATCGACTGTGCGATAAAATGCGGGATGTTGTAGGCAGAAAGCGTGTAGCCATCTTTGTCAGCTTGCGTGGCAAACCAATTCCAACCCACGCGGCCGCCTGCACCCGGTTTGTTCAAAATCGCGATGGGCATGCCCAAGGCGTCCTCATTCCCCGCGGTCATCGTAACGATGCGCGCCTGAAAATCAGTGGCCCCACCAGCCCCATAGCTGACCACCATCATGATGGGGCGGTCAGGATAATCCCCATGACCATCGGCATATGCCGTTCCCGTCAAACCCATAAGGGCCATCGCGGCCCCGGCTAGTAATTTCTTCATCTGTGTTTCCTCCCTGGAATGTGAATTCTGCCGCTTTTGCGGTTCAAAAGAAAATCTCTCGCGGTGTGTACACTTTGAGCAGTGTCGCAAAGAGAAGGTACATGACGACCGTAAAGCAGGCCGTAATGATTGCGCGCTTGACCCATGACTTGATCTCCGAATGTGAGTTCGGGTCATAAAGGCTCAGCAAAATGAAAAAGGCGATTGGCGTCGCGGTATAAAACCCCAACCCCTTGGCCGCCCAAAAAATATAGACCAGCGCAACTGCCAACCCGGGCAACAAGTTGGTGAACTGGCGCGTGGTGATGCCGTTGCCAACTTTGGTCCAACCAAGACAGGCTTTGATAAAGGTCCAGATCGCCAGCACCACAAAGATGCTTGCGATCAACCGAGGAAACAAAAATGCTTCGGACGGTTGTTGGGTATAGCTGATGTACGTCACCCAGATACCAACAGCCGCAACAACGCCAGAGGCTGCAATATGTTGGATGCGGGGTAGGGACAGGTCGCTCATTCGATGATCTCCTCTTTTGAGGTGTAGCGGCGATTGCGCAGCTCCATATAGACCGAATACAGGATCGACGCGATCACCACCGCGATCAGGAAAATGTTCAGCGGCCCACCAAAGAAATAGGGTGTCATGCCATCCGTCGCCGATGCGGTCATCGACCCTTGGATAAAGTTCGCTTCAGCGATAGGTCCAAGGATCAGGCCCAGCACCAACGGCGCCGCTGAAAAGCCGAAGCGTTCCAGAAAATACATCATTACCCCAAGTGACGCCATGACATAGACATCGCCCATTGAGCTTTGCACAGAGTAGCTACCAAAGACCGCCAGCCCCAGCACCACAGCCGCCATAATAGATTGCGGCACCCGCGCCACTTTCGCAGCGACACCCGCGACATAAAGGCCGAAAATACACATCAATATCTGACCGATCAGCATCGAGTTGATGAAGGTCCACGCCACATCAGGATGATTGTCAAAAAG
>JBPOFE010000205.1:0-4729 GCA_051252035.1 Sulfitobacter sp.
TTCATCAAAATCGCGTGCGTGAAGTTCAAGCATTTGCTCAAACCTAAAGCCAATTGCCCAAAAAAAAGGCCGAGCATAAAGCTCGGCCGAAGTCCAACAGGGAGGTATGAAGCGACGCGCCTGAGCGGTCAATCTTCATGATGTTGAATTAGGCAGCACAGTGATTCCGTTCAAGGCTGATTCTGCGTTTTTCAAGCAAACCGGATATGCGTCTGGTGCATAGCTACCTGTTTTCCTTTTCCCGCAACTGCTTACGGTAGGTGATGATCTCATCCTGAACAAAGTCTTTGAAGGCTGAAACCCGCTTGGATTGCCGTAGTTCTTCGGGATAAGCCAAAAACACGGGTACATCTGCCGACTCAGTGTCGGGTAAGATCTGAACCAAATCCGGGAAATCCTGTATCAGATAATCGGGCAATACGCCGATGCCCAGATTATGCAGCACGCCTTGCAGCACGCCAAAGTAGTTGTTGACGGTCAACAGCGATCGGACATCATTCATCATGACCTGCTGCACCAATTGTAGGCCCGCACCGACCTGATCACTATCGGTGTTCTGACAGATCAGGCGATGATCGGACATGTCCTCAATCCGTTGCGGTGTACCGTTTTCGGCCAGATAGGCCGGGGTGGCGTAAAGACACATCTTGATCATCATCAGCTTTTTGCGGATCAGATCGGCTTGTGACGGTTCTTTCATGCGGATTGCCACGTCGGCCTCGCGCATGGGCAGGTCTAGCACCCGTTCCTCAAGCATCAGATCGACCTTGAGATCGGGATATTTCTCATAAAGCTTTGGCAGGCGCGGGGCCAACCATAACGTGCCAAATCCGGTGGTTGTGGTCACACGCAATTCGCCAAACACTTCTTCTTCGCTGTCGCGAATTCGGGCGGCGGCGGTATCAAGGCGCTTGGTCATTGCGCTGGTTGCATCAAACAGCAACTCACCTTGTTCTGTCAGAATCAAACCACGTGCGTGGCGGTGAAACAGGTTGGTGTTGAGCTGTTCTTCAAGGCCACGAATTTGTCGGCTGACAGCAGATTGTGACAGATTTAATTTGTCGCCCGCATGGGTCAGGCTCCCAACGTCCGCAACCGCATGGAAAATTCTAAGTTTATCCCAATCCATTAGTCTCAACTTTCATCTGATGCGCGACATGTAGCGTAGTCTGGCGGGGATTACACGGGTGTATCCCGGCGTTCAGGGGAAGATGCGCAAAAATATTGCTATACAGGTCAGTATCTATGACCTATATCGGAGATAATCATGCCACTATGCTGCGACCGGGGAGGCCGACCATGACTGTGCAAAAGATATCACTGACTGACCGCTTTGATTTGGAAAGATCACCTGTTCTGCTGAATGGGACGCAAGCGCTCGTGCGGATGATGATGATGCAAGGCGCGCGGGATAAGGCTGCTGGGCATAATACCGCTGGATATGTGACGGGGTATCGCGGATCGCCTCTGGGTGCGGTTGATCTTCAGATGAGCAAGGCAGAGAAGAAGCTGGCGGACTATAATGTTAAATTTCAACCGGGACTGAACGAAGATCTGGCCGCCACCGCCCTTTGGGGGTCGCAACAGGCAGAACTGCGCGGTGAAGGCAAATACGATGGTGTCTTTGGTTTGTGGTACGGCAAAGGGCCGGGCGTCGACCGCACAGGCGACGTGATGCGGCACGCCAATATGGCAGGTACTTCCGCGCTTGGCGGCGTCTTGATGGCGATGGGCGATGACCACACTGGCGAATCCTCAACCGTGCTGCACCAATCAGAATGGGCGATGGTGGATGCCTATATGCCCGTGGTCAGCCCCGCGGGGGTTCAGGAAATCCTTGATTACGGCATCTATGGTTGGGCTTTATCACGATTTTCGGGGCTCTGGGTTGGCCTCAAGACGATGAAGGACACGGTTGAGGCGACATCGGTTGTGGACGGCGATCCGCACCGCATGAAGCTGGTGATGCCGGAATTTGACATGCCCAAGGGCGGTCTGAACATCCGTCTGGGCGACACGCCGCATCTGCAAGAGACCCGGATGATCGACCATAAACGTTTTGCCGCCGAGGCGTTCAGCCGCGCCAATAAAATGGACAAACGCATGTGGGGCAAACGCGGGGCCAAGATTGGCTTTGCTGCAGCGGGCAAGAATTGGCTTGATCTGGTGCATGCGATGAACCTGCTCAACATTGATGAAAACGAAGCCGAACGGCTGGGCCTGACGCTCTATAAAATTGGTCAAACCTTTCCTCTGGATATGGAAGGGTTCCATGAATGGGCTGATGGGCTTGATCTGGTTGTGGTGGTTGAGGAAAAGCGCAAGCTGATCGAGGTGCAGATCAAAGAGGCGCTGTTCAGTGATACACATCGCCGTGTCTATGGCTGGCATAAGGGCGGCGCAGGCATGGAGCATGGCGAAGAACTGTTCCCGACCCGTGGTGCGCTGGATCCGCTGCTGATTGCCGAGAAACTGGGTGGTATCCTGCTTGAAGAAGGCCGCGAGACCGATGGTATCCGCGCGGGGCTGGAGGCGCTTAACGATGCACGCCGCGCTGACAATGCCGAAGATATCGCGGCACGCTTGCCGTATTTCTGTTCAGGCTGCCCGCATAATTCGTCCACCAAAGTCCCTGACGGCAGCCGCGCCTATGCGGGCATTGGCTGTCATTACATGGTGCAATGGATGGACCGAGAAACCACCGGCTTCACCCATATGGGCGGCGAGGGCGCGAACTGGATCGGTGAGGCACCGTTTTCCAACACCAAACACGTGTTCCAGAATTTGGGCGACGGCACCTATAACCACTCAGGCGTGCAGGCGATCCGCGCCGCCTTGGCCGCAGGCGCGAACATCACCTATAAAATCCTTTATAATGATGCGGTTGCGATGACAGGCGGCCAACACAACGAGGGTGATCTGGATGCCTACCGCATCGTCAATGAACTCAAGGCGATGGGCGTCAAAAACATCGCTGTGGTCTATGACGAAAAAGAAGATGTCGATCTTGGCCGCTTCAAGGGCGTGGAAATCCACGAACGCGCTGCCATGCCAAATGTTCAAAAAGCATTCCGCGAACACGAAGGCGTCAGCGCCATTGTCTACATCCAGACCTGCGCTGCCGAAAAACGCCGCCGCCGCAAACGCGGATTGTTCCCAGACCCCGATAAACGTGTGTTCATCAACGAGGATGTTTGCGAGGGCTGCGGCGATTGCGGCGTGCAATCAAACTGCGTGTCCATCGTACCGAATGAAACCGAATTGGGTCGCAAACGCGCGATTGATCAGTCGTCATGCAACAAGGATTTCTCCTGTGTCAAAGGGTTCTGCCCGTCATTCGTGACGCTGGAAGGCGCAAAGGTACGCAAAGACCCGACAACCGAAATCACCATTCCTGATCTGCCAATGCCCATTCTGCCCACCATCAACGGCACCCATAATGTGGTGATCACAGGGGTTGGCGGCACTGGTGTCGTGACCATCGGCGCGTTGCTGGCGCAGGCCGCGCAACTGGATGGCAAGGGCGCAGGTATGATGGAAATGGCGGGCCTCGCACAAAAGGGCGGTGCGGTGCATATTCATTGCCGTCTGGCGGAACGCCCCGAAGATATTTCAGCGATCCGCGTCGCCACAGGCGAGGCCCACGCGTTGATCGGTGGCGATCTGGTGGTGTCAGCAGGCAACAAGACGCTTGGCCTGACCAAGCCGGGGCAAACCGGGGCTGTGGTCAATTCCCATCAGATCATTACCGGTGATTTCACCCGCGATACGGAATTCCAGATGCCCTATGATCGGTTAACGCTGGCGCTTGAGGCCCGGCTCAAGGACCGGGTGGCGATGTTTGATGCCTCTGATCTGGCCAAGGCTGCGTTGGGCGATTCGATCTTTTCCAACATGATGATTTTTGGCGCGGCATGGCAGCAGGGGCTGTTGCCCCTGACCTTAGAAAGTCTTGAGGAAGCCATTCGGATGAACGGTGCTGCGGTTGACCGCAACCTGCGCGCCTTTGAAATCGGGCGCTGGGCAGTGTTGTTTCCAGAGGATGCGGCGCAGGTGAGTGCGCCCAAGGTGATTGAATTGCCAAAGTCGCTCGATGAAAAAATTGCCTTCCGCGCGGATCACCTGACCGCCTATCAGGGCAAGGGGCTGGCAAAACGCTATGCCAAGCTGTTGGGAAAGATACCTGACAAAAAGGTCAAGGCAGCAGCGGCGCTGGGGTATCATAAGCTGTTGAGCTACAAAGACGAATATGAGGTCGCGCGCCTGTTGCTGACCAGCCGCGATAAAGCGCGCGCTGAATTTGACGGCGACTTCAAAATGACCTTTCACATGGCGCCGCCGATCATTTCAAAAATGGGTGCCGATGGCCGTCCGGTGAAACGCGAATTTGGCCAGTGGTTGGAATCCCCGCTGCGCATAATGGCAAAGTTCAAGCGCCTGCGCGGCACGCCATTTGATCCGTTCGGTTATACCGCCGAGCGCAAGATGGAACGCGCGCTGATCAAGCAATATGTGGCTGACATGAATGAGGTGCTGCCCAAACTGACCGATCAAACCCGCGACGCGATTGTGGCTTTGGCGGAACTGCCACTACAAATTCGCGGCTTTGGCCCGGTGAAACAGGCAAACGAGGCAAAAGCCGCCAAGCGCCGCGAGGAATTGCTTAGCGTGATCAACGCGGGCGGTGCGGCATCGGCAAAGGCGGCGGAATAGGGCGCATATGGCCCGC
>JBPOFE010000206.1:0-4549 GCA_051252035.1 Sulfitobacter sp.
CCACACAGGTACGGCATGTTGATCAGATCAACGACCGAGGCAAACGGCGCGAAGTTGGACAGCGAATGCTGTGCCGCCTGAATGGTACCACCTTGTACCTTTTGGACCAATGCACCGCCCGCTCCCAACTGTCCGCCGGGCGCCAATTTGACATAGACTTTGCCATTGGTGGCGTTCTGGATGTTCTCTTTGAGGTCAAGCTGCATGATCGGATAGCTGCGTGTCGCACCCAGTACATAAGCCGTGGCAATCGTCATGATGTGCTCTGCGGCTTTTTCGCGATCCCGCTCTTCATTCGCGGTTTGGGCTGCGGCCTCTGTTGACCAAAGGGTCCCTGCGGCACCAGCAACCATGGCGGCGGTAAAGCCACCTGCGCCTGCCAGTTTCAAGAAATTGCGGCGCGTTGCCATTTGCTTTTCTGTGTTCTCATTCGTCAATGGAATGTCCTCCCGATGGACCATGTTGCGCTGCACTTTTTGCGGCAGCTTCTTTCTGTAAAATGCCTACGACAAACAAAATTGCCGTGGCGGCCAGAACCAAAAACTCGCCCACGTCATTTAGGAACGTGGTGCCACCCGACGATCCCAACGCGACGTTCACCGCGAAAATTACAAATAGGATAAGTGATCCGATAAGCGGCATGTCGCGTCTCCTCCCAGATGCTAGGCCGATTCTGATGCCTTAATGTAAGCGCTTACATATGATTCTTGCAAGCGCTTACATTTTCTGTTCCTATGGAATGCGTTATGCAGTTGGAAAGATTGAGGTTAAAAGGTGCGGTGAATAGACAGGACACCCGATGAGCGCGATCAAACCGACCCCCACCCTATACGATGTCGCCGCCAAATCCGGTGTTTCAACGGCGACAGTGTCACGTTGTCTGAACTTTCCGGATCAGGTGACCAAGTTGACCCGTGACAAGGTGATGGCCTCCGTCAATGCCTTGGGATATTCGCCAAATTTCGGGGCCAAGGTTATGGCGGCGCGGCGCACCAATACGATTGGCGCAATCATACCGACAATGGAAAACGCAATCTTTGCCCGCGGTCTGCAAGCGTTTCAGGAAGAGCTGCGGGCGCATGGCTTTACCATGTTGGTGGCAAGCTCATCCTATGAAGCAGAGGTCGAGGAAGAACAGATCAGAGCGCTGGTTGCGCGCGGCGCGGATGCGCTGTTGCTAATTGGGCATGACCGGCGACCTGAAATTTATGATTTCCTTGAAACACAACGTGTGCCCGTGTTGGTGACATGGGCCTTTGATCGCAGCCAGTCCCGCCCTTCAATCGGGTTTGATAACCGCGCAGCGATGCGCAACATGGCCCGTCACGTTATTGAGCTGGGCCACCGACATCTGGCCTTGATATCAGCCGAAATAACACAAAATGACCGCGCCAGAGAGCGTTTGGAAGGGATCAAGGAAGCGATGACCACAGCGGGTCTAGCTGCCAACGACCTAAAGATTGTGGTGACGCAATATGGCATAGAGAATGGCGCCTCTGCATTTGAACAATTGATGCAAGCGCCCGAAAAACCCACCGCGATTTTCTGTGGCAACGATGTTTTGGCCGTGGGGGCATTACGGGCGGCGCACACGCTAGGTTTTGATGTGCCGCGTGATGTGTCAATTGTTGGATTTGATGATATCGAACTGGCACAGGTGGCGTATCCGCCGCTCACCACCGTGCATGTCCCGCACCGAGAAATGGGCAAACATGCAGCGCAGGCATTGGTAAATCTGCTGCTTGGAAACGGCGCGTTGCGACCGCAAGAACTGGCCTCGGAGCTGCGCATCCGGGCGTCGCTTGGCCCCGCACCCGGTGCAGGTATTCATCAGGCGAAAGGATAATCTAGATGGCGGAACCATTGAACAGCCTCGTCGCCGCCGTGGATGCTGTCACCAAAGCACCCCGGCAGCAAAAACGCCGCATGATCGCGATTTGCGGTGCGCCTGCCAGCGGCAAATCGACCTTTGCCGATGCGCTTTGCCAAGGGTTACTGTCAAACGGCGTTTCCGCCTGCGTGGTGCCGATGGATGGTTTCCACCTCGACAATGTGATTTTGCAAGCCCATGGAACATATGACCGAAAGGGCGCACCACATACCTTTGACAGCGCTGGGTTTGCCGCATTGATCAACCGCTGCGCACGCGAAGATGATGTGTATTACCCGACCTTTGATCGGGCGCGTGACATTTCAATTGCAGCGTCTGGTGTTGTGTCCGCTGACATTGACACGGTGCTGGTCGAAGGGAATTATTTGTTGATGAAGACCCCCGGCTGGCAGAATTTATTGCCGTTGTGGGATCTGTCGATCTATCTTGATGTCGCGGCGGAAGTACTGAACGACCGATTGGTGACGCGCTGGGTTGATCACGGGCTGGCCCCCGATGCAGCCGCAAAAAGAGCTGATCAAAACGACATGCGAAATGCCCGCACTGTCATCGACCAAAGTGCGGCGGCGGACTTTAATTTTTTACAATAGCGTCGTGTTCAAACCGCCTTTGGCGGCTGAATGAGGATTGCACGGAAATCGTTTACATTGGTTAAGGTGGGGCCAGTCACCACCTGCCCGCCTGCTTTTGTGAAAAAGCTGTGTGCGTCATTGTCGGAAAGCATGGCCGCCGGATCCACACCGGCGTTGCGGGCATCGGTCAATATTCTGGGCCCGATCAAAGCGCCCGCGACCTCAGCTGCGCCATCAACGCCATCGGTGTCGCAGGCAATCGCATGAATGCCTGTCGCACCCTCAAGCGCAATCGCGAACGCCAAACAGAATTCCGCATTAGGTCCACCGACGCCATCGCCGCGGCGTGTCACTGTCAATTCGCCCCCAGAGAGTAACAACAAAGGCGGGTCACCCGCGCTTCGTTCTGCTTGCAAACGCAGTGCCAAGGTTGCCTGTGCCGCCGAAATTTCGCGCGCCTCGCCTTCAAGGGCATCGCCAAGAATCTGGACGTCGCACCCCGTTTCACGCGCCAGATCAGCGGCGGCAGCAAGCGATTGCGCCGGGGCGGCGTAGATCACGTTTTTTGTTTTCGACAGCCGCTGATCACTGGGCTGGATCACACCAGTTTGCGCGGCAAGGGCGGTCTTTACAGATGTGGGAACAGCCACGTTCCAATCCTGCAAAACCCGCAACGCATCGGCCCCCGTTGACGCATCGCCCACTGTCGGCCCGGACCCGATCATCGCGGGATCATCCCCCGGCACATCAGAAATCATCAGACATAGCATCTGGGCCGGATGTGCCGCTGCGGCCAGCTGCCCACCTTTGACTTGGCTAAGGTGCTTGCGCAGCGTGTTCATCCGGTCGATGGGCGCACCGGATGCCAGTAGTGCCGCGTTAACCGCTTGTTTCTCGGCAAGGCTCACCCCCATAACCGGGGCGCATAACAGCGCAGACGCGCCGCCTGATATCAAAGCCAGTACAAAATCGCCCGCACCGAGGCCCATCAACAGATCCAACATCCGCTGTGTTGCATGCTCGCCCGCCTGATCCGGCACCGGATGCGCGGCTTCAGCAATTTCGATGCCCTTGCATGGTCGCGCATAGCCATACCGGGTGATCACCAATCCTTCACATGGCCCCCAAGCTGCCTCGACCGCTTCTGCCATACGCGCGCTGGCTTTGCCCGCGCCAATCACCACCACCCTGCCCGCTGGTTTGTCTGGCAAATGCGCAGCCAGCGACCGCATGGGGTCGGCCACCGCAACAGCGCGGTCAAAGAGCGCCCTCAGGAATGCAACAGGCTCTGTTAGCGGATCCTGCATTTCAGGAAAGCCACCGGCCATAATCGCTGACCAACAAATGCATTGGTGCTACGTCTTCTTCAACCTCGGCAAAGCGTCCAATGGGTTTGTAAAAAATATTGTCCGTCTCGTCGTCGTTAACCGTCGACACTTCACCAATCAACACGTCGCCGCCTTCACCCCAGAACGCATGCCAATCACCGGGCATCAATGTGACACTTTCACCGGGCGCGAGCTTCAGCTTTTCACCAGCGGCAAATTCACGGCGGAGGCCATCACAGAACACGGTGCCGCCCTGATCACCGGCAAAGTTTCCCTGATCATCAGAGCCGAACAATTCGATCACCAGCGTGGCCCCGCCGCGGTTGATGATATCCTCGGCCTTAATCACATGGGTGTGCATCGGTGACAGTTGATCCCGCTTTGAAATCAACAGCTTTTCGGCATAGCACATGCCGCCGCCACGTTTCAGATCGGCAAGCCGCCCGTTGCGCAGAGTGAACAGGAACAATCCCATTTCGTCATAGCGCCCTTCACCATAATCGGTGATGTCCCAGCCACAACGCGCGTCAATCATGGCGCGCGCTTTATCCTTGTTCGCGGCAAACTGATCCGGTGTCCAATAGGCAAAGGGTGGCAAATGAAAGCCATGATGGCGGATCATCTCATCAGCCTGCACCATGATATCGTTAATGCGAGAGCGTTTCATTTTGGCCCTGTGTTGATGTTGAATGAAATCAGTACCCACCACCCTGCCCAAGGTAAAGCGGCCAACACCAAAAAGCGAATGGAGGGTGATC
>JBPOFE010000207.1:0-4492 GCA_051252035.1 Sulfitobacter sp.
TTCGATACAGACGGCACCGATGGCGTGATCGGCCCCAACAGCCGCAAGGCCATTGCGGCGTACCAAAGCAGTGTGGGATTGGCGGCTACGGGCGATCCGTCGATTGAACTGCTGCGGCGGTTGGGGTGAGAAAAAGGTGGCGCAGTGAGGGAGGGCCCGAACTCCCGCACTTAGACCGCCGCGTAAGCGGCGGGCGTCAGTCGGGAGCCCACGTTAAATCATGGTAAAAACGTCGCCGAAAATGTGCAGAATAAATGGTGCTGTGAGGGAGGATTGAACTCCCGACCTCGTCATTACCAATGACGCGCTCTACCACTGAGCTACCACAGCATTGTGGACGGGTGATTAGCGGCATTCCAATTATGGTGCAAGCCTAATCTGGACGCCCCCGCGCCCCTGCGCTAGACAAGCGCCATGGTCAAAGATACGGCAAAAGATACGGCCCCACAAAAGCCCCGAACCCAGGCCCAACTCCGTGAGGATCGGCTGAAAGCGGCGTTAAAAGCCAATATGGCGCGGCGCAAGGCACAGACACGTGCCCGCAAGGGTGGCAAAGGGCAGGGGAATACAGGCAACGGCCCGGACGGGTCCGAACAGGAAAGCGGTTAAAATGGATTCAATTCTGGTTAAAGGTGGCGGTGAACTGCACGGTCAAATCCCGATTGCAGGGGCCAAAAACGCCTGCCTGACCCTGATGCCCGCCACGTTGCTGAGTGAGGAACCGCTGACGCTGACCAACGCACCACGGCTCAGCGACATTCGTACCATGTCCGAATTGCTCAGCTCTTTAGGCGCTGAAGTGACGTCCTTGCAGGATGGTCAAGTGCTGGCCATGTCGAGCCATGGACCGATCAACAGCCATGCGGATTACGATATTGTGCGTAAAATGCGTGCCTCCAATCTGGTTCTTGGCCCGCTGCTGGCACGCGAAGGCCATGCCGAGGTATCCTTGCCCGGCGGCTGTGCGATTGGCGCACGTCCCATGGACATTCACACTGATGGTCTGGCCTTGATGGGGGCTGATATCGAATTGCGTGATGGGTATCTGCATGCCAAGGCCAAGGGCGGCAAGCTCAAGGGCGCTATCATCGACTTCCCCTTTGCCAGTGTCGGTGCGACCGAAAACATCATGATGGCCGCGACCTTGGCCAAAGGCACTACGGTCATCAACAACGCCGCCCGCGAGCCAGAGATTGTCGATCTGGCGACCTGCCTGCGCGCGATGGGAGCCGAGATTGAGGGCGACGGCACGCCGAGCATCACCATTCAAGGCGTAGACAGCTTGCACGGCGCTACCCACCGCGTTGTCACCGACCGCATCGAACTTGGCACCTATATGTTGGCCCCGGCGATCTGCGGCGGCGAAGTCGAATTGCTGGGTGGCAAGCTGAGCCTTGTCGAAGCGTTTTGTGAAAAACTGGATGCGGCGGGGATTTCCGTGTCCGAAACCAAGAATGGCCTGACCGTGGCCCGCAAAAATGGCCGTATTCGTGCGGTAGATGTAACCACTGAACCTTTCCCCGGCTTCCCAACCGACCTGCAAGCCCAGATGATGGCGCTGCTCTGTACGGCTGAGGGGACCTCGGTCCTTGAGGAAAAGATTTTCGAGAACCGCTTTATGCATGCTCCGGAACTGGAACGCATGGGGGCCGATATCGAAGTGCACGGCGGCACTGCCACAGTGAAGGGCGTGGAAAAACTCAAAGGTGCGCCTGTGATGGCCACCGACCTGCGGGCCTCTGTGTCCCTGATCCTTGCGGGTCTTGCGGCGGAAGGCGAAACCAAGGTCTCGCGAGTCTATCACCTTGATCGCGGGTATGAACATGTGGTCGCCAAACTGCGCGGCGTCGGCGCAAACATCGAACGGATATCTGAGAAATGACCCAAGACGCACGTTTTGAAGATGGCCGTGAGGCACCGTTAAACTTGGGCGCACTGGATGGCGACGACCTTGCCGTGATCGCATCGCTTACCCAAGACGCAGTGTTTCCGGCGTCCGAAATGCGCTGGCATCGCAAGGGCGCGCGGTTTGCGCTGCTGCTGAACCGGGTGCGTTGGGAGGACGAGGGCAAAACCCGTCATGCCCCCGAGCGCGTGCAATCGGTTTTGATGTTCAACAACGTGCGCGGCGTCGCCAGTCAAGGCGTACCAAAATCTGACGCTGACACCATCCTGTCCCTGCTCGACCTCAGCTTTGAAGAAACCGACGCGCCGTCCGGCAATATTACCCTGACCCTTGCGGGCGATGGCGCAATCCGTCTGGATGTCGAGGCGCTTGAGGTGACGTTAAAAGACGTGACCAAACCCTATGTGGCCCCATCGAAAAAACTGCCACAACACCCCGAATGATCCGTGTTCGCGCCACTGCACCGGAGGATGTCGCGCTCTGGCGGGCGCTACGCCGCGACGGTATTAAGCGTTATCCATCCGCGTTCATTCTTTCTCTCGCAGAACATGACGCCATCCCCGAGGCCAAGGATGCCAAACGTCTGGCAGGAGGGGACCGCTTCCTTGCCTTTATTGACGACACACCCGTTGGCCTTGCGGGTCTCAACCAAAACCCGATCCCACGTGCCAAACACCGCGCTGAAATTGGCCCCTTTTATGTGACGCCAACCGCCCAAGGGACCGACACCGCCAAGGCTCTGATCCACGCCCTTACGGAATACGCCGCCTCAATCGGCGTCTGGCAACTTGAACTCGCCGTGAACGAGGACAACGCCCGCGCCATATCATTTTACAAACGCCACGGCTTTCACCAAACCGGGCGCATGCCCAACGCTATCCTCGGCGCAGATGGCCCCGAGCATGATCTGACGATGATCAAAACCCTGGCATAACTTCTGCGACCTTGAGGCTGCTTACATATCGGGCTAGTCATCCCGCAACCTTGCCTCTTTTGGTCTTAAATATTCCGCGCCGGAGGCATCTTACTTTTTTGGAGCAAGCTCAGCACCATGCCTGTGACCCTCGACGCGACAGCACCTGACTTTAAGACCGCATTTGCCGCGCTGCTGAACGCCAAGCGCGAAGACAGTCCCGATGTCGATGCCGTGGTCGCCGACATCATCGCTGACGTGCGCGCCCGTGGCGATGCTGCCGTGATCGACCTTACCGCAAAATTCGACCGCATCACCCTAAACCCTGACACCCTGCGCATCACGCCGGATGAGATCGCTCAAGCGATGCAGCAGGTCTCGCCAGAGGACCGCGCGGCGCTCGACCTCGCCGCCGCCCGCATCCGCGCCTACCACGCCCGCCAACTGCCCGAAGATGCGGAATGGACGGATGAGACTGGCGCAACACTTGGCTGGCGCTGGACCCCGGTATCCGCAGCGGGCCTTTACGTGCCGGGCGGACTGGCCAGCTATCCTTCATCAGTCTTGATGAACGCGATCCCCGCCAAGGTCGCGGGCGTGCCGCGATTGGCGATGGTGGTGCCAACGCCCGATGGTGTGCTGAACCCGCTTGTGCTGCTTGCCGCACATATTTCTGGCGTCGATGAAATCTACCGTATTGGCGGTGCGCAGGCCGTTGCGGCTCTTGCCTATGGCACGGCCACGATCCCACCTGTGGACAAGATCACCGGTCCCGGCAATGCATTCGTCGCCGCCGCCAAACGCCGGGTCTTTGGCAAGGTTGGCATCGACATGATTGCAGGCCCATCCGAAATTCTGGTGATCGCCGACGCAGATAACGACCCCGATTGGATCGCGCTTGACCTGCTTTCCCAGGCGGAACATGACGAAAGCGCGCAAAGCATCCTGATCACCACGGATGCGTCCTTTGGTGCCAAGGTCGCGCAAGCCATTGAAAAACGGCTCGAAACGCTTGAGCGCCGCGCCATCGCCGGGGCCAGTTGGCGTGACAACGGTGCGATCATCACCGTGCCGGACCTCGCCATGGCCGCTGAACTCTCCAACCGTGTCGCTCCCGAACATCTTGAGCTTTGCGTGGCCGATCCGGACGCCCTGAGCAATCAGATCACCCATGCAGGCGCGATTTTTCTTGGCCAATGGACCCCCGAAGCGATTGGCGATTATGTCGGTGGGCCCAACCATGTTTTACCCACCGCACGGTCTGCGCGTTTCTCCTCTGGCCTGTCGGTCCTCGACTTCATGAAACGCACCACACTTGCGCGTATGACACCAGATGCTCTGCGCGCCATTGGCCCGTCAGCGGAACGACTGGCGCGCTCAGAAAGCCTTGAGGCGCATGGGTTGTCCGTCACCGCACGTCTGCGAAAATTAAACGGATAGCGCGCCATGAAGTATCTTCTCACATTATGCCTTGCCCTAATCATAGGCAGTGCCGCTGCCGGACAGTCCAACGCAGGCGAAGCCGCCGAGCGCAAAGCCCGCTCGATCGCGCATTTGTCCGCACAGGGTATTTCCAGCACCGATTTTTTGCCGGTGATTGAAACGGTTGAAACATCACAACGCCGGACCGAAGCAGAAGTCACGCAACGTGCCATTGCGTTGGCCATTGTTGC
>JBPOFE010000208.1:0-4488 GCA_051252035.1 Sulfitobacter sp.
ATCGGCCAGTTCGGTTTCCAGCTTGGTCCGCTTGGCCGCGTCAGTCTCTGACGCAATGGCGTTCTCAACCTTGATGATTTTCGGGTCCATGCCCTGAATATCGCTGCGGATGGTTTCCAACTCACCCACGGTCAATTCACGTTCATCCAGCGTCTCGGTCAGGTTGCTTTCAACTTTCACCTTCTGCTCTTCCAACATCGCCAATTGCCCCTCGAGCAGTTGCACGATCACGTCCGATTTGGAAATCAGATCCTGCAACTTGTCATCAATCGACGCCGACCGCACCCGCTCCTGACGCATGCTGTCCGACTTGGCCTTGGAAAATATACCAATCAGGCTTTCCATGCCCGTCTTGTTGCGCATTTCGTCAAAATCGCGGCTGAACCCGGCGGTCACATCATCCAGCCCCATAATCAGCTCTGCGATGTTCGCGTTCATCACGTCCGTATGGGCATGCACATCTTCCAAAGACGCGTTTTCAATGTCGATCATCGCATCGTCGCCAGACTTGAGTTTGGCACGCGCCGTCTCAATTCGGCTCGTCAGTTCGGCAATTTTGCTTTGTGCCTCAGCAACCTGAGTTTGAGATTCCCGTACTTGTGCGTCCAAATTGGCCATCAATCGTTCCTATCTTTCAATGCGTTAGTTGTTATATAGGGAATGTTATGGTGATTTACATGCCACGCCCCAGAAATTTTACACAGTGTGACAAATGCCTTGGCCATTGAAAAGAGGGAACGCTACCCGATGCCTCAACCATTAGGAGCCTTTGGGGTTGCATCAATCTTTGCCCGACCGACCGTCACCAATAGAATTGCAAAAAACCCGCAACCCGCCAGCACATACCACGCCAATGTCTGCTGAATATCACCATAGGCCAATTCAGCACCGTCCGGCGCATGTGCCGAGGCCACCAACAACGTTGCCGCGAAAAGCAGCCGACCGCCAAAGCTCTGTACCGACAGAAACGTCGCGCGCCCCGCATCACTTAAGAGAGGTTGCATGCGAGCGATGATAAAGGGGCGCGACAACGAATTAGGCACCATGCGCAAGAACAAGACAGCAATCGCAAGGATGCTATTGGTGACAGCCAAGATCGCAATCAACGCGATCTGAATACCAAACGCCAACATCAAAATTGCAGGCAAACCAATGCGCTGGCGCAACCTGATCGCAAAAAGCGACGTCAACACGGAAACAAGCATCATCAGTGCCGAAACCGATCCGCTGACCATGGGTGCCTCTGCCTGCCAACCCGCGCTGTTCAGCGCCTCGGAAATAAACGGCTGACCAAAAACAAAAGGAATATGGCTGAACCCGTACATCAGCACAGATAATGAAAACAGCCAGACCAACACAGGCTGCCGCATCGCGGTTTGAAAAAGATGCCATTGCGTGCTGGCGGGCAGATGCGCTTGCGTTTGATCATCTCTGTCCGGTTCACGAAACCGAAACGCAATGACACAGGCGACCCCCATCGCACAGGCGGCAGAGACAAAAGCCAATCCAAAACTGAATTGCGCGATCACGCCACCCACCACGGCAGACAATGCCAAGGCCGTCAACGTAAACTGCCAACCTCGTGTCTCATGCAGTTCAACTTCATTCGAACGTCCCGTAGCTGACAGGGATTCATACAGCAGCGCATTATCCGTCCCCGAGGCAAACGCCGCACTTGCACCGAGCAAAACCTGTGCCAGCGCAAAGACCACAATCCCATCGCCCAGCGCGATCAGCCCGGACCCTATCGCCCCGGCAACCGCAGCTGCAATCAATGTGGGCCGCCGCCCCAAACGGTCCGACATATAGCCCGATGGCACCTCAAGCGCCGTCGTCGCCACATCATAAATCGCATAGAGCAATAGCGCCTCAGCCGCTGACAGCTCCGATTGGAAAAACAGGAACCAAACGGCCTGCCAGAAAATCAGGTTCTGAAAAAACTTGAACCAAGGATACAACGCGACGTTTCGAGACATGTTCGCAACAGAAACAGACGCTGCCATATCACACCGCCCCTATTTGCCGGACTGCACCAATGCTACTTCAGACCCAAAAGCGCTGTAATCAGATCGCTTTCGGGATCAGCCAATGCATCAATAACATCAAAATGATGTTTGCC
Source organism: Sulfitobacter sp. (assembly GCA_051252035.1). Lineage (GTDB taxonomy): Bacteria > Pseudomonadota > Alphaproteobacteria > Rhodobacterales > Rhodobacteraceae > Sulfitobacter. The sequence goes on from JBPOFE010000208.1 coordinate 2,120, forward strand.
CTCAACCACGACATGACGTGCGCCCCAAGTTCGGGCAAAGGTTTCTGCCTGCTCAAGAAATACGGGCCGTTCTTCTGATCCGACCCAAACCGACACATTGACCCCATGCGGCGGGCTCATGTTCACCGGGCTTTCTGCTTCGGCCTCGGCTTGGTCCAGCTGCAAAATCTCATTCATCGACGTCTGTAACAAAGGTGTCAGATCCGCCACTGGCGAAATCGGGACAATCTGCTCAATTCGGTCACGCACCTCACCCGCCACCAACAAGGGGTCGGTCATCCGCGCCACCAGATGCCCGCCCGCCGAATGCCCAGCCAGTGCAATCGGCCCTTGGGTGCGGTTTGCCACCTCGGTTAACGCCGCCGCAATCTGTGTGCTGATCTCGGAAACCCGGACCTCGGGGCACAAGTCATAAGACGGCATCGCCACCGCCCAGCCGCGCGCCAGTGCGCCCGCCGCCAGATGCGAAAAGGAAGACGCATCAAACGCTTTCCAATATCCACCATGCACAAACATCATCGTGCCGCGCGACACGCCCGTTGGCTGATAAAATTCAAAAACCTGCCTATCGCTTGGCCCATAACGCACACCGACCTGCCCACGCGCGCCCTGGTCTGCGCGAAATGCTGCCGCGTCCGTGGCCCAGCGTGGCGGAAAATCATCTGCTCCAGTTATATAAGCACCATTGGCGTAAGCATCATCAAGCGTCATTCAGCGACCTCCTAAAAGGGGTATATAGCAAAGTGTAACTGGACAATCATAGCCTTTGTTGCTTTGGGTGCCACAAACAAAAGCGGAGACACCAAAATGACTGACGCAATAACTGATCTCAAATCCATGCTGAACGACCCCAGCCTGCTGGAAACCCGTGCCTATATTGGTGGCAAATGGACAGATGGAGATGATGGCACCTTTGATGTGACCAACCCCGCACGCGGTGACGTAATCGCACAGGTCGCCAACCTAAGTCGCGCACAAGTGGCAGGCGCCATCGCCCAAGCCGAAACGGCTCAAAAAGAATGGGCCAAATGGACCGGCAAAGAGCGCGCAAACGTCATGCGCAAATGGTTCGACCTGATGATGGAAAACCAACACGATCTGGGTGTGATCCTGACCGCGGAGCAGGGTAAACCTCTGGCAGAAGCCAAAGGCGAGATTGGCTATGGTGCATCCTTCATCGAATTCTTTGGTGAACAGGCCAAACGCATTTACGGCGAAACCATTCCCGGTCATCAGCGCGACAAGCGCATTACGGTGATCAAACAGCCCATCGGTGTTGCCGCGTCCATCACACCGTGGAACTTTCCCAACGCGATGATCACCCGCAAGGCAGCTCCTGCGTTGGCCGCGGGCTGTGCGTTTGTCGCCCGCCCCGCCGCGGAAACGCCGCTTTCCGCAATCGTTATGGGTGTACTTGCGGAACGTGCAGGCATCCCTGCGGGCGTGTTCAATGTGGTCCCGTCAAATTCTTCCTCTGCCGTGGGCAAAGAATTCTGCGAAAACCCCGCCGTGCGTAAGATCACCTTCACAGGATCGACCGAAGTGGGCCGCATCCTGTTGAAACAAGCCGCCGATCAAGTGATGAAATGCTCAATGGAACTGGGCGGCAATGCGCCATTCATCGTGTTTGATGACGCCGATCTAGATGCCGCCGTCGAAGGCGCAATCCTGTGCAAATTCCGCAACAACGGCCAAACCTGCGTCTGCGCCAACCGCATTTATGTGCAGGCCGGCGTTTATGATGCCTTTGCGCAAAAACTCAAAGCGGCGGTTGAAAAGCTGAAAATCGGTGATGGCTTTGAAGATGGTGTCGACCTTGGGCCTCTGATTAATCCGGCAGCTGGCGAAAAGGTACGTGAACACATCGAAGACGCGGTATCCAAAGGTGCCTCTGTCATTCTTGGCAACAACGGCGAAATGGATGGCAACTTTTTAGCGCCCACAATTGTGACCGGGGTAACGCAAGACATGCAGGTCGCCAGCGACGAAACCTTTGGCCCCTTCGCCCCACTGTTCAAGTTCGAAGATGAAGACGAAGTCATCGCGATGGCTAACGACACTATCTTTGGCCTTGCCTCCTATTTCTATGCAAATGACCTCAGCCGTGTCTACAAAGTCGCCGAAGCACTGGAGTACGGCATTGTTGGCGTGAACACAGGCATCATCTCAACCGAGGTCGCACCGTTTGGCGGTGTCAAACAATCCGGTTTGGGCCGCGAAGGCTCACACCACGGCATCGAAGATTATCTCGAGATGAAATACATCTGCATGTCTGTCTGACCTTACGCTTCATTGTTCTAAAAATATGCAATCCAAAGGGCAGCCTCACACGCTGCCCTTTGTTTTTCAGGCCACCTATCCCGGCGCAA
>JBPOFE010000209.1:0-4384 GCA_051252035.1 Sulfitobacter sp.
GTCCGCATTTCGGTCCAGATAGTTTCGCTTGCGTCAAAATGCGCAAAACGCGGCGCAGGCGTTGCAACGGTTGGTAAGATCAGCACGTCATGGTCTTGCAGCAGATCGTCAATGGTTTTGGTGAATGTCGCGCCCGCCTTTTGGGCTTCCGCGACGGTTTCGTCAGAAATTGAACCCCCAGCCGCGATGCTTTTTGCCGCCCGTTTGCCAAAAAGCTCTGGCGACGCTACGACTTCCTGTCCAAAAGACTGGTGCCCTTCCGCCAGAATGAGTTGCGTCGCATGCCCTTCGATTGTTGCATAATCAGGCAGCTCAATCAGGTCGATCTGCATCCCGGCCAAGCTAAGGGATGCTGCCGCGTTATCCATGAGGGTGAGCAGATCAGATCCGTCGCTGTCAGTCGGAATCCATGATCGAGCAAAGCCAATCCGAATCTTCTTAGGGTCGCAACGCAAATCCAATTGTTTCTGCCCAGTCAGAACGCAAAAAGCCATCGCGGCTTCTGATACTGTGCGTGCAATCGGCCCAGCGTGATCAAGGCTGGGCGAAAGGTGCATCACCCCCTCCAAAGAAATAGCGCCAAATGTAGGTTTAAACCCAACAACACCGCAATAGGACGAAGGGCTGCGCACAGACCCGCCAGTGTCGGTGCCAAGGGCGATGCGGACCATCCCGGCAGCGACCGCCGCAGCACTGCCCGAAGATGATCCACCAGTGACATGGGCGTGGTCCCACGGGTTGCGCGGCTGCACATAAAGGCTCGTTTGATCCGGGCCGACCGTTGCCAACTCATAGGTTGCAACCAGCCCAAGTGGTATCGCACCTGCATCCAACATGGCCTGAAAAGCGGGCGCAGTTCGATCCGCAATCCTTTCGGCCTGCCAGCGTGACCCCCACCTCACCGGCCAGCCTTTTAAATCGAAGATATCCTTGATAGCAAAGGGTATACCGTGGAGCGGCCCGACGAGCCTGCCCTCCCTATTCGCTCTATCCGCTTCACAAGCTGCAGCGAGCGCTTCATCCTCCGCCACATGCACGAAAGCCTTGATGGCCTCGTCCCGCTCTCGAATCCTGTCGAGATGCGCGCGCGTCAAAACTTCCGCGCTCAGGCTGCCTTGCCGTATGGCCTCTGATGCTTCCTGAACGGAAAGATCTGCGGGATTGCACCTCAAGTGCGGGCTTTCTCAAAGGCGGTCCACGCGGCCTCAAATTTTTTGAAGTCGAAACCCTCTTCGCGGGCAGGACCAAGTACAAGGTGTTCTGTGTCCTGCATTTTCTTGATGGCATCCGCGAGATGATCCACCACCTCTGGCGGGATCACAACCGCGCCGTGGCGGTCGGCGTGAATCAGATCCCCATTGCTGACGTTCAGGCCAAAAATCGTGACCGGCGTGCCAATCTCCTGCACGCGGACAAATCCGTGGCTGGGGCCAATTGAGCCTGCAATAACAGGAAATCCGTCGCACATATCGCCAAGGTCGCGCATAACACCGTTGGTCAGCGTCCCGGAAAGGCCGAACCCTTTATGAATGGTGGTGTTTACCTCGCCCCAATAGGCGCCGATGCAATCCGGGAAATCCGTATCCTCAATTGTCGCAACGCTGGGCTGCGGCGCCTCAGCCATTGCGCGGTAGTAATCCATGCGGTTGGCTCGGACCACATCTGGTGCCTCAGTCGGCGGGTTGACAGCTGCTATCTTGGCGGTCACGGCATATCCAACGACTGCGGGGTCTTCCGGGGCCGAGCACAGCATGGTGCCACGCGTAAACGCGTTAAAACCACGTTTGCCCTGAACCACCTCAATGGCATTGCAAACGGTGGGCGTATCGACAGAGCGGAGCAGCACAAGCAGGTCTTCGTTCATCTAATCCTCCAGCCAGCGGCAAGGGCCGCTATGAATATTTCAAATTGGCCATACCCTGCGTTTTTTAAGACTTGTAGCGTGGGCATTTAGCATCAGCACCTTCATCACCTCATGCAAGGTTACCGAACAGTCGCTGTCATCCGACCTGTGCCGCCCCTTCGGACAGCGCGCCAAGTTTTGCATAGGCAATCTCAGGATCAACCGCGCCGAAGCCAGCGAATGTGCCAAACCCACAGTCTGATCCCGCGATCACCCGATCTGCGCCAACGATATCGACAAAGCGGGTCACGCGTTCGGCTACAAGGTCGGGATGCTCCACAAAATTTGTCGTTGTATCAACCACTCCCGGCACAAGCACCTTGCTATCAGGAATATCTTTCGCCCGATCGCGAAAGACGGACCATTCGTGGCCATGCCGTGGGTTAGACGTTTCAAACAGCACATACTGCGATTTGGTGGACATTAGCGTGTCGAACATTTTGGACATCGGGATATCGCACACGTGTGGCCCTTCATAGTTCCCCCAACAGATATGCACGCGCACTTTTTCGGCTGGCACATCCGACAGCGCATGGTTCAATGCTTCTACATGGCTCGCTGCGATTTTGAGAAACTCATCATCTGACAAATCGCTAAACAGCATGTGACGCGACAGCGCGAGGTCCGGGCAGTCGAGTTGCAGATCAAGGCCAGAGGCAACGATGGTTTCGTATTCTGTCTTCATCACATCGGCCAATGCAGCCAGATACGCTTCGCGGGTTTTGTAAAAGTCATTCTGCAAAAACAGTGAAATAACACCGGGCGACGCCGCATTCATGAAGCCCCGTTTGGCCCCGTGTTCAGCCATTGCACCCTTGAGGTTGGCGATATCCTTTTCCAACTCGCCCTGCCCTTTTGATTTCACCTCACCCACACACATCGGCCGTGCATATTGCGGGGTGCCTCCATCGTCGGCTAGGCGTTTCAGAAAGCTGGGGAATTGCTTGAGGTCGGCAGGTGCATTGCGCGGGCTGTCACCGTCAAAACCAGTATAGCGATCTTTGACATAGGTCGCGTATGAAATTTTTGAGGTCTCCCCGTCGCTGACGATATCGACTCCAGCGCCAACTTGCTTGCGCACCGTTTCTGACACTGCCGCTGTCATCGCTGCGTCAAAGGCGCCAGCATCGTAGTCCTTGCCATGTTCGCGAGCAAAGATGAAATCCACAACCTCTTGCGTGCGCGGCAGAGAACCTACGTGCGTTGTTAAGACTTTCGACATGACTGTTTCCTTCAAAAATGCTTTTCGTATTCAGGCCGTACACATCCTGTGCATGCGGCCTGAAACTTAATGGAATTAACCTTGCCAGGTTTTGCCCGCAGGATCACCTGTTGCGACCACGTGGTAAAGACTTGCTTCACCGGTCATCGACGGCACAACACTATGGGCCAGATTTTCGGGCACCGACATCGTGTCGCCTGACGCAAGCGTTGCGCTGCCACCGTCCCATGTCACGCGCCAATGGCCGCGCATGGGCATCAGCACGGAGGGAAATGAGTGACTATGCTTGGCCTCGGTTGCGGAGCCACGGGTAATGAAGTCGATCTCAAAACCCGGCTTGTCACGCAGCAAGCCGTTTTCGCCAATGACGTTTAGAGGCTTTTTGTCTGCCAGCGCCATCATGTCCCAGTACCGCGCCACATGATTGGGCAAAACGTCGGCAGTGCTCGGCTCTGGCCGTTTGGCAAGCTCTTCATCTGACATCAGCGGCATGGGGCCAACCCCTTCGGGGAGCTTTTGCTGGCGTTTGGTGTCATAGAGTTTGCCGTCTTCGCCAAGCACAAGGCCATGGTCCGCCGCATCCTCAATCACCTGAGGCGCCCACATGACGCCACCGCCTGCGTCATCGCCGCCCAAAACAGCCATGATCATTCCGTAATCCGTTCCGATATTTTCAAAGCCTCGGAACACGCCTGTGGGGATGTTGAAAATGTCGCCTTCTTCAAGGGTCACTTCGCCCGCATCACCCCACCGACCCCAAAAGAAGCGCCACTTGCCGGAGAGCACAAAGAACACCTCGGCGGTGTGATGATCGTGTAAGGAGTTGCGCACACGCGGAGGCTGGCCAGCGGCCCCGATGTTGAACCCATGCGGGATACCGATGTGAACGTGTTGATCAGGACTTTCAGATACCCCACCACCAATGATCGTAAAGTTTTCTTTCTGGTTCGACCCCGGTGTGTGAGCGTCGATAAAGGCTGTTTTGCAGGGTTGCAGATCGCCATAGCGGACGATGCGGGATTCCATTTCTTGTGGTGTCATTTGTTTCTCTCCTCGAGGGCCAGTTTAACTGGTATTTTGCATCAGGGTTTAAGGCTGTGCGACAACCCCAGGCGGACGCAGATTTAAACGCCGTGCGCGGCGGCTGGCCAAATACCCATGGAGGTCAAGGAGCGTCGGTCCAAGGATCATGCGCCGTCCTCGCCATGCAACAGGATCTGTTTCCAAATTGCGACCTCATCCCACAAAGACCACTCGCG
>JBPOFE010000021.1:0-31107 GCA_051252035.1 Sulfitobacter sp.
ATCCCGCGCGAACTGATCGTCGTTATTCAGGCACTGGTGATCCTGTTCACGGGCGCCCTCGACAACATGGTGCGCATGCCGCTGGAGCGGGTGTTTCTGGCGCTGCGTAAGCCCCCCAAGCCCGAGCGTAAACCAGTGGAGCCTGCGGAATGATTGAGTATCTGCCAAACCTGCTGGTCGCATGGGGCATCCTGTGCATGGGATTGTTCAGTCCAGGACCTAATATTCTGGCCGTTATCGGCACGTCGATGGCATCGGGGCGCGGCCACGGGTCCGCGTTGGCCATGGGCATTTCGATGGGCAGTGGTCTGTGGGCCATTCTGACCGTGCTGGGTCTGTCCGCATTGATCGCCGCTTACGCGCAGGCATTGCTTGTTCTTAAGATCGCCGGCGCAGCCTATTTGCTGTGGCTGGCGTGGAAATCATTTCGCTCAGCTATGACGCCCAAACCTGATCCGGTTATCCGATCGGCAAACGGGGCGCGGCGTGCGCTGTTTTTGCGTGGATTGGGCATTCAGATGTCTAATCCCAAGGCGGCGCTCAGCTGGATTGCCATCGTCGCCCTTGGATTGGGCACCGACGCACCTTGGCAGGTCGCAGCCATACTTGTGGTTGGCTCGACGCTGATCTCGATGGCAGGGCATCTGGCTTATGCGACGCTGTTTTCTTCGGCGGCCGTCGTACGTGCTTATGCAGGGGCGCGCAGGCGTATCGAACTTGGATTAGGCTGCTTCTTCGTTTTTGCCAGCTATAAACTTGCGACGGCAAAGGTCTGAGACATGGATTATGCAACCCTCATCCAACTGCTCGACAGCACGGTTCGCCTCGCCACGCCCTTACTTTTGGCTTGCCTTGCAGGGTTGTTCAGCGAACGCGCCGGTATTTTCGACATTGGCCTTGAAGGCAAAATGCTGGCAGCGGCGTTTTTCTCTGCCGCGGTGGCCTCGCTCACGGGTTCTGTCTGGATTGGTCTTGCGGCGGGCATCGGCGCGTCTATGTCACTCAGCGCGCTGCACGGTGTGGCGTCCATTACCTTTCGTGGCAATCAACTGATATCTGGTGTGGCGATTAACTTTCTCGCAGCAGGTATGACCGTGCTGATTGCACAAGATTGGTTTAGCCAAGGAGGGCGCACCCCATCATTGATGGGCGGTGCGCGGTTTGAGGCAATCACCCTGCCCGGTGCCGACGCCCTTGCGGATGTACCTGTCATTGGTCCGCTATATGCCGAATTGATCTCGGGTCATTCGATCCTTGTCTATATGGCCTTTGCCGCTGTGCCATTGTCGTGGTGGTTGCTCTATCGCACCCGCTTTGGTCTGCGCCTGCGCGCTGTGGGTGAAAACCCCGCCGCGGTGGATACGGCTGGCGTGTCCGTTGTTGGGTTGCGCTATGCGGCAGTGGCGATTTGTGGTGTGCTCTGCGGCATCGCGGGGGCGTACCTGAGCACCGCGTTGCAGGCGGGCTTTGTCAAAGACATGTCAGCGGGACGCGGGTTCATCGCCCTCGCCGCACTGATCTTTGCCAAGTGGCGGCCGTGGTATGCGCTTTACGCAACCTTGCTCTTTGGTCTTTTTGGCGCACTGGAAACGCGGCCAGACGTGATCGAAAGCCTGATTGGGATCAAAGTTCAAGGACAGCTTTTGGGCGCGTTACCTTATGTCATGACGGTAATCATCCTCGCGGGCTTTGGTGGCAAGGCCATTCCACCCCGTGCGGGCGGTGAGCCTTATGTGAAAGAACGCTAAGCGGGCTTGATAAGGCCAGTTTTTCGTATGCTATCGGTCCTCATTGCCGCACGGCAGCGACGACAGTTGATTTAGATACCGGACCTGCGCTAAGGGACATCATGCAAATATACCTGCCCATCGCCGAAGTATCGGTTAACGCGTTCCTTCTGTTGGGACTGGGTGGGCTTGTTGGCATTCTTTCAGGCATGTTTGGGGTTGGCGGCGGCTTTTTGATGACGCCGCTGTTGTTCTTTATCGGCATCCCGCCCGCCGTGGCTGTGGCCACCGAAGCAAACCAGATTGTGGCCTCATCGTTCTCCGGTGTTTTAGCGCATTTCAAGCGAAAAACCGTGGATCTGAGAATGGGGACCGTCTTGTTGATTGGCGGTCTGGCCGGGGCGGCTTTGGGTGTGATGGTGTTCAACTATCTGAAATCTCAAGGCCAAGTCGATCTGCTGGTCAAACTTTGCTACGTGATTTTTCTGGGTGTGATCGGCGGATTGATGTTCATCGAATCGCTGAATGCGATCCGCAAAACCAAGTCGGGCAAAAAGACCGCGCGCAAGAAACACAACTGGATCCACGGATTGCCGTTCAAAATGCGCTTTCGTGTCTCCGGCCTATATATCTCGGTCATTCCACCGCTGATCGTCGGCGTTCTGGTCGGTATTCTGGCTGCGATCATGGGTGTCGGCGGTGGTTTTATCATGGTGCCTGCGATGATCTATTTGCTGGGTATGCCCACCAAAGTCGTGGTGGGAACATCGCTGTTCCAGATCATTTTTGTCACCGCCTTTACCACCATGTTGCACGCAACCACGAACTTTACCGTCGACATCGTGCTTGCGGTTTTGCTGCTGGTTGGCGGTGTGGTCGGCGCACAGATTGGCACCCGCATCGGGGTCAAAATGAAGGCTGAACAGCTTCGCATTCTGCTGGCCATGATGGTGCTTTTGGTCTGCGGCAAACTCGCCCTTGAACTCTTGTTGCAACCGTCCGAGCTTTATTCGCTCGGCGCGGCGGGTGGCCACTGATGCGCACGCTTGCATTTGCCATCGCATTGCTCTGCGCATTGCCCGCCTTGGCAGAAGAAGTTGTGCTTGGCCTCAGTAGTGATCAGGTGTCGATCAACACCAATTTTGATGGCTCTGAAATTCTGATCTTTGGGGCCGTCAAACGTGAAGAACCGATTGCGGACGACCCCCGGCTACAAGTGATCGTGACCGTCGCAGGCCCGTCGCGCCCGATCACTGTCCGGCGCAAGGAAAAGCGATTTGGTATTTGGGTGAATACCGATTTTGTCGAAGTCGACTATGCGCCCAGCTTCTATGCAGTCGCGTCCAGCACACTGCTTGGTCTGTCGCTGACGGATACCGAAGATCTGCGCTACAAGGTGTCTATCCCACGCGCCATTCGGTCCGTTGACGCACCTGATAACATTTCAGATTCGCGCAATTTCACCAACGCTCTTATTCGGATCAAATCAAAATCAGATCAATATCAACTGAACGAAGGCACCGTCAGCGTTGACGAACAAACCCTGTTCCGCACGGCCATCGAACTGCCCGCCGCATTGACCGAAGGTGATTATCTGACCCGTATTTTTCTGACCCGTGGCGGTAAGGTTATATCGAAATACGAAACCAGCATCTATGTTCGCAAGGTCGGTGTCGAACGCTGGCTTTTCAAGCTCTCGCGTGAAAATGCTCTGATCTATGGCTTCATGTCATTGGCAATCGCCATCGCCGCTGGCTGGGGTGCATCTGCGATCTTCAGCATGTTTCGCAGGTAATTACCCCCGCCCGATATAGGGCATCTTGGTCGCCATCACTGTCATAAACTGCACATTCGCTTCGGGCGGCAGTTCGGCCATATGCAATACGGCTTCTGCCGCGTGTTTTACATCCATGGTCTCTACTGCTTGGTTCTGCGCCTTGAGCGCAGTAACCATCTCGGTCTCTGCATTGCCAATGTCGATCTGACCACAGGCGATGTTATAGGGCCTGCCATCCAATGACAGCGATTTGGTCATGCCCGTGATCGCGTGTTTGGTGGTGGTATAGCACACCGATCCAGGACGCGGCGTATGCGCGGAAATTGAGCCGTTGTTGATGATCCGTCCACCACCCTGCGCGCGCATCTGTTTGAACGCGAGCTGTGCCGCGATGAACATGCCATGCAAATTGACCGCCACCACCTGTTGCCATGCGTCCAATGCAATCTCGTCAATGGTCGCAGAGGGACCAAACATGCCAGCGTTATTGAACAGCACATCGACATGACCAAACGCTTTGAATACCTCAGCCATCGCAGCCGCGTCCGTCACATCGGCAGGCAAAGCCGTGGCGTGTTCGTGCGCTGCCGCCATCTCAGCCAATACATCCTCTCGCCGTGCAATCAGACCAACGCGCCAGCCTTTGGATAAAAACAATTCTGCGGTGGCGCGCCCGATACCAGAACTTGCGCCGGTTATTATGATCGACTTCATCCGATGTCCTCCGTCGTGGCATCCAGTGTTAGTGGCGCTACAGGAACCGCGCGTAAATCGTCCACTTCCAATGGCCCTGTGGGTTTCGACAACCGATTACGCACCACCCAGATCAGCCGTTCCTGCGCCCGTGTGATGGCCACATAAGCCAATCGTTTCCACAGCGGTTGCCCCGCCTCCATCCGGCCCATCCGAGCGGCGACAAACAGATCAGGGGCAAACACCTGCACGGTTTCCCACTGGCTGCCTTGCGCCTTGTGGATCGTCACCGCAGAGCCATGCAGAAACGTCGCCCCCATACGCGCCGCAAAGGGGATAAACGGTTCTTCTTCGTCCGGCTTTTCGATTTTGACAATTGAGGCGGCTGATACCTGAGGGTCTTCGGCACCCATCACATGCAGGCGGCTGAACCCCGGCTTGCGACCTTCCCCCAGATAGATCACCTGCGCGCCTTTGATCAGGCCGCGCGCCTCAAGATCCAACCGTTTCTTACGGTGTTTCAAGGGCAGTTCAATACCGTCACAAATCAACGGCTCCCCGGCCAGCAGTGCATCCTCCGGCGCGCCATGGACGGACCGAAACGCATTGATCAGCCTGATCCGTGTGGCATTGCGCCAGACCAACACCGGGCTGCGCGCCATCAGGTCAACTTCGACACGCTGGCCCCAGACAACACGGTCATCTTTTTTTGATGCGTCCTCGATCATCCGCTCGAAATCCTGAAACTCCAGTTGCGGGTCCGCCAAGGCATGCGCCAGATCAAGGATCGGGTTGCCCGCGTCCTGCCGGAAAATCCGGTTCAGGTTCATCACACGTTTTTCGGGCAATTTCTCAAACACCATGGTGCCGGATTGGTTGACCGGGGCCAGCTGTGCCGGATCACCGAACAGCAACAGTGTTGGGAAAATCTCTTTCAGATCCTCGAACTGCTTGTCGTCCAGCATCGAGGATTCATCAACAAAACCGATATCCAGCGGTTCTTCTCGGCGTTTCCAGCCAGTGATAAAATCAGACCCGCGCAATCCAGCCGCAGCCAAGGCACCGGGAATGGATTTGTTATTCGCATAAAATGCCGCCGCCCGGTCCAGCGATATTTCGGTCAACCCTTCAATCTCGGGCCGCTCACCTGACCCGGCCAGCCATTCTGCGATGCGTTCATATTCAGGGTCATACACAGGGGTATAGAGTATCCGGTGGATGGTAGTAGCAGGCACCCCACGCAGGCGCAAAACCGATGCTGCTTTGTTGGTGGGCGCAAGGATCGCCAATGTGCGCTTGTCCTTGCGTTTGCGCGACTCGTAGTCGCCGGAAACCACCTCAACGCCCGCCGCTTCAAGCGCCTTGTAAAGCTCGGCCAAGAGCAGCGTCTTACCCGATCCGGCCTTGCCCGTGACCGCCATCACCTGATCCGCACCACCGGGGCTTGGCATCAGCAGGCTGTCCTCAAGGTCGACCCCGGCAGAGCGCAGCATTTCAGCCACGGCATCAAAGGCATCGGCCTGATCATCGGAATATGTGAGTGCTGGTACGTTCATGGCGCGACCCTACGGGAGGGGCGCGCCGGGGGCCAGATGGGTTTATTGAAACTACCCGGTTTTGGCCCATCCACCCTGCGCTGTGCTTGAAAAACTATGGTCAAACCAAAATCGGGATTGCTCGGCTGAAATGCCGGCACGGGCGGCGACCTTATCTTGCGCCGCCGACCCAAATTCCCAAAGGCCGACGGATATTTTATCACGTCCCTCGCCCATGCTGCCCAATACTTCGGGCGATGACCCAATCATCCGATAAATACGCACCATGCGCGCGTCAAAAACGCCGACAAAATGTTTGATGCCAAATCCCTGCATGATCTCGCCACCGCCCAGCATCAGCGCAGCGGCGACTTTTGGATCACCCTCACGCGCCAGACAAAACCGCGTGCATTCCCAGATCAACGGGCTTGTGATTGGTCCGCTTATCAGATGCCCGAAATGATCATTCACCATAACTGGCCCTGTGGTCGGCAAAAACCGCATAGACCCACCATGACGGCCATCGGGCTGTTCCCAGATCACATAAAGCGGGTTCAGCGCGTCATATTCGTCGCGCTCTTCACCTGCTGCATTCAGCGTGACGTTCCAACCCAACCGGGTTTTGAATTGATCCGCCCGATCACAAAACATCTGCCGCGCCAGCTGCGGATACAGGCTAAGGTCATTTCCATAAATATAACGTAACATGTAAAGCCCCCCTTCCATTGCAAGAATGAAACCAGAGCTAACTCAGTCTTTGTTAATACCAATAAACAGGGCCGCACTGTACTCTTGACTAAAACGCAACAGGTAGCATTCGTCAGACAACAATCAATCCCCGGCTGAGTGCGCGCGCCACTGCATGCGTCGTATTCAATGCACCCAGTTTGAAACGCGCGCTCTCAATATAAACCCGCAAGGTATGTTCCGAAATAGACAGGGTGTTGGCCACTTGGGCACGGCTATAGCCAATTGCGAGTAATGTCATCGCATCCACTTCTCTGGGACTTAACGATTGCGATTGTTCTGGGGTTCTGTTTGGTTCAAATTCCAGCGCCTTTTCGTTGAAATAATGCGCAACCAGAATCAGCATACGTCGATATGTGTCAGTAAAATCGACCCAGTCTTCGTCGCTGCATGAATGGTTCACCGTAAACAGGGCAAATTGTCCGTTTGGTCCGCGAATGGGCACCGAATAGCCTTGGTTGCCAAGGCCATATTCAATTGATTCTCTCAAAAATGCGCGAGTAACTTTGCTCGACCAATCCAAGCGCTTCCAATCGACAGGGTGGAAACGCTGGTAACATCCGATAACAACCGGATCTATCCGCAGGTAATTTTGTTCAAGATACCGCGCTTGCCACGCCACTGAATAGGTCCCGCAGCCATATTGATCACCTGCGGAGTCCACCCAATGATATGCGATGTGATCGACACCTAATGCATCACGTAATGCAACGCTTGCCGCTTGCAGCTTATCAAGCGTGTCAGCCTGTTCCAACAACTCCAGTATCGGATCCAATAGGGTTTCGGTCAGCATGCGTTTGGCCGTCGGTCCTTTCCTCAAGGGCGGCGATCTCGGCCAGAGCAACAATTGCGGTATCGTCCAATTGTTCCGCCAAAGCGGGCAAATTGTTCGACAACGCAAAGCTGCGTAAATCGGCAAGAACGTCTAAAATCCAGTCACTTCGCATGTGTAGACTCTCTTAAAAATGGTTAACAAGTCGTTAATACAACCATAACATGTATCGTTAATTTTTGAACATTCGCAACTTTCAACTCCTCGAAAGTAGTGAGGGCTATGAAATTCAAGTATTTGATCTGAAACGCACAAACATGCTGCACGAAAAAACCCGCGAACCAATAGCCTGGTTCGCGGGTCATTGTTGCCCAGATGAAGACAATAAAGCGTTAACCGCGGGCGTCTAACGCGTCTTCCAAGGTACGCAAACCCGTCTTCGGGGCTTGAACCAGTACCGCCATGTTGCCCGGCTTGTGTTCATTGCGCAGCATCTTCATATGCGCTTGTGGCAGATCATCCCAGGTGAAAACCTCAGACATGCAGGGGTCCAAGCGCCGTTCAAGCATCAGCTTATTGGCGGATGATGCCTGTTGAAGATGGGCAAAGTGGCTACCTTGTAGACGCTTTTGATGCATCCACATATAGCGCACGTCAAACGTCAGGTTAAACCCTGTCGTGCCCGCACAGATTACCACCATGCCGCCCTTTTTACATACCAAGGTCGACACCGGAAATGTGGCCTCGCCGGGGTGTTCAAATACCATGTCGACGTTGTTGCCTTTCCCCGTGATCGCCCAGATCGCCGCACCAAATTTGCGCGCTTCCTTGAACCATGCTGCGTATTCAGGCGTATTAACGGTGGGCAACTGTCCCCAGCAATCAAAATCCTTGCGGTTCAAAACGCCTTTGGCCCCTAGATCCATCACAAACTGCCGCTTGCTTTCGTCTGAAATAACACCAATCGCGTTCGCGCCTGCGGTATTGATCAATTGGATCGCATAAGACCCCAGACCGCCGGACGCCCCCCACACCAGCACGTTTTGGCCGGGCTTCAAGTCATGAGGCTCGTGGCCAAACAACATCCGATACGCGGTGGCAAGTGTCAGAGTATAACAGGCGGACTCTTCCCACGTCAGATGCTTGGGCCGTGGCATCAACTGCTGGGCCTGTACGTTGGTAAACTGCGCAAACGATCCGTCTGGTGTTTCATATCCCCAAATCCGCTGTGACGTAGAGAACATCGGATCACCGCCGTTGCAGTGTTCATCATCGCCATCGTCTTGGTTGCAGTGAACCACAACCTCATCGCCGACTTTCCAACGCTTAACTTTATCACCAACCGCCCATACGATCCCTGCCGCGTCAGACCCGGCAATGTGGTAAGGTTGCTTGTGGCCATCAAAGGGGCTGATCGGTACACCGCGTGCAGCCCACACACCATTATAGTTAACGCCTGCTGCCATCACCAAAACCAGCACTTCATTGCTGTCCAGTTCAGGCACATCCACTACTTCCTGCAGCATTGCCTTGTCCGGGTCGCCGTGGCGTTCGCGGCGGATGGCCCATGCGTACATCTGCTTTGGCACATGGCCCATGGGTGGCATTTCACCAACTTCATAGAGGTCTTTTTCAGGTGCGTCATATTGCGCGATGGTTGTGTCCAGTGCCATGCGGGCCTCCTGTCTGTTGCGTCATTCACTCATGCATTTGCCGCAATGCAGAATCGCGGCGACTTAAATAGGGAATATGGACCGACGCGCAACAATGCAACCTCTGACGATCACATTTTGTAACTTTATGACCCAGCAGTCGCAGAAACTTATTTCGCTATCGCAGCATTATCAGGCATGAATTGCTGAATTGAGTTGGCGTAAAACCGCAAAACGGCTGTCTGATCTTCGATAATTTGCCAGACATCGTCCGCCTTGCTGACAATGCCGCGGTTTTCCAGCCCCAGCAGCGCACGGTCCACTTCAGTTTCCAGCGTCGCAAGCTGTGGCACCCGGTTCTTGGTCGGTATCTGGCGCAGAAGACTGCCCACTGCGTCCAGCAATTGTTCCCGCGACACCGACTTTTTTGCCAGCATGATTTGCGCAATCAGAGGCACGGTCATCACCGGCATCGCGTCCGAGATGCGGTTCATCAATGTCGCGGACAGATTCTCAAGTTCGGTCTCTGACCCTGCATCGCGCAGCGACAGGGGCGTGCCAAACGCCACCGCTGCTGTGCCAAACCGCGTGTCCCTGCCGCGCAGCCGTTGCCAGAACTTGCGCAGAATGAACCCAACAACAACTGTAATGCGCGCGCCAAAACGGCGATCACCGCGCGCATCCGCGGCGATCAACACCCGGTCCTCAAGCACACGATCATAATTGATGGCCACCGGCACAAAAACCACGTCCCGTTCAGCCTCAGGATCAAACCCTTCGGTCACATAAGACAGCAATCCCATCTTTGGCGGTTGCAGCAATCCGTTTAGGCTTAACCCGCCCTCTGGGTAAATCGCTTGGGTCACGCCGCCCGCTGTGGCCATATGCACATAACGCGCCAGAACCTTACGATAGAGCGCGCCGCGCGATTTGCGCCGGATGAAATATGCCCCCATGGATTTGATCAATCGGCTCAACGGCCAAACCCGCGCCCATTCCCCGACCGCATAAGACAATGCCGACGACCGCGCCGCCAGATATGTCACCAGCACATAATCCATATTGCTGCGGTGGTTCATAATGAAAATAACCGTGGCATCCTTTGGGATCGCCTCGAACGTGGCATCGTTCGTGTCAGCCGTTTCAATCCGGTACACCGAGTTCGCCAGCAATTTCGCCAGTCGTATGCCAAAGCTGAAATAGGCAAAGGCCGAAAAGCTCGGCACAATCTCGCGGGCATATGTGCGGGCCTTTTGAAAGGCGACGTTTTCAGGCACGCCATTCTCGCGCGCATAATTCACAATCTCACGGGTGACTTCCGGATCGTAAATCAACCGCTGAATCATGTCGTGACGCCGCGCCAACTTGAATGGCTCGATCGGACGCTCCAACCGCGTATTCAGGTGTTTAACCGCCCGTTCCAACCGACGCCGGAAAAACCAACGCACAGAGGGCAGCAAAAAATGGCTCAATGCAGTCACAGCCGCAAAAAGCATGATCAGAATAAACAGCCAAAGCGGCAATTGCACGGTTTGCGTCATGGCACGTACCCTTGCAGTGTGGCGGGGCAAGGACAATATCTAAGTGAACGCCAAGATAAGGATATCAGTGTGGACTTTATCATATCTGCCGGATTTTCAGATGCCGAACGCCCTGTCGTTGCAGCACTTTATTGGGAGGCATTCGCAGCCAAACTGCATCATGTGATGGGTCCGCAAGAAAAGGCGATAAAGTTCATCAGCGCGCAGCTCAATCCCGAATTTGCGCTGGTAGCGCGTGGTCCAGATGATCAAGTGCTTGGCGTGGCGGGGTTCAAAACCAGCCAGGGCGCGTTGATCGGTGGTGGTCTGCGGGATTTGGCGGCGGTCTATGGCTGGGCTTCAACGCTATGGCGCGCGCCACTGTTGGGATTGATCGAACGTGATCTGGCGGATGATGTCCTGCTGATGGACGGCATATGTGTGGCGTCATACGCGCGCGGCATGGGCCTTGGCTCCGCACTTTTGCAGGCCATCAAGGCCGAAACCCAAAGCAGGGGGTTGTCCGCTGTCCGGCTTGACGTAATCGACACCAACCCACGCGCCCGTGCGCTTTATGAACGGCGCGGGTTTGAAGCGATCGGCACAGAAAATCTTGGCCCGCTGCAGTGGGTGTTTGGGTTCAAAAGCAGCACAAAGATGCTGTGTCGCTTGGAATAAGGTCCGCAGGCCTGTTTCTTGGAAAATGCCGCAACGCAGCGAATTGACAACGGTATAAAATTCCCCTTATCAACGTCCTGACGCAATAATATTGCCCGACTAACGCAAAGAGGCCCCTCATGTCGCACCCGCAGAAAGACCGCCCTTGGTTGATCAGAACCTATGCCGGACATTCCACTGCTGCAGCCTCGAATGCGCTCTACCGGGATAATCTGGCCAAGGGACAAACCGGCCTTTCAGTGGCTTTCGATCTGCCCACACAAACCGGATATGACAGCGACCATATTCTGTCGCGCGGTGAAGTTGGCAAAGTTGGCGTGCCGGTGGGCCATCTGGGTGACATGCGCGAATTGTTCAATGACATCCCGCTGGATCAGATGAACACCTCAATGACGATCAATGCGACCGCGCCGTGGCTGTTGTCGCTTTATATCGCCGTGGCAGAAGAACAGGGTGCCGATATTTCCGCCCTCCAGGGCACTGTGCAGAACGACCTGATCAAAGAATACCTCAGCCGTGGCACCTATATTTGCCCGCCTGCACCGTCGATGAAGATGATCGCGGATGTGGCTGAATATTGTTATACTCATGTGCCAAAGTGGAACCCGATGAACATCTGTTCCTATCACCTGCAAGAAGCGGGTGCGACGCCGGAACAGGAACTTTCCTTTGCCCTCGCGACCGCCACCGCCGTGTTGGATGCGCTAAAACCGCGTGTCCCGGCAGAAGATTTCCCGGCATTGGTTGGCCGCATTTCGTTTTTCGTAAATGCCGGTATTCGATTTGTCACCGAAATGTGCAAAATGCGGGCTTTTGTCGATCTCTGGGATGAGATTTGTCTCGAACGCTACGGCGTTGAAGATGCGAAATACCGACGCTTCCGGTATGGCGTGCAGGTCAATTCTCTGGGCCTCACTGAACAGCAACCTGAAAATAACGTCTACCGCATTCTCATCGAGATGCTTGCCGTGACGCTTTCGAAAAAGGCCCGTGCACGTGCGGTGCAATTGCCAGCATGGAACGAGGCGTTAGGCCTGCCTCGTCCGTGGGATCAGCAATGGTCAATGCGCATGCAGCAAATCATGGCCTATGAAACCGATCTGTTGGAGTTTGACGATTTGTTTGATGGCAACCCTGCCGTGGACGCAAAAGTCGAAGCCCTGAAAACCGGAGCGCGCGCAGAATTGGCAAATATCGATGGTATGGGCGGCGCGATATCCGCCATTGATTACATGAAGGGCCGCCTGGTCGAAAGTAATGCCGAACGCTTGGGCCGTATTGAAGCAGGCGAAACAATCGTTGTTGGTGTCAACAAATGGCAAAAGGGTGAACCATCGCCCTTGATGACAGGCGACGGTGGTATCATGGTTGTTGATCCGGCTGTTGAAGCCGATCAAATAGAACGGCTAAATGCGTGGCGCAATTCCCGCGACCAAGCTGCTGTGGATACCGCCCTTGCGGACCTGCGCAGCGCCGCCGCCGAAGGGCGCAACATCATGCCACCCTCCATCGCCGCCGCAAAAGCAGGCGTCACAACAGGCGAATGGGCCGCCGAAATGCGCAGTGTCCACGGCGAATATCGCGGCCCTACCGGCGTTGCGGCAGGCCAATCGAATAAGACCGAAGGTCTGGATGATCTGCGTGATGCTGTAGATATGGTCAGTGATAAATTGGGACGCCGCTTGAAATTCCTTGTGGGCAAACCCGGTTTGGATGGCCATTCGAACGGCGCTGAACAGATTGCCGTGCGTGCACGCGATTGCGGCATGGACATCGCCTATGAGGGTATTCGGCTGACCCCAAGCGAAATCGTGAATGCCGCCGCAAAAGACGCCGCTCATGTTGTCGGACTTTCTATTCTATCAGGCTCGCACGTCCCATTGGTCGAAGATCTGATGGCTCAATTGCGCGCGGCGGGATTGGGCCATATTCCCGTTGTCGTCGGCGGCATTATTCCCGAAGAAGACGCGGCACGGTTGCGTGCAATGGGCGTTTCCCGGGTCTATACGCCAAAGGATTTCGAACTGAACATGATCATGCAAGATATCGTGACACTGGCCGATCCCACGACAAAAGCGGCGGAATAACGCACTGACACAAAATCGAATTTGCGGCCCCCTTCCTATTGATGTAACCGAATTGGCAATCAGTAAATCAATAGGATGAACGCAATGGCAATTGATTTGAAATCAATGAATAGCAAGGAACTCGAAAAACTTTTGGGTGAAGTGAAAAAGGCGCTTCAATCAGCAAAAGCACGTGATCGCAGGAAAGCCTTGAAAGCAGCCGAAAAAGCAGCCGCTGAGTGGGGCTTTACCTTGACTGATCTTTCAGAGGACGGCAAACCAGCCAAAAAACAGCGTAAAAACAAGGCGAAAGTGGTTAAGCCCAAATCCAAACCACAATTCGCAAACCCTGCTGACAAGACGCAAACATGGACTGGCAAAGGCCGTCAACCGAATTGGTTTCGTGCCGAAGTTGAAAAAGGCTCCACTCCAGATAGCATGCGTATCTAAATAGAATTCCTATTCTGCCGGATTAAATCTCGGCATAAGTGTAGATCATTCTAGCGTGAATGGAATGGGGGTGCATCCTGAATGCGCCCCCACTTATCTTTGGCTCATTTCTCAGCACTCAGAATAAGACGAATCGCTCGTCGCGCTTAGACCTTTGCCTCAAACACTTTCCCAATCAGTCTTTGATTTTCGCCAATCTCAGGCTTCACTCTTGCCCCTTGGTCGCCTTGCAGGCAGATTATGCGCAACAATCAATTTGGAGTCCTAACATGACCGTACATATCGGCGCAAAGCCCGGTGACATTGCAGAAACTGTTCTGATGCCCGGCGATCCTTACCGCGCAAAATGGGCCGCTGAGACATTTCTGAAAGATGCCAAACTGGTAAACGAAGTTCGTGGGATGTTGGGCTTTACCGGCACTTGGAATGGCAACCGCGTGACCATTCAAGGCTCCGGCATGGGCATGCCATCGCTGTCGATCTACGCCAATGAGTTGATCTCTGAATATAATGCGCAAACTTTGATCCGTATTGGGTCCTGTGGCGGCATGCAGCCGCATGTTGGTATTCGCGATGTGATTATCGCGATGACGGCCACCACGATCACCTCGCCCTCTGCTGGTATTTTTAAGGAAATGAATTTCGCGCCCTGCGCCGATTGGTCATTGTTAAACGCTGCGGTCAAAGCCGCTGGAAACAAAGGATGCAAAACCCATGTGGGCGGGATTTATTCATCCGATGTGTTTTATGCAGAGCGCCCCGATCTGGACGAACAGATGACACGCCACGGTATTCTGGGCGTCGAGATGGAAGCGGCAGAACTCTATATCCTCGCCGCCCGTCACAAGCGCCGGGCACTAGCGGTTCTGACTGTGTCGGATCATCTGCAAACCGGTGAAGCTTTACCGTCAGAAGACCGCGAAAAGACCTTTGGCGATATGGTTGAGATCGCGCTGGAAGCGGCCTTTACCTGAAAAAATCAGCGCCCGTGCGTACCATCATATCCATTGCGCGCGGGCGATTGCCAATTTTCCAATGCCTGAGAATCTGGCGCAAACACCTCAATCAACAGCGGATAACACGCCGCTGCATCGGATGAATGCTCCGCCGAACAATCCCCACCGGGACACGCGCTTAGCGCGCCGAGCAGATCAATTTCAGCAAAGAACTCAATATAATCGCCGGGGCGCACCGGGCTGGCCTTCATAAAGTACTGACCTGTATCGCGGGTAAATCCGGTACACATGAACACATTCAAAACGTCATGCACATACGGCTCTGCCTCAGCCACGGCCACATCCAGATGCGTGGCCACTGCACGTGTCAGGTTTGAATGGCAGCAATGATGATACTGCCCGCCTTTCAACAGATTATGTGTGTAGGGATCGCAGCGCGTGCCAATCACATCATGCACCGACCCACCAAATGCATCTATCCCGTACCAATCTAACGTATCATGCGTCACTGTCGCCATCGGGCGCAGCCCCGGAAATGACGACCACATCTGTTGCCCCGTGGTGATATGCGTCCCGTGAAGCGCACGAGTTTTACCGGAATAGAACCGCTCAGACAGGTCATTGGCATTCCACAGGTTCAAATCACCAACCTGCGGTCCCTCAACGGATGTGATACGGAAAAAATGCCCCGCTGGCACATGAACCGTCGCCGCCTCGCGCGGTGCCGCTATCACCTCATGGGTTTTGGTCAGCGTCTTACGAGCGGCTTGATAAAGCGCCATGTCAGGCTGCGGCAGGCTTTCCACCGGATAACAGATCACGGGTTTGATCGCGCGCCGCGCGACTGCGTCCATTGGGGGCTTGGCCATGATACTCTCCGCGCTAGTTAATAGCGTCGAAGGTGCGGCAAGCTGTGCTATGTGTAAAGCGGAAGGCGTCAAAATATGACCTTACGGATCATTTGGATCACCGCAATTGTCCTGTGCATGTTGACGGCAGGGCTGAACATCACAGCGTCAAAATCTGACGATCAAGTGCCGCTGTTTCTGGCCTATGAACCCGTGTTGGCCATTTTTATGGCGATATCACCCTCGCCCGCACGACCGACACCAAAATCGTCGCCACCTGATTTGGGCCGGGTCCAGTTTGGCAGTGGTGATGTCTGTTGCCCCGGCATTCCCGCGCGCAACACGGTAAACATCGCCACGGGCGAAGTGATGCCAATCGAATAACCATTCGCATTAAGACGCCCGGATCAGCTATTACCCTGCTTTTCGTGGCGCCGCCGCCATTGCCGGGCATACAGTGATTCCTCGGTGTGCTTGCGGGTATGCGCCGTGGTGCGTTCAGCTGCTTCCGCCTCGGTCTCGCCGCGCACGGTTGCGCCGCGCATCTGCGTTGCGCGCTCAAACGGAATGACCTGCACCATCGGTGTTCCGGCGGGCATGCGCACTGCGCCGCGTTGGCTGGTCCATAAAAAGGGCACATTGACCGGCACATCCAAGGCATCACAATCCACCGTGCCGTTGAACGCCGTGAACGGCAGCTCAAAATGATTGATCGGATGCAGGAAAGACGCGGACCACCCCGGTGGTAGCTTCACCCGCCATGGATTGATTAACTTCAACGGCTGCGCCCCCTCAAACGGCGGATACTGCGCACCGATCTGATCTGGATGATGCGCATCAATGGGTGTCAGCGGCGCATCCTCAGGCCACTTGAAAGAAAGCGCACGGGTCGCCGGGTCAACCACCGTCCAGATATCCACTGGCGTCGGAATGATCCAACCCTGCGCCATCACATCCGCCACAGGCAGACACGCCCGCACCGTCAGCCCCGGCAAACCATGCGCATCTTTCATGTCCATTTCGCGGTCCAGATCACGAAACCATTCCGGCAAAAATTTTGCCGCAGGTGCCGGTTCGGGGATTTTCCCAATCAGTTCAGGCGGACATAGAAATTCGATACCACTCATAGCTTTGGTGACTTTAACGACGACATACAGGTATTCGGTTTGCCCGTGCTGCGAAACACTTCGGCCCCGCAAGACACGCAATTGTATTTGATCAAAGCGCCCTTGCTGCCGATCCTGTCCTCGCGCCAGCGGCAGTCGCGGGTTGGCGCATTGCGCCTTGCCACATAGGCCACGACGATAACGGCAATCACAAGGGCGATAAGAATGGGCATATTAGCGTTCCGTCGGCTCGTCAGGTTTCGCAACAGCGCGGCGGCCAAACCACACTCTGCGCTCGGATGGGTCGCGCTCAGGCCCATGCCAATCTTCGTTGCGGGTCAAATACATGGTCCCGGCAAGGGCGGCAAAAGCGAGCGTCGCACCAGCAAGCAGGGCATAATCCGCACTTTGCAGGATGAGATACAACACACCGTACAAGATCACCAGCATCAGACCAAGCACGCCGGCACGCCGCCCCAATTTCAGCGCCGTGGCCCCGAACATCACCAAAACCCCGATCGTTGCGGCACTTGCGATCAGGTAGGCAAGGCCAAAACCGATCTGTTCTGCATAGGCCAGCATCAGAAGGACAAACACCGATTGCGCAAGCCCGACCATCAAATATTGCACCGGATGGGTTGGCCGCTCTGAAGTCCTATCCAGCAAGAGGATTGTCAGAAATGTCAGCGCAATGAAAAGGATGCCGTATTCGGCAGACCGATGCGCCTTTTGATAAAAATCATTTGGGGTGATGAATCGCACCCCCATGCTTGCATATTGTCGCGCGGCGCCGTCCACATCCCGGCGCCCAACCTGTGGCAGATTGCGGGCCAGATGTGGCACTTGCCAATTGGCAGTAAAACCTGCGTCCGAAATTTCAGACCCATCCGGCAGAAAATCCCCGAAGAAACTCGGATGCGGCCAGTCGCTTGAGAAATTCACTGTGCTTGTCCGCCCAACTGCCGCCGCGCGCAGAGATTGAGCGCCATTCACGCCGACCTGCAGCTTGTATTGTGTGATATTGCGCGGATCACCAACCAGCCCCGAAATACCGTTTTTGTCACTGGACAATGGTTCCAGCGCGATCTTTTTTGCGTCAACCTTTAGCTCTGCGTCCCCCCGCAGCGCACGGTTGGCACTCAGAAAAAACCGTAGTTCCGCCTGATCCCAAAGCAAGACTTCGTTGTCGACCAGTGCCGTTTTTGCCTGCTCTGCGGGCATGTCAAAGAGCGCCTGCACTTCTGCGGTATAGACCGGCACATTGAAAATGCCGCGATGGCGCGACTGGGTTTTGGTGCTGACGTTCAGATCAAACCGGTCAGGGTAGATGTAAACAGGATCACGGTTTTCGGTTACGGTTTCCTGAAAATATTCATACAGGATATTATTCTTGTCGTCGCGCAGCGGATGCTTGCTGATCGGGTCGCGCAATTCGCGTTTGCGGTCATAGGTCACGTCCTGCTGCACCGGGATCACCAGTTGCGGACCTGAAAACAATTGCTCCCCACCCCACTCGTGGCTCAGGCTCTGAATCGTGGACTGACTGTAATTGGTGCGCGAATAGATGATTTCGCCGACCAGGCCCAAGGGGATCAGCATGAAAAGCGCCAAAACCCCAACTATTAGAAACCTGAAACCCGATGATTTAAGCATTGTTGTCCTCATTGATTGTAGATGCATTCACCAGCACGTTAGCAAGCGAATGCACAATCAATGGGCAACGTTTGTGCAGTTTTTGCTCAGACTGGGCGAATGCTCTGATGCACACCACACGGCGCTTGGCGATTAAATCTCAAACCGTCCGTTCCAGCATCAACTTTTTGATGTTCGCAATTGCGGCCGCGGGGTTCAGGCCCTTGGGGCAGGTCTTGGCGCAGTTCATGATCGTGTGACAGCGATACAATTTGAATGGATCTTCCAGATCATCCAGACGCTCCCCCGTCGCCTCATCGCGTGAATCAATGATCCACCGATAGGCGTGCAACAGTGCCGCTGGTCCAAGATAGCGGTCGCCGTTCCACCAATAGCTGGGGCAAGACGTTGAACAACACGCGCACATGATGCACTCGTACAGACCGTCAAGTTTGGTGCGGTCCTCAATCGATTGCTTCCATTCCTTGGCAGGTGCAGGCGTTTCCGTCGCCAACCACGGCTGCACCGAGGCGTGTTGCGCATAAAAATGCGTGAGATCAGGGATCAAATCCTTGACCACGGGCATGTGTGGCAATGGATAAATCTTAACGACACCCTTCACCTCTTCCATACCGTAGGTACAGGCCAGCGTGTTGATCCCGTCAATATTCATCGCACAGGAACCGCAAATGCCCTCGCGACAAGAACGCCGGAAGGTCAACGTCGGATCAATTTCATTCTTGATCTTGATCAGCGCATCCAAAATCATCGGTCCGCAGGTGTCCATATCGACAAAATAAGTGTCAATCGCCGGGTTCTTGCCGTCATCCGGGTTCCACCGATAGATGTGAAATTCGCGTACGTTTGTGGCCCCTGTTGGTTTCGGCCATGTTTTCCCGGTTGTCATGCGGGAATTCTTGGGAAGCGTCAGTTGAACCATTTCGCGTCTCCTTGTCTGGCGGGCGCGCGGCCCGTTTCATCATATTTTTTCATGTCGCTTTGCCCTCACGGGTGAACAACGTATTGCCTTCGACCTGCAAAACATCGCGAAATCCACAGGCGATGATCCGAGCAACCAGATCAGTTTCCCAAGTCTCGGCATGTACGGTCTCGATCAAAATCGCATCCGGTTGCCAGCCGTCCGGTCCGGCATCAAGCATCAAGCCAAGCGCGGCTTCTTCACAACCTTCAACATCAATCTTGAGAATGACCACATCATGGCCCGCCGCCTCATCCACAAAATCAAGCAGTGGACGGATCGGCACCAATGTACCACCATCCCGCACAGGTTTTTTGATCGCATTCAACGACGCCTGCCCAAAATTATCGCGGCGAAAGTTCAACACACCCTCACCCGCCTCGGCGCCCAGCGCACAGCCTTCAATGCGGATCACATGGCCCAAATCATTCAGCCGCACATTATGCCCTAACCGCCCGATCATCACCGGGTTTGGCTCGAACGCAATCACCCTGCTGCCCGGCCCGGCGGCAAGGCCAAGCGGCACCGCAAAGGCACCGCAATTGGCGCCGATATCAAGGATCAGCGCATTGCGCCCTTCGACCAATTCCATCAGCGCCATCAGCGACTTCATTTCAGGTGGTTGGCCATCCAGCCACATCCGCCTGTCGGTATAATTATCGCGCGGATCGACATACATTCGGATGCCCGCAAATTCGATCTCAGTTGGCGGCAGGATCGGCACCAGCTTTTGCCGCATGGACTTATCCGCATCCCGAAAGACAACGCGCAACGCATCGACCTGCTCCGACACTTCAACGCCTTCCAAAATGGGATACGGCATCGCGGTCATCTCTCAGACGATCCCGGCCCGCAGCGACGCATCGCGCACGCATGAAATTGTCTCAGGTCGGCCCAGCACGTTTTTGACCGTCGCTGTCGTACCATCATCCACACCCCGCACCGCGGCTTTGACGTATTCCTGAACCTCCTCGGCGCTAGAATTATCGATGATGCAATCGGTAAACGGTGTGATCAATTGCTTTGGAACCTGCGGAAACCGTGTGGCGAGCGTTTCGGTCACCACGCCTTTGGCCCCTTGCCGCGCGGTGTTATCCACCGCTGTCTGCACCTCGGTGCAACCCGTTATCGCCGCCATGCAGAAAATTGCCGTCAGAATGCGCATCAATACACCCGTGCTTTTGGCGCGATTTTCTTAAGGTCAATCCCGCCCTGTTTCTGTGTGGTCAGCGGCTTGAGATGTACACCTCGATAGCTCAGCGTCGCCTTGTTACCCTTGAACGTGGTCAGGCTGTGCTTGCGCCATTCTTTGTCATCGCGGTCAGGATAATCCTCATGCGCGTGTGCGCCACGGCTTTCTTTACGCGCCGCCGCCGCTGTGATTGTCGCTGTCGCATTGGGCATCAGATTGGCCAACTCCAACGTTTCCATCAGATCCGAATTCCAGACCAATGACCGATCCGTGACTTTCACATCATCCAGCTTATCCGCGACGTCCAACATCTTGACCCGGCCTTCTTCCAGCGACTTATCGGTTCGGAACACCGCCGCATCGGCTTGCATGGTCTTTTGCATTTCCAAACGCAAGTCCGCCGTTGAAACACTGCCCTTGGCGTTGCGCAGCCCGTCAAAACGATCAAACGCCGCATCGACAGATTTCTGGTTTGGCGTTGGCACAGCGGTTTTTGGGTCGACAATTTCCGCCGCACGGATCGCGGCAGCGCGGCCAAACACCACCAAGTCAATCAGCGAGTTTGACCCCAAACGATTGGCCCCATGTACTGACGCGCAGCCAGCCTCGCCAACCGCCATCAGCCCGGGTGAGATTGCATCTGGCTTATCCGCCGTCGGGTTCAATACTTCCCCCCAATAGTTCGTCGGGATACCGCCCATGTTGTAATGCACCGTGGGTGAAACCGGGATCGGTTCTTTCGTCAGATCCACACCGGCAAAGATACGTGCCGACTCAGTAATCCCCGGCAGGCGCAGGTCCAGCGTTTCCGGGGGCAAGTGATTGAGGTTGAGGTGGATGTGGTCTTTTTCTTCGCCCACACCGCGCCCTTCACGAATTTCCATTGTCATACAGCGGCTGACAACGTCCCGTGACGCCAAATCTTTGTATGTCGGCGCATAGCGTTCCATGAAACGCTCGCCTTCGGAATTGGTCAGATACCCGCCCTCGCCCCGCGCACCTTCGGTGATCAGACAGCCTGCGCCGTAAATCCCGGTGGGGTGGAATTGCACAAACTCCATGTCCTGCAAGGGCAGACCCTGCCGCGCAATCATACCGCCGCCATCACCCGTACAGGTGTGCGCAGAGGTGGCTGAGAAATACGCACGGCCATAGCCGCCTGTCGCCAGCACAACCATCTTGGCCGAGAACAGGTGCATGGTGCCATCGTCCAGCTTCCAACACAGCACGCCCTGACAGACCCCATCGTCTGACATGATCAGATCAATGGCAAAATATTCGATGTAGAATTCCGCATTGTGTTTGAGCGACTGCCCATAAAGCGTGTGCAAAATCGCGTGACCCGTCCGGTCAGCGGCAGCACAGGTGCGTTGCACCGGGGGGCCTTCGCCAAACTCAGTGGTATGCCCGCCAAACGGGCGCTGATAAATCTTGCCCTCTTCGGTGCGCGAAAACGGCACGCCGTAATGTTCCAGCTCATAAACCGCCTTGGGGGCTTCTCGCGCCAGATATTCCATTGCGTCGGTGTCGCCCAACCAATCGGACCCCTTCACCGTGTCATACATGTGCCACTGCCAATTGTCTGGACCCATGTTGGACAGCGATGCCGCGATCCCGCCTTGGGCAGCTACAGTGTGCGACCGTGTTGGGAATACTTTGGAGATACAGGCAGTGCGCAATCCCTGCTCTGCCATGCCAAGGGTCGCGCGCAGACCGGCACCGCCGGCCCCCACAACAACCACATCGTATTCGTGCGTTTCATATTCATATGCGGCCATCTTGGCGGTCTCCCGTGGGGCAGTATTTTGTTTAAAGAGCCAGCTTGGCGATGGCGAAAACACCTACCGCTGCGGCACCGTAAGAAATGCAGGTCATCACGATCAGCGCGATCTTTTGGCTCAACCCGTGTACATAGTCTTCGATCAGGACCTGCACACCGTCATTGAAGTGCTTGAACCCAACAAGCAGTGTCAGCGCCGCGATAATCGCGGGGAACGGACGGCTGTAATAGGTGAGGATTTCCTCATAGCTGCCACCCAAAGCTGCGCCAAAGGTGAAAACGAAGAACGGGATCAGGATCAGCAGCGCAACAGCGCTGACCTTCATCGACCACGCATGTGCGGTGCCCGATTTTGCCGACCCGAGGCCCGTGGCGCGTTTGCGATCTGTCAAAAATGCCATGTCTATTCCCCTTAAACGATGATGACGGTAAGAAGGGTCAGAACGACCGACCCGCCAATACACGCCCAACCCAGCTTTTCCGCTGTGGGAATATCAAGCGCATAGCCATTGTCCCAGATCAGGTGCCGGATGCCAGCCAGCGTATGATACCAAAGGCCCAAGACACTGAAGAACATGATCAGATCACCAAACCAGCTGGTGACAAACCCGTTCACAAAGTCAAAATACCCCGGCCCGGTTGCCGCCGCCAGAAACCACCACACGATCATCAGCGCCGCGACCAGCATCGCATTGCCAGTGATCCGCGTCAGGATCGAGGTCATTGAGGTCAGTTGCGGGCGGTAAATACTCAAGTGCGGGCTTAGCGGGCGGTTGCCCCTGTTCACATCGGCCATAATCTTAGGTCCTTTGTCGGCTAGCATTGTCTACTTGATAGCGCTTTTTCCGGGACTGTCACGGGTCAGATGCATCAGATGGCAGGATTCTTGGCCATATTGAGCAAGAAAATGCAGAAAATTACCTCTCACATAACAGTTGTGATCACACGCAACTGGCTGTGATCACAAGTTTACTCACCTGCACCCAACAGGCTCAGTTGTTTGGTGGTTTCACGCTGCAACTTGCGTTTGATCTGTTCCGGATAATCTTCAAATCCATTGGCAGTGATCACAAACGCGCCCTCCCCGATGATTAGATTCTCATAGAAATACCCAGTCAGATCCGTGTCCTCAGTCTCGATCGCCAACGCATTCACCACGATGTTCCCAGCGCGCAATGCGGATCGCAATGTATCCGGCTCAACCCCTTCGTTCGACAGGCCATCCCCCGATACGTCGATGACCTTGCGATCACAACGCGGTCCCACTTCAAAGCTGTCAATCGACAAGATCAACGCCTCACCAATCGCAGTGGAATAATTCCGCCATCTGCGCGGGGCGTTTGTAATGGCAAGGGCCAAGGCATCCACATCATCATGCGATAGCGTGCGCGTCCAAGGCACGCTTTGTTCTTGGCGCGAAGAACCGGACCATTGAATCAATGTGACCGCCGCTTGTTGATCAACCAACGCATCCGCAACAATGCTGTCACGCAAAGCCAAGGCAAGCCCGTCCATCTGGACCCGGTATTCGTTCTGATCAACTGATCCTGAGACATCTACCGCCAGTACCAACGCCAGATCACATGGGAGTGCGACGGTAGGCATTAAGGCCAGAACAAGGGGGATAAGGCGGCGCATGGCGATACCATAACGCGCAGGCCACAAATTCCACATCACGTTTTTCTGAGTGGTCTATCAATTGAAAAAGCGCGCCGGAAAATCCGGCGCGCCTGTATGACTTGTCGCTTCTTTGATCCGTTCAAAGTGAACTGTCGATGCCTTTGCAGGCTTCGACCAAGCCTTTGACCGCATTCACGGAATTATCAAACATTGCCTGCTCGTCTTTGTTCATTTCGATCTCGACGACACGTTCAACACCGCCTGCGCCGATCACTGTTGGCACACCAACATAAAACCCGTTCAACCCATAGGCGCCATCAACATAGGCCGCACAGGGCAGCACGCGCTTTTGGTCTTTGAGATAGCTTTCCGCCATTTCAATCGCCGAGGTCGCAGGTGCATAAAACGCGGAGCCTGTTTTCAACAGACCAACAATCTCTGCGCCGCCGTCGCGCGTACGCTGCACGATGGCGTCCAGTTTTTCTTGAGTGGTCCAACCCATTTTCACCAGATCAGGCAATGGAATGCCTGCCACCGTCGAATAACGTACCAGCGGCACCATCGTGTCACCGTGTCCGCCCAAAACAAAAGCCGACACATCGCGCATCGACACATCAAATTCGCTTGCGAGGAAGTGACGGAAACGGGCGCTATCAAGCACACCCGCCATACCGCAGACCTTTTCATGCGGCAGACCAGAAAATTCGCGCAAGGCCCAGACCATCGCATCCAGCGGGTTGGTGATACAGATCACAAAGGCGTTCGGTGCATGTTTGGCAATGCCCTCACCGACCGATTTCATCACCTTAAGGTTAATCCCCAACAGGTCATCCCGGCTCATCCCCGGCTTGCGGGCGACACCAGCCGTCACGATACAAACGTCAGCCCCTGCGATGTCGGCGTAATCTGAGGTGCCGGACATTGCCACATCAAACTTGGCCGAGGGGCCTGATTCTGCGATATCCAACGCTTTGCCCTGTGGCAGGCCGTCGGCAATGTCGAACATCACCACATCGCCAAGTTCTTTTACTGCTGCAAGGTGGGCGAGTGTGCCGCCAATGTTTCCAGCGCCGATCAGCGCGATTTTGGGTCTGGCCATGGTCATATCTCCGACTAGGTTACGTTATGGGCGGGATAGCGAAATGCGCGCGGCCCTGCAAGTTGCGCAGTGTCGCAGTTGGAAATTGTGAAGGAACAAGCAAAAGGCCGCCCTCAAACGAGAGCGGCCCAATGTCGAGAAATACTTAGATATTACTCTTCATGCTCTGGCAGTTTTTCCAGCTGTTCTTCGGTGCTGTCCACATAGATGCGCACATCGCTGCCATCTTCGTTGCGCAGCAGCTGCAGTTCTTCGAACGACAGCTTAACGGTGTGTTCGCCCATACCAAGGAAGCCGCCGATATCGGCCAAAACGTCAGTGATCTTACCGCTATCATCAACGATCAGCGTTTCGATTTCACCAACATCTTCGTCATTTGAGCCATAGATGCGTGCGCCTTCCAAGTCGTCAGCGGTCATTTCTGTCCACTCAACGTCCTGATAACCCTCACGCTCATAGGCGGGACGGGACATCATTTCGCGCTCCATCGCTGTGTCTGCTGCAACAACGGCCTCTTCGGTCTCGGCCTCTGCGGCTTCAGCCATCTCCTCGGTTTTGGCTTCTGCGTCTTCGGCCATTTCCTCAGCCTCGGCTTCTGCGTTCTCAGCAGCCTCTTCCATTTCACCATCCAAGTCGCGGTCAAATTCAGGGGCCTGCTCCAGCATTTCCTTGGATGTGGTTACCACGAGGAAACGATCATCGCTGTCACCTTCTTCTCTGACAACTTTGATGGCGTCCATTGACACGGAAACATCGCGTTCCCCTATCCCCAGAAAACCGCCAATGCCGAGAATGACAGCCGTTACCTTGCCATCTTGGCTGATAATGACATCGTTGATTTCGCCAATATCATCCCACTCAGTTTCCGCACCATCCGCGACCATGGCATTGGTGTCGATTTCCGTTTCCGAGTTGTAGATGCGCATCCCGATCAGGTCGGAGGCGAAAAAGTCACCCTCTTGCACCATAACGTCGCCAAACCCGGTTGCATGGGCATCGGCATAGGCCCCGCCAGAAAGGGCTAAAAGGACGGCTGTTGTGCTTAGAAAACGTTTCATAATAGATACTCCTCTAACATTGCGAGTGTTGGTCATGCGTCTTTGCATGTGCCAAATCACAAGTTTGAGTTGTCGGAATATTCTAAAAAATTGGGTGCCGTTATAAACTATGACATACTGACACTCGATCTGTGGTTCTTTGCTGTTGCTGGCCCTGCGGTGCTTTTTGCGGGTATCTCAAAAGGCGGTTTTGGGTCAGGTGCAGCTTTCGCCAGCGCCTCCATCCTTGCGCTGGTGATTGAACCAGGTTTGGCGCTCGGTGTGATGTTGCCACTGTTGATGCTGATTGATGCAAGCGCGCTCAAACCCTATTGGCGCAAGTGGAGTACAGTGGACGTCAAGTTGCTGGTCATTGGCGGGCTACCCGGCGTGGCCTTGGGCGCTGCATTATATCAAATCGCTTCACCCGATTTGTTCCGCCTTTTGATTGGCGGGGTGTCGGTTGGGTTTGTCGTTTGGCAACTTGGCCTTGCATCCGGCGTGATCCGATTGGCCCGCACCCGATTGCCGGATTGGGCCGGGGTGCTGATTGGGTCAATCGCAGGTTTCACAACCTTCGTCAGCCACGCCGGCGGTCCCCCCGCTGCTGTATTTCTGTTGTCACGCGGGCTGAGCAAAACACAATATCAGGCAACAACGGTTCTGTTGTTTTGGATACTAAATATCGCCAAGTTCTTTCCCTACGCCGCGCTTGGTATGTTCACCGCACAGACATTGCTGGCAAATCTGGTGCTGGCTCCGTTTGCGATATTGGGAACATGGCTTGGTGTGCGCGCGCATCATCTGGTGCCTGAGCGTGCCTTTTTTGCGCTGACCTATGTACTATTACTGCTGACCGGGACCAAGTTAATCTGGGACGGGCTGACCTGACAGCAAAGGCAGGTGAATGACCCGCCTTTGCTGCTGCTACTGCCAGATAGGGGTGATGGCTTCGTTTCAGGCATCACTTTCGTTGATCGGCAACGCCTCTGCCAATTCCTCAAACGCCTGACCGGACGCAACAAGGCAGGTCAGCCCACCCGGTTTTGTCACCGTGATTGTCCAGCTGCCAGTTTCTGCCGATGCAAATACTTCAACCACCGCATTATCGGCCCCGATGCCCATGGATTGTCGGGTCTCACCGTATCTTTCTGCCAATTTCGCCACAACAGCGACGCGGGGGCCACAAGTGCGGCTGCTCTGGGCTGCCACATCCGTGGTGGCCGCCAATACCAACGCAGCAGCAGTAGTCAGCGCTGCGAGATGAAGAAATTTTATCGTGCGTGTCATAGCTCTTTGCCTCATTCAAAAGGCGCAGCCCTTGTTATGTGGCCCCTTCAACGTTTTACCAAAGCGGCCCGGGCAGCCCCCGGATTAACCAATCGTGCATGCCACGCCATTAAGGCGGCTCAGGCCTGAAATAATGGTTAACGCAGCGGACTATCTCTGCTGCATTCGATATTTGCTGCGCTGCGGCACAATTGTGCTTGAAGTTTTCGGTCAAAAATGCCCCCTTGCACGCAACAATCTTGCCTGACCGACCTCACGGAGCCTTTGCCATGACCAAACTCACTCAACCCCTGCGATCCGCGCTTTATATCCCCGGCTCAAAACCCCGCGCGCTGGACAAGGCCCGCACGTTGCCTTGCGACGCGATCCTGTTTGACCTCGAAGACGCGGTCAGCCCGGATGAAAAAATCGCCGCACGCGTGACATTAGCCGACGCTTTAGCACAAGGCGGCTACGGCGCGCGGCTCAAGGTTATCCGCATCAATGGTCTGGATAC
Organism: Sulfitobacter sp.; assembly: GCA_051252035.1. Classification (GTDB taxonomy): domain Bacteria; phylum Pseudomonadota; class Alphaproteobacteria; order Rhodobacterales; family Rhodobacteraceae; genus Sulfitobacter. The sequence goes on from JBPOFE010000021.1 coordinate 27,653, forward strand.
TGAATGGGGGGTCGAGGATGCCCGCGCCGCGGCCAAGATGAAACCAGACGCGATCCTGCTGCCCAAGGTCGGCAACCCCGCTGATCTTGAAGCATTGGCCGAGATCGTTGGCGACATCCCGCTGTGGGCGATGATGGAAACCCCCGGTGCGATGCTGGGCGCCCCCGCGATTGCGGCACATCGCCAGCTACAGGCGATGGTGATGGGCACCAACGATCTGGCCAAAGATCTGCAAACACGGTTCCGCGCTGATCGTTTACCGCTGATGACCTCACTTGGCTTATGTGTCTTGGCCGCAAAAGCCCACAACATCGCCATCATCGACGGCGTCTATAACGCATTCAAAGACGACGAAGGCCTGCGCACCGAATGTGAACAAGGCCGCGACATGGGCTTTGACGGCAAAACCCTGATTCACCCGGCGCAACTCGACATTGCCAACACCGCGTTCTCCCCGTCCGAGGAAGAAGCCGACCTCGCCCGCCGCCAGATCGCGGCGTTCGAGCAGGCAGAGGCCGCAGGTCAAGGCGTCGCCGTGGTCGATGGCCGCATCGTGGAAAACCTACATGTTGCAACTGCCCGTGAAACACTGGCAAAACTGGACGCAATCGCAGCCCTAACCCCGGAGTGATCCAATGACCCTGCTAATTCTTGGCCTGATCCTGTGGGCCGCCGCCCATTTCTTTAAGCGCGTGATGCCTGAACAGCGCGCATCCCTCGGGGATCGCGGCAAGGGATTTGTCGCCCTGGCCCTTTTGGTCTCTGTTGTCCTGATGGTCATCGGATACCGGGCTGCAGATGGCGCGTTCTTTTGGGGCCGCCACCCGGCCACAACCGGCATCAACAACTTGATGATGATCGCCGCCCTCTATTTCGTCAGCCCCGGCCCATCAAAGGGTGCTATATTCTACAAGATGCGCCACCCCATGCTGACCGGATTTTCGCTTTGGGCCGTGGCGCACCTGCTGGTCAACGGTGATGTGCCGTCCTTTGTCCTGTTCGGCGGATTGCTGGTTTGGGCCTTGGCCGAGATGGCCGTGATCAACCGGGCTGAACCAAACTGGACCCCACCCGCCAAAGGCACAATCGCCAAGGATGGCATGTTTCTGGGCATCTCGGTGATCTTGCTCGGCGTGATCGGCGCGATCCACACATGGCTCGGCTACAACCCGTTTGGTTAAAGGATACCCCATGAAACTCTATCGCTTCCTGTCAGAAGAGGACACATCCGCCTTTTGCCACAAAGTCACGGATGCACTGAACAAGGGCTGGGCGCTTCACGGCTCCCCCACCCAAACATGGGACCATGCCGCAGGCGTTATGCGCTGCGGCCAATCCGTGGTGAAAGAGGTCGAAGGCACCTACACCCCTGACACAAAACTGGGGGCGCACTGAAATGGCCAAGACCAATGCCGGGCGGTTCTTTGAAGACTATAAAGTTGGCGAAGTCATCCACCACGCCGTGCCGCGTACGGTAAAAATGGGCGAACGCGCGCTCTACCACATGCTTTATCCTGCACGGCATGCACTCTATTCCTCCGACCAGTTTGCCCAGTCCTGCGGTCTGCCGTTCAGCCCGCTGGACGATATGGTCGCGTTCCATGTGGTGTTTGGCAAAACCGTGCCGGATGTGTCACTGAACGCGGTGGCAAATCTCGGCTATGCCACTGGCCGCTGGCTGACCCCGGTTTGGCCCGGCGACACCCTGCGCAGCCAATCCGAAGTCATCGGCGTCAAGCAAAACTCCAATGGCAAAACCGGTGTTGTTTACGTCCGTACCACGGGGCTGAACCAACATGATGAGACCGTGCTGGAATACGTCCGCTGGGTCATGGTACGCAAAGGTGATCTGAATGCTCCTGCACCTGAAACCGTCGTGCCAGACCTGCCTAACGCCTTGACCGCTGACCAATTGCACATCCCCAAAGGTCTCGATTTTACCAACTACGATTTCACCCTCGCAGGTGAACCGCACCGCCTTGGCGACTACGAGATTGGCGAGAAAATCGACCATGTCGATGGCGTCACGGTCGAAGAAGCCGAACACATGATGGCAACGCGGCTTTGGCAAAACACCGCGAAAGTGCATTTTGACACCTCCGCCCGCCCCGATGGACGCCGCCTGATCTATGGCGGCCACGTCATTTCAATGGCCCGCGCGCTGTCGTTTAACGGCTTGGCAAACGCACAGATGATCGTGGGCCTGAACGGCGGCGCCCATGCGAACCCTTGCCTTGCGGGTGACACCATCCGCGCGTGGTCCGAAGTGCTGGACAAGGCCGAAACCTCAGCGCCCGGCGTCGGAGCCATCCGTCTGCGTCTTGTCGCAACCAAAGGCGGCGCGCCTTTTACGCTCAAAGGCGACGATGGCAAATACCTGCCCGATGTGTTGCTTGACCTCGATTATTGGGCTCTAATACCGACATGATCCGCTGGCTGCTCCCTTTTCTGACCTACTTTGGAACGCTCTTGCCCGCGCTGGCGCAGGACGATACCCCAGAAATCCGCAACTACGTCGAGGCCAATCTGATCTCGATTTTCTATCACGAGCTTGGCCATGCTCTGATCGACATCATGGAGTTGCCCGTATTTGGTCAGGAAGAAGACGCTGCCGACACGGCTTCAATCTTGCTGATTGACGCGTTTTACGAAGATGAAAGCGCCATCGGCATTGCCCGCGACGCCGCCTTTGGGTTTCTCGATGAGGCTGACACGGCGGATGGCCCCCCGGCGTGGTGGGACGTTCACGGGCCGGACCTGCAACGCTACTATAACCTAGTGTGCCTGTTCTATGGCGCGGAGCCTGAGACCCGCGCCGACCTTGCGGATGAACTTGAACTGCCCGAAGACCGTGCAGACGGCTGCGCCGAAGAATTTGACCTCGCTTTAGGCAGTTGGGGTCCGGTGATGGATGAAATAGCCGAGGCAGGCGCCGGGCAAACCATCAAATACCAAGGCGACACCGTCACACTGACAGAGCGGTTGATTGCAGCCGAAGTCGCCTCTTTAAATGCTGAATTTTCGCTGCCAAGCACCCTGACGGTCGATGTCGAAGACTGTGATGAAGCCAATGCTTTTTATGATCCCGAGACCATGGGCATCACGATCTGTAGTGAATTTGAGTCGCATTTGCAGAATCTTGCTGCTGGAAATTAAAGAGAATCACCTTCATCAATGCCGCTCGGCTAAATTTGTGATCACAGTATTTGACGTGTGATCACAAATGTCGCTTTTGTCTGGCAATCCCAGCAATACTTCGAAAAACTGTTTACTGAGCGATAAGACTCTCTCGCATACTGCGAGGTGACTTGAACAAAAACGGGACCGTTTTTCATGAACATCCACGAATATCAGGCGAAAGCCCTCCTGCGCAGCTACGGCGCACCTGTCTCTGATGGCCGCGTCGTCATGCGCGCCGAAGAAGCGAAATCAGCCGCTGGCGAAATGGACGGCCC
>JBPOFE010000210.1:0-4370 GCA_051252035.1 Sulfitobacter sp.
GTAAATGCCCGCGCATCTTCAACAAGCGCCGCATCCAACGCCGACGTGATCGCCGCTTTGTCCATTCCCGATCCAATAAACACTAATTCTTGGCGTCGATCCCCAAAGGGCTCCTGCCAGTGATGTTTCAAATACTCTGTTGCTTGTGGGCTTTTGGGGCGTCGATCTTCGGGAACGGTCGCCCACCAAATACCCATTGGCCTAATACTGCTTAAGGCCCCGGCAAGTGAGAATTCAGCGAGCCAGTCCGGCCGTGTTGCAATCCAAAAGTGACCTTTGGCACGTATGACACCGGGCAACGGCCCCGTTAACACGTCGCTCACTTTCTGAGGGTCAAAAGGCCGTCTTGCGCGATATACGAACGACGAAATCCCGTATTCTTCAGTTTCAGGAATGTGATCTGCGAACCCGTAAAGTTCTTTCGCCCAAAGCGGGTTTTCATGAGCGGTGTCAAAGTCAAACAGCCCTGTATCAAAAATGCGGTCGTGGGGCACCTGCCCATAGTCGGCTTCGATGATCTGCGCATCCGGGTTCAACGCCACAACGATCAGGCGCGCGGCTTTCACGTTTGCCGATCCCGCATCTTTCACCTTGTTGAGGATTACAACATCCGCAAACTCGATCTGTTCAACCAACAGGCTCACAAGTGTGCGATCATCCCCTTCACCCATCACTTCACCACGATCCCTGAGGAAATCGTGGCTGGCGTAGTCTTTCAATAGATTAACGGTATCAACAACGGTTACCATCGTGTCGAGCCGCGCAACATCCGAGAGGCTCACACCGTCCTCATCGCGAAAGTCAAAAGTTGCCGCTACGGGCAATGGTTCAGAGATGCCCGTTGACTCGATGAGCAGATAGTCAAAGCGGCCTTCTGCGGCAAGGCGGCTGACCTCTTGCAATAGGTCGTCACGAAGTGTGCAGCAAATGCACCCGTTGGTCATTTCGACAAGCGTCTCTTCCGTATGGCTCAAGTTTGCCCCGCCATCGCGAATGATATCAGCGTCAATATTGACCTCCGACATATCGTTTACAATGACGGCAACGCGGCGTCCGTCACGGTCTTGCAGGACTTGGTTCAGAAGCGTGGTTTTGCCTGCCCCCAGAAAACCCGAGAGAACGGTGACGGGGAGGCGGGAATCTTTGTTCATTGCTTGGACGTCCATATTGACGCTGCCCTTTTGCTCGAGGATTTTGGAATGGATCGGCACGATCGTCTGCTACGACGAGCGTGCCCTCTTGGGTCGGATATACGACAGTTTTTAGTGTGCGATCATACGATCCGCGATCTCAGCACCGCTTAGGTCAGCGGGAAAATACGTTGGCCAATTGGTAACTTCTGTCAGCAATTCAGCACGGTCGTCGCCCCAATACAGATGATAGTGGTCGGCCTTGGTTGGCACGATAATATGGTCACTGAACTGAATAAATTTTGGTGCGGCTTCGTCGCCCCCCGACTTTTCAAAGATGTAGCGCACACCTTGGTTGCCAGAGGCGTATGTTAAGATTTCATAACCATCGTTTTCATATTCGCCCCGCACGCCCAGACCATCCTGAAAGAACGTCACACTGGACCCCTCGATCAGAATGCGATCCACGTTCGTCGCATAGCCCGTGTTATAGTATGCGCGATATTCCTCGACAGTTTTCTCCCCATTCTCGGCTTTATGCTTCAGAACGGCGTCCAAAGTGCCGTCTTGCAAGAATGGATAGACGGATTGCCAATCGTCCTCCCAGTCAGACAAATCGCGGGCCTGTACTTCGGCTTCATTGATGAGACACGGCTCGTGGACGGTATGTTCATGATTTTCGGTCTTGCTCGTGGCGGGGCTTGCGGTTTGGGCAGTAGCCTGAGTTGAAAATGCGACCAGCGCACCGATTGCGATGATTGCCACTCGTTTGGGGACTATGTGGTGCATAAGGTTTCTCCTGTTCTTGAGTGATTCGTAATGTTATAACATTACATTCATCTCGTTTAGATTTACCTGATCGATTTGGCAAGACACCCGGCCCTCGAAATGAACTTGAATGCTGATCGAAGACAAAACCACTCTTTCGAATGAGAAAAATGGAGGGCAACATGGTTCATATGCCGCCATTGGGCCAGAACCCCCTAATGGGCCACAGAAATTTCCGGCTGAAACCCGACGCAGCGCGCAGGGGGTATGACGTGCCATATGGAGAGACATCACCGCACGGTGCGTCCTGAAATTGTTAATAGATCATGTCTAAAACCCGTTCCTGTCGCGACATTCGCCGAGGGACGATCAATCCTTCGACACCACCGGAAAGACGAGGCCTCTTAAAATGGGCCATCTCTGAACCGTTCAGGCATGTAGGGTAAAATCCTGTCTCACATATCCGATCTGGCGGCGCCGCCACTTTCAACCGGGCCATGACGATCTCAGGACATGACAGATACAAACACCCACCCGTGGCTCTCGCCACGCGTGGCGTATTGTGCTGTGTTATCCGACGCGCTTGAAAACACCACTGCCGCGCGACAGCATTATGCCATCTGCACTGCGTATTTCGGCTTCGGCATAGATAATCTTGCGCCCGCCACCCGTGACATATCCTGTTGCGATCACCTCGCCCTGATCCGCCGGGGCAAGGTAATGTGCATTTAACGACAGCGTCACCACAGGCACGATATCACCCTGCCCGGCCAGTTGACGCGACGCAGCAAAGCCTGCCGCCGCATCCAGCAACATCGCATGAATGCCCCCCTGCAAGGTGCCGTTGCGGTTCAAGTGTCTGGCCTCAACGGTCAACCGCACCACCGCCCCACCCGCCGGGTCACTCAGGTCGATCTTGTATCCCACCAGATCCTGCGCCCCCGATCCGGTGGCTTTGTGAGGCGGCAAGGGGTCAGCGGGTGCTAAGGGCAATGAAACGCTCCAAATGATGATCTGTGTCGCCGAACCGATGGTCCGCCATAACGATGCGCTTGGCGATATGTGCCAATTCATATTCCTGCGTCATTGCAATGCCGCCGTGCATCTGAATGCTGTCCTCGGCCACCAGCCGTCCAGCCCGGCCCAACAGGTTCTTGGCCGCTGACACAAACCTTTCACGGGTATCACGGTCACTTTCCAAATGCCCTGCCGCATTGATCACCGCTGAGCGCGCTTGCTCCATCTCAATCAGCATATCCGCCATCCGGTGTGCCAGTGCTTGGAATGTGCCAATCGGGCGGCCAAATTGTTTGCGCGTCCCGAGATAGTCGCGGGTCAGGGCACAGGCGGTTTCCATTGCCCCCAAGGTCTCCGCACATTGCGCCACACAAGCCATCGCGATACGTGTTTCAATCGCGGGCGCGGCGTTGCCCGCCGCACCCAAACGCGCGGTCTGAGGCAGGCTCACATTGTCGAACATTACCTCGCCCGCACGCCCCCCGGCCAGCAAAGCATATCCTTGGATCGTCAGGCCCTTGGCATCTTTCGGCACAAGAAAAAGCGATAGACCATCCGCGTCATCCACCGCGCCACTTTCCCGCGCCGAGACCACCAGCATGTCGGCATTTTCCGCATTCACCACCACCGCCTTGCGCCCATTCAGCACAATCGCATCGCCTTCGGTTTTCGCCGCTGTCGCAACGCGAGTCAGATCATAGCGGCTGTTTGGCTCACCCTGTGCAAACGCCAGTTGCATCGTGCCGCCGATCACCTGTTCCAGCAACGCCAGCTGATCGGCATTGCCCAGATCAGCGATCAAGCCACCGGCCAGAAGTCCGGTGTCCATAATCGGTTCGACCACGCCGGCGCGACCCAGTTCTTCGAACACCACCGCGATGTCGAACCCGGTACCACCAAAGCCGCGCCGTTCCTCGTCAAACAGCGCGCCGAGCACGCCCAACTCGGCCAGCCCAGTCCAAATGTCACCGGACATACCCGCATCACTTTGCAAAATCTGATTGCGCGTGGCGGTGTCGTACTTATCCCGCAAAAACCGCCGCAGGCTGTCTTGCAGCATTTGCCGTTCTTCGGTCAGCTCAAAATTCATCGACCACCGCCCAGCATCGTCTTGGCGATGATCTCGCGCTGGATTTCATTCGAGCCACCAAAGATCGACAGTTTGCGGTTGTTAAAATACTGCGCCGCAACCGGGCCAGCGCCCAGCGGATCGGGCAGGATGTCATTCACCCCCTCAACCGCTTCGGACGCAAATGGCACCGCGTAGACCCCTGCCGCGCGCCGCGCCAGATCGTTAATCTCCTGCCGGATGATCGTGCCTTTGACCTTGAGCATCGAGCTTTCAACCCCCGGTGCCTGCCCCGCCGCCGCGCGCGACACGATGCGCAGGTTGGTGGTGGACATCGCCATCAGGTCAATCTCAACCTGCGCCAGCCGCGCCGCGAAATGCGGGTT
>JBPOFE010000211.1:0-4307 GCA_051252035.1 Sulfitobacter sp.
ACCATGAAATCGGACCCAACCGATTCCGCGAGCGGCTTTAACCGCGACCCGAACGCCTCGCCCTGATAGGTAAATGCCAGTTCCGCGCCTGCTTCGGCCATCGCCCGTGCGATGCCCCAAGCGATCGACCGTTCGTTAGCGACACCCATGATCAGGCCACGCTTTCCTTTAAGGAGGTCTGACATGAATTTACCCTTTATACTTTGACAGGATCATCGACCCATTGGTGCCACCAAATCCGAAGGAATTGGTCATAACACTATCAAGGCCCGCATTGTCCACACGTTCCTGCGCAATCTCGGATGGATCCAGCGCCGGATCGAGGTTTTGCACATTGATAGATTTGGTGATGAAATCATTGTCCAACATCAGCAAACAGAAAATCGCCTCAAGTGCGCCAGCGGCGCCTTGAGCATGTCCCGTCATCGACTTGGTAGAACTCACAGGCGGCGTGCTGCCTTGGCCAAAGACCCGGCGTACGGCTTCGATCTCACCAATATCGCCCACAGGCGTCGAGGTGCCGTGTGCGTTGATATAGCCGACGGTGCGACCTTCAGGCAGGGTTTGCAGGGCCAAACGCATCGCGCGTTCGCCGCCCTCACCGCTGGGGGCCACCATGTCGTGACCGTCTGATGTGGCCGCATATCCAGTGACTTCGGCGTAAATTTTCGCCCCGCGCGCCAGCGCATGGTCGAGGTCTTCCAAAACGACAATGCCGCCGCCGCCCGAAATCACAAACCCGTCCCGGTCCGCGTCAAAAGCGCGGCTGGCGGTTTCAGGTGCGTCGTTATATTTGCTGCTCATCGCGCCCATCGCGTCGAATAAGCAGGACAATGTCCAATCCAACTCTTCGCCGCCACCGGCAAACATCACGTCCTGCTTGCCCATCATAATCTGCTCTGCCGCGTTGCCGATACAGTGCAGCGATGTCGAACAGGCCGAGGTGATGGAATAATTGATGCCCTTGATTTTATAGGCGGTCGACAGGTTCGCACTGACGGTCGAGGACATACATTTTGGTACCGCAAACGGGCCAATCCGCTTGGTCGCCCCGGTATCCTTGACGACATTATGCGCGGTGAACATCGCCGATGTCGATGGTCCGCCGGACCCTGCAACCAAACCTGTACGCGGGTTGCTGACAATATCATCACCCAGCCCAGCATCGGCAATCGCCTGACCCATCGCGATATAGGCATAGGCCGCACCCGGCCCCATGAACCGCAAAGCCCGCTTGTCGATATGTTCGGTCACATCAATTTTCAGCGTGCCCGCCACCTGACTGCGAAATCCGTGTTCAGCCATCTCTTCGCTGGCGACAATGCCGCTGGTGCCTGCCTTAAGCGAGGTCAGAACCTCATCAGCGTTGTTTCCGATGGATGAGACAATCCCCAACCCTGTGACGACAACTCTTTTCATGGGTAAACCTCTGCTTTGGCGCGACGCATAAGCGGCACTCCTTTATTGTACTTGATTTATGTTTAGGACAGCACAGTGTCGGGGCGCAACCTGTTATACAGAGCGCACCAGTGCACAGGTATGCTCACTTCCGTTCTGCAGGGGCGGGTATGGCGCTTTCGGCGAGTTGCCCAAGATTGAGCAACGGCGGCAGTTTGGTTGCACCGGGTAAAAGCTGTTCGTCGAGTTTCTTCAGGATCGAAATAGCCGCGGGCGAGGTCAACGCGATGTCGTGATTGCGCCCACGCCCGCCAAAATCAGTTGCGTCAATCACCGTAATTGGCAAATCACGCACGGCGGAGCGGTCGGTCTGCGACCCCAGACGGTTGGTGCGCCCGGTCAGCAGGGCCGATAGCCGCAATGCTTTGTCCTGTCGCGCAGCAAGGATGAGCGCGGGTTGCGGTATCTGGCGCAAGCGTGCCGCCTGCGTATAGAACAACTCACCGTCAATGTCGGGGGAGACCAAGATCAATCCGCCAATCTTTTTGTTCATGTTGAAATCACCGCCAAGCTCGATCTGGCGCAGGGTTTCCATGATCAGCAGGTTGCCCATCGAATGCCCCATTAAAATGATCTTGCGGCCGGACCGTTTTGTCAGCGCACGTATTACCGCTTCCAATTGATCCCGCGCGATCAATACGCTGTCCCGGTCATAAAGATATCCGGCAGGCAAACCAGCGGACGGCCATGAAAACAGCACGGTTTGCGAAGGGATCTCAAAATCGTGGCTGATTTGAGCAAGCTGATACACCGCCTCGCCATGCCGCACGTTAAAGCCGTGCACAAACAGCATGACCTCTTGGGTGTTGTTTATGTCCGACTCGGCGATCTGGGACACAAAGCTATCGATGTTTGAATAGGGCTGATTGGACAGCGCGACGAAATCGGTCTCCGCATCCGGTTTGCCCTTAGGCCATTCGATCTGGCCGGGCGCGTGCCGATGCGGAATGGAGACAACGGTCTTTTCAAATGAGGTTCTGTTGGGCCGGGGTGGCGTCCTTTGCCCCTCTGCTGGCACCTGCGTTGGTCGAAAGCGGGCGACCCAGATATCCACCGGGGTGCCGCTCGGGACAGATGCCCCATATTCGATGCTGCCACGCGGACCGCAGGCAGAGATATTGATCGTCAAGAAGATGAAAAATACCAGTCTCAACAAGACCTGTCGTCCTTAACTTTCGCTCAAGGCCACCTTCATGTCCTTGACCTCGTAAATCACCTCACCGTCAGCCTCGACGATGCCATCGGCGACACCCATAGTCAGGCGGCGGGTCTGGATCGCCTTGGTGAAATCAATCTTGTAGGTCAGCATCTTGCGGTCTGGCCGTACCATGCCTTTCAGCTTCACCTCACCCACGCCCAGCGCATAACCACGCCCCTGCCAACCGCGCCAGCCGAGGTTGAAGCCGGTCAATTGCCATAATCCATCAAGGCCCAGACAGCCGGGCATGATCGGGTTGCCGGGAAAATGGCAGTCGAAAAACCACAAATCAGGTGTGATGTCGAACTCAGCCGTAATATGGCCCTTGCCATGTGCGCCACCATCGCCGGATACATCTGTGATCCGGTCCATCATCAGCATCGGCGGCGCAGGCAATTGCGCATTACCTTCGCCAAAAAGCTCGCCACGGGCGCATTTCAGCAGACCTTCTTTGTCAAAACTTGTCGGATAGTCGGCCATAATACGGCTCTCCTGCTCGGGTATTTTGTCACTGTGAGCCATCTAACATCGCCCTGACCCACGCCGCAAGGGCGGCGGCGTGGTTGATGTCGCAAACGGATGCGCCGTGCTTGGACCTTGGCGATAGAGACAAGGAGCGTCAAAGCTAGGGAGGATATCTGATGCAAGATATCATTGATCATGATCGCTATCCGCTTAGTGAACCCACAAGCCAAACCTATGTGGATATACTCGATCAGGCGCGGTCGGATTTGGCGGCGCATGGTATGTTCAACTTACCCGGTTTCCTAACCGACGCCGCGCGCTTGCAAACGGTACAGCGCCTGACGCCGCGCTTTATGCAAGACGCTTTTCGCCACGTCCGTCAACACAACATCTATTTCCGTAAAGACATCGCGGATGTGCCCGCGGACCACCCCGCATTGGTGCAGGCAGAAACCTCGAACAGCACCTTGTGTGGTGATCAGGTGCACGACACCGCCTTGAGCCTGCTGTACGATTGGCCCCCATTCGCCGCCTTTCTGGCGAAAGCCATGGACAAACCCGTGCTTCACCCGATGCAAGACCCCTTGGCGCGGTTGAACGTGATGGCCTATGGTGATGGCGAAGCGCTGAACTGGCATTTTGACCGTGCCGAATTCACCACGACGCTGTTGCTGCAATCACCTGACACCGGGGGCGCGTTTGAATATGCCACTGACCTGCGCAGCGAAACGGACCCCAATTATGAAGGTGTGGCGAAACTTATGGCGGGTAAATTGCCCTGTCAGACAGTGCAATTGACACCCGGTACGCTGAACGTATTTCGGGGTAAGAACACCGCGCACCGTGTCACACCCAGCATCGGCCCCACCCCCCGTATGATCGCGGTTTTCTCGTATTTTGAACAACCCGGTGTGATGTTCTCAGCGCAGGAAAAATTGGGGTTTTACGGGCGTACCGAATGAACTTGAACGGGTACATGTGATCCGAAAGCGTGCTTTTCAATTGAAAACCGGGCCATTGACGCCTTATATGGCAACCAGATAGGCGATGGAGCGGCCATGACTGAGATGCACCAAGAAACCGGAACGCGCTGGCTGGAACAAGCCGGACTGCGCCCGACGCGCCAACGTGTGACGCTCGCCAGCCTTTTGGTGGGTGACGGCCAGCACCGCCATGTCACCGCAGA
>JBPOFE010000212.1:0-4196 GCA_051252035.1 Sulfitobacter sp.
AGTGGCAAGGAGGGGCTGGACGATCTGCCGATTAAATATGTTTTTGATGCGGGCAATCGAAACCAGATTGCTAAGTTTTTCGAATATAATGATCTGGCGGAAAATATAATCGAGGCGCGGGGAATCAATGCCGCCGCGATCTTGCGGCAAAAGATGGATTTCATTCTGGTCGATGCGGTGGCTGATCAGGGGGTGGACCTGACGGGGATGACACGTGCGGATATGCGGCGGTTGGCGCGAGCGCATACCGCGATCTTGCCCGAGGAATTTCACGCGCTAAACGCGCTGGTCAATTGGGCCGAAAATGGCGGTGCTTGGCCGCGGATCTCATCGGATCACCCGGCGTATTTTTATACGCTGCGGGCGTCTGATACCAAGGATGCCGCATTGGTGAACATGTTGCTGGCCGAACTGGCCCCCAAGGATGCGCGGCAAATGTTCATCTGTCATAAAGAGTTATTTTACAAAACCTATGCGGGCTGGCCCGACAACAAACGCGCCTATGTTGCCGATTTCCTTGTGGCCGAGTATCAGGTGGACAAGGCGGGTGCGCGTAAGGCGCTGTTTGGCCATGATGCGCCATTGGAGGAACCCGTGCCCAAGAAACCTGATCCGGTGTCAGATATGATTGCACGGGTCGGCCCATGGGGCGCGGTAAAGGGGAGGTAAGCGATGTTTGCACTGGCACGTCTGGTGGTGATCGGCTTTGTCGTTTTGACGGTGATCTATGTCTGCCTGTCGCTGTATTCGCGCGCCGTGCGCCGTGGCAAGCTGCGCAAGAAATGGCAGGACGGGCCGCAAAAGGTTGACCGTGAGACATTTGTGCAGCGTGGATTGGAAAAATACGATGGTTCTATCCGTCGTAAACTGATCTTGGGTGTTTATATTGTGCCTGTGGTGCTGGTCACGTTGATCATCTACCTGACCAATTTTTCGTAAGAAGGAGCCATCAGAATGGCGATTATCAAATGGGTGTTCTGGATTACGTTTTGGGTGCTTGTCGGCGCGTTCTTTCACTATACGTTGCCGCAAGTGGATATTGTGCGGGTGACGGACACCTACGAAAAGCGCATCGATTTTGGCGAAAATTCTATTTTTTGGGCGCATGCGGATGTGGGCAATGACGTCACTGCGGTAAACCGCGATGTGTTTTTCATCCAGACACGGCGCGCCAAGGGCGATGTGATGGTGTACCGCAATGAGGATACCGGGTGGGGTTGGCCGCCGTATTTCAAGTTCGATACATCGAATTTGCAGGCCGAAGCGGCGGATGCCAAGTCATCGCCAGATGGTGCAAAATACGTGGCGATCAAGCATTATGGCTGGCGCAATGAATTTCTATCGATCTTTCCCAACGCAATTTCTGTACGTGCGGTTGAGGGGCCTGACGCTTCTAAGGGTATTCCTTGGCTCAATATCTTTATTCTGACGCTATTCTTTGCCATCGCCTATGCGATCTGGGTCCGCTGGCGTCGATTCCGCCTGGCGCGGATTGATCCGACGCTTGAGGCGATTGAGGATGACCTGACTGAGCGTAGTGGCCGTGTTTCGCGCTGGCTTGGGACTTGGCGAAAGAAGTCCTGATCAATCGGCAAAGAGATAGTCGGTCGATGCAATCTCGAGCGCTTTGTCGCGCGGGATTGCGAGAAACTGGCTCAACGCATCCGCGTTTTGATCTTCTGTTGCTGCTTCGCGCAGGCGCTGATGGTTCTCAAAACCACAGTCCCTGATCCGGTCGCTTTCATGCACCATGTCATTGCGAATGGTGGGCAACAGGCGTTCCAACGTGTCCTGCGATGTCTGTTCCCCGGCGAGCCCAACACGCATGGCGTGACCCGTTAGGTAGTCATCAGAGAAGTGGCATTCGATTTCCAGCATCCGCGTGACAGAGCGATCCGAGGCAAAGTCATTCAGAAGATCAAGGTTTTCAGGGTCCATGCAGACGATAAGGCGATCAGTTTCAAAGTAATCAAATAGCATCCGCATCAAGGCGCGGCGGTGGCGGGTGCGTTTTTCCAACGTGTTCTGAATGCCGCCCAGATCGGGTAGCGGCGCGTCTTGTTCGTTAAAGATGTATTCGATTGCGGGTACATTGGTGACTTGGCGGATGCGGTCCAGCACCCGCTTGGCGACGTGCCATTTCTTGCAGATCACAATTAGCAGTTCACGTTCCCGGCCCAGCGTGCTTTCGGTTTCCCAGAACCGGGTGGCGAAACGACGGCCAATGCGGCCACGTCCGGACAGAAATTTAAACAGGCTGCGCCCTTCGTTGCTGATCTGAAATTGCACACCCTCAGCCGCGTAAAGCAATCCCAAACGCCGCTTGAGGTCCTTTGCATCCGGGCTGATTTTGCGCGCAAAAAGATAATCCTGAGACAGCAAGAGATCGTAGTGATCATTATAAAACGTGACCGGCATGCCGTAATCGGTGAACATCAAGAAAGTCAGCGTTCGTGTGCGGATTTCTTCCTCCGGCACCAGATGTCGGACAAGGGTCTGAAAAAAGGTCTCGTCCGGAATCCAGGTTGTGCGAAAAAACCGCACCACGTCCTTGCGCTCTTTCACGAACTGCAGCAACCATTCGATGGTATGACGGCGCAGGCACCACCATTGGCTGCCGATCTGAATTTGCAAATCCGCCGGAATTTTACGCGTCAGACCCAAACGTTTCTGTACCTCGAACATGGCATAGAACATCTTTTTATGGGTGCGCTCGTTCAGATAGTGGCGGTAGATCAGCCGCTCTTCTTTCCAGCCCGTCTTGATCCAATCGCTTTCAAAATAATCAAAACTTTCGATGAAATCGGCGTCGTTCTCGTCGAGGAACTGATGGGTGTATTCGGCAGACTTAATCGCCATGCAATCGCCTGACAACATGTAGAAGTGTGTCGCGCGTGGGAAGGCTTTGATGGCGGATTGTACAGCGTAGAGCGTGGCTTGAACCAGAGACCATTCTCCCCAACCGCATTTGATCCGCTTGTGCGCAAATGTGACGTTTGGATTATTCTCAAGAGCTGCTTTGATCTGTTTGAAATGGGCCGGGTCTGCAGACGCATCAAAGTGGATCGACATATAGTCGCCGACAGCCGTCAGCCGTTCCGCTTGCCGAATAATGGCAACCGGATCTTTGTGAGACAGTAGAATATAGGCGATTTTTGCCATTTTGGAAACGAACTGACCTTATACCTCTGATTGTTTACCTAGATAATGGTGAAAACTGATTGAATAAACAGCATATATTTGGTTTTTTGTGGCAAAGCTAAACTGTTGCTAAAAACAGGCATAGCGAGCAAGAGGTGGTGCGAGTATGGGTTTCCCCGGAACGTGGATGACGGAAAGCGAAAGCGTGGTGTACCGCGTGGTGCCAAAATGCGCCTGCTCGACCATTGGTCAGATCATGTATTTCTCTGATCATGGTGATTTTTTCGACGGTGACATTCACGATGCGAAGTCGGGCCTGCATAAATGGGCTTTGGATGGATCTCAAGCGCCGATCACGCAGAATGTGACCAGTCATAAATCTTACGCCTTCACCTGTGTGCGCAATCCATATACCCGCGTCCTTTCGTCGTTCTTCGACAAAATTTGCGGCATTCAGCGCAATGGCAAACGGTACCGCGGCAACCTTGTACCGCTGTTGATCCAAAAATATGGAATCGAGGTGGGCGGCGACGATGGCAAGCAAGAGTTTGACCAGATCGCATCATTCCGCCGGTTTTTGCTGTTCGCGCGTGACACCATCCGCTGGAGGCGCCCGATGGATCCGGATATCCATTGGTCTGCACAATCAGGGCATGTCAGCACGTTTATTGTGAACGGTGGTACATACGACAAAATCGTTTGGACCGAGAGCTTTAATGACGGCATGCAGGACGTCATGAACGCGATTGAAACGCCGCATCAAGTCGCCTTGGCCGACATCCCCCGCTTTAACGAAAGCGAAGGGCATGGGCCAAAGCGGGCGCATCCGGTTGAGGATTACTTTGACGATCTGTCGATGCATCTGGTGCGCGAAATCTACAAGCGTGATTTTGATCTGTTCAAATATGACTTTGAAAATCCTGGCAACAAGATGCCGATTGGCGAGATTGATCTGGCCGAAGTTCACGCCAAGCTAGGTGATTAACGTTGTCTATTTCACGCTATGATGGGTTTGCTTGAATGGCGGATAGAACACGCCGCGCCGCCTCGGCACT
>JBPOFE010000213.1:0-4171 GCA_051252035.1 Sulfitobacter sp.
GGATATTGATTGTGTATGACCGATGCAGCCAAAGTTCACTTGGTCTGCCCCTCCCGCCATTCATACTTTCTTGAGCCACTGGTCCGCACAATCCGCACGGCGCCTTTGCTGATTTCGCCCATCCGTTTCCGCCCCCACAGTCTGTCTTCTTTGTTGAAGTAATTACCTTCAAAACAACAGTAGCGAACCACGAAAGGTCCACCCTTCGGTGACCGTCGCTTGAGCTGGGCCATCGGCTGCGAAGCTGCAGATCTCCACTTCAGCTTACACACCTCTGACAATCCAGTTCTCCTTTGTTCCGCTGATCGGATATTGGCAAAATATTGGATGTGGTACGCGGGCCTCTCAACTACCGTTTGGCCTACTCGGCAACTTGAGGGAGTTAAGAAAGTGGAGAAGTTTCCACCAAAGAAAGCCGCATTACCGACATTTTATGGCTCAGCAGTGTGCGGTCAAGGCCACGAGGCTGCTCCGGGCGAACATGCCAACGTCAACACGGGCATCGGGATAAAGGCGGTTCCGTCCCCGGCTGCAGGTTCTCGCCTTCTTAAATGCGCCATTACCATATTCATTATTGGCCAGGCTGTGTATCTCTTTGGCCCAGATAATTTTTTCAAACCCTACATCATCACAGTAATGAACCTTGCATTACTCAGTACATCCGCATTGCTATGGCGTATCAATAGAAATACGCTGATGCAGCAAGGTTACCCAAGCGCAACTCAAAAAGCCGATATAAATAGCGACTTTGATTATCCCCCAGGCTGGTGGATATTACCGTTCTCCGCCTTAGGACTGCTTGTCTACTTATGTATCGGAATTGCATTGTTTAGATACTTCTAGTCGCCGACACGCGTTCTATGCTCGACCATTTCAAAAGAGCAGCTTAGTCGTACAAACCACTTCCAATTCAATTCAGGCATTCAACGATCCGCGATAATGCCAGAGTAACTTTGTGCGAAGTTCAGTTCGTCGTTTCTATTTCGTAAGCTCTTAGGTCCACCTTGTTAAATTCACGAAATGAACATTCGGACCAATTTCTTGCAATAGAGCAGTCTATGCCGCGCACTGCAGGATACAGATCACTCTTCCGATCCCTCCAAATACTCAAGGGTTTCTTTTCGGTAGGTTAGACTTACAGGGACCTTATCCCCATTGCTCATCTTTAAAGTGGTCCGATTGCCAGACCTTTCCACGCTTTCCACATTCCGCTTACTTATCCAATAACTACGATGAACCCGTAGGCCGTCTTCGGCCTCCAGTTCTTTCAGAATATCTTTGAATCGCCTCAGCTCAGTATGGCATCCTTTGTCAGTAATTATGTCGCAATAGTGGTCATTACTTTTTACAGCTATTATGTTCTTTCCAAATTTTTCTGGAAGCCATTTTAGCACGCTAAGCTCTATTTCTTCCGTTGGGGTATCTATCAACGCAGCGCTTTGCATTGATCTGATAAATTCCCTTCGTTCAGATAGCAATCTAAGAATGCCAATCGAAAATGCCGTTGGGAAAGCGCCCTTTACGATCATGGAGGATTGGGAGTGAGTGAATCCCCCCAACAACTCTCGTATCCAAAAATACACTAACATGCTGCCAGAAACGATAGTGGCAGCCAAAATCGAAATCAAAATCATAGTTAGAATTTGGTGCCTGTACGGAGAAACTACATGATAGACGTTTCTCACAATCGGCTCGCCGGAAAAATAACTAATGCTGCACAAAAATACCCAATGGAAAAAGAGGTCCGGCCCTGACATGAACCGCTCCATGCCAAAAGGAGATGCATAGTAGCATGCCAGAATAGCCATACCCAAAATGGATATTCCAACTTTATCAATACCAATTCTTGCCCAATCTACTGACTTCAGCTTCGCAATTACTGACATGAAGATAGTGCTCCTAATTTCGTGATGAGAGCAATTTCATGCGCTCATGGCCTCTTGATGGCATTCTATTCTCTAAATTTTGAAACTCGGAGATAGCTTGTCCGCAACTCTCTTTTGATAGCTCTTGCTGACAGGAACCTCTTCCCCGTTGGAAAGTAGCAATGTCATCTTCTGCCCATTTCTTTTCAGTTCTGAAATATGAGGAAAAGCAACCCAGTAGCTTCGGTGCACTTGCATTCCGTTTAGGCACTCAAAATCAGTCATGGCGTCCCGAAATCGTATCAACTCCATATGATGTGTCTGCGAGGTAGCAATTTCAGTATAATGATCATTACTTCGGGCGAAGATTATGTCAGAACCAAAGCTCTTGGATACCCGTTTGACCAAATCAGAAATCTCTGGAGCTTGCTGTTTCTCTTCGGCCTCCAGCCGCCGAACAGCGAACTTTCTTTCAAGTTCAACTCTGACAACTCCGATGGCTAAGACGATCGGAAACACTTTAAAGATGTTTTCCCACAAGATCGGGTCGCCGGAATGGTTCGGACCCATCAGTACAATGAACAATCCCACGGTGGCGCTGACCAAGACCCCAGCAGCTACTAACAGGGACACGACATAAGTGATCGGTCTGAACTTTGGGTTCACTAATCTATAAAAATTGCGGGCCAAAATCTCGCCGACAAAGTAACCTAACGAGCAAATGCATGCCCAATAGAAGAACAACGCTAGGCCGGCTCTATCCTTACCCGTGTCGAAGGGCGCCGTGTATGCACACATCAAGATTGACAGAAAAAGAAAACACAGACTTCGCCCATCAACGGCGATATCCCTACGCGATAGTTCCATTGTGCAGCCCTACCCCAAATCTCTATTTTCGACTGCATTGGGGTGCCCGCAGTGCGCGAAACCCATAAGTCGTTCTAGAATCAAGACTCTTAGTCTTCATTTCGCGCTTCGTGAAGTGACAATTTCATTATTCCACGAAAAATATGGTGTGGCTCGCGAAGAGGGTTTTAACATACCAAGAAGGCCCACTTATCTATCCCGCATCGCAGCAGCAAACCAGCGCGACATGACAGGTGCAGGAACAAATGATAAGATTGAGGCAGACGAACGTCTTGTTCCTGCGGGCGCAAGAACTGGATATTTTGATCCGGCGCTCAAGGTCTGCAATCGCGAATGTGGTTGCGTTATGACCATGCAAGACCGCCAGACACCGACAACCTGTGTGAAGGTTCCACCTTCTGAAAGCAGTGCTGTGGGAACATCATCTCAAGAACGCGTCTTAGCGGTTTTGAACGAGATTATTCGAGAAGGGGCAGTCGGTCTTTCTGTTCTTTCAACGTCGCTTTGCTTTCCACGCAGCTCCGTACATCGCGCCTTAGCGTCGTTGATTTCTTTCGGTTGGGTCCGAAAGCGACTTGGTGACGGCGCCTACACGCTCTCGGCGAATTACTTGGCGCTGACAGGAAAGCAGTACATTGTTGCAAGTGCCATAGAAGCGGTGGCTCCTTTGCTTGGCGATATTAATGCCAAGGAAGGTATCCACGCAGACTTAGCGCTTTACAGCAGCGATGGCGCTCTCTCGGTTGTCGAGAGCACATCAAAGCAAGGATATGTTGATCAAAAAATTCCACGTAATGAATTGTTTTCATTCGCTGCGTCAATAAGCCTAAATGAAGAAGAGCAGGAAGAATTCCAACGTTTTTGGACATGCCAAGATCTCCCCCGCCCGGGCGATCTGTGGAAGGGTGTAAATTTCCACAATACTGAACCTGTATTCTATTCAAATTACACGGCAATGCTTCCTGTGAGAGTAAATTCAGTAAGTAAAGGCGCTATCCGACTTCGAGCATCTGACAAGATTAGCAACTCCAGGCAACAAGTTCTTCGAATATTGGACCACCTTAAACAGAAAAGCGTGTATCCATATAGCCCAACAGTGGATCTCTTCTTCGTCGGAATGCACTCATGATGCATGACACACCACGAATATTCATCGACTTAGCGGAGAAAGCCCTTTCCAAGGGCGATCTATTAAGTGCTGAGAGAATCATGCGCGTAGTCGACGAGCCGAAAGTGGCCACCGACGATCTGGAGCAGTACTTTTTGCTAATGATTGAAATCGGCCTGATTTCGAGTTGTGAGGCATGCATATTGATCGCCCGAGACATTAACGCGCGTATCTCTCCGGAATTTGAAACGCATAAGAGATACAAGCTGGCTCTTAGACTAAAGCAATATCACATCGCCGCGCGCCTTAAACGTCTTATTTCTAAGAGCGC
>JBPOFE010000214.1:0-4170 GCA_051252035.1 Sulfitobacter sp.
GTTGAGGGGTTGGCGATCGACAAAGATATCTCAATGGCGAATTTGAAATGGACGCTTGAGGAATTCTTTGCCGCGTTTTTCGAGATTGACGGCATCAAAACCCGTTTCCGCGCCTCGCATTTCCCGTTCACGGAGCCCTCTGCCGAGGTTGATATCCAGTGTTCATGGGTTGATGGGCAATTGCGGATTGGTGAGGGTGATGGCTGGCTCGAAGTGCTGGGCTCCGGCATGGTGCACCCGAAGGTGTTGCAAGCCGCGAAAGTGGACCCGGATGTCTGGCAGGGCTTTGCCTTTGGCATGGGAATCGACCGGATCGCGATGCTGAAATACGGGATACCGGATTTGCGCGCGTTCTTTGATTCAGATCTGCGCTGGTTGCGGCATTATGGGTTTGGGGCGCTGGATCAGCCGAACTTGCATGGTGGGTTGAGTAGGTGAGGGTTGAACATGTTAAAGCCCTCTTCCGCCCATACAGAATAACAGAAGTTGAGCAAAAGGAAGTTGGCCACCGCAGCAATCCACACGGAGGCACAGTCTCAATCGTCAATGTGGTTCGGAATAGTGAAAGTCTTATCTCGTCGTTAGAGGCAAAGACCGGAGTACTGCTGACACATATCTCAATGATGATTGCTGTGACCGGATTAATGCTTGCGGTAAGCGGTGATGCGCTATGGTACGAGGTATTACTTGCTTGCGAATTGACGGCATATCTGCTGCTTGCTTTACTTTGTATTCGGTGCCAGCTTCACTTCGGTACAAGCCATTATGAGAGCATATGTGTGAAAGGTTCGCATAAAACAGATAAAGCACCTTCTCACGTCTATCATTACGCTATATTCGGCGAACTTATTTATCGTGAGTGGCTTTTTCGATTTACACAGGCGACTTTGTACATACTTACATTCTTATTGGTCTGTACCGTTTTCTACGGTCTTCTTGCTGATGAATTTGGAGTTCTTGTTGGGCAATAGCCTTTTTACAAACTTCATTTCATAGCAAGCGTAGGGTGGGTGCAACCCACGCGGCGAAACGTGGGTTGCACCCACCCTACGTCATCGTGATGTGACATTTGGCTCGATCTGGATAATTTCCATTTATGATCATGCGCTTGCTTACCTTCTTCGCCGGAATCTTTCTCCTCCCCGCCATGGGTTATGCGCAGACTTGTGCAGGCCCCACCGCTTGCACCTTCGACAACCGCTCCTACCACATCAAACTCCCCGACAACTGGGACGGTGAAACCCCGCTCCCCGTCCTCCTGCATTTCCACGGTTGGGGGCGACAAGGCGACTTGATTGTCAAACATCGGCGTATCTCTGGGGCCACTCGGCGCAGGGGGGTCTTGCTGATCGCGCCAAATGGCAATGGGCGGACGTGGGATTTTTGGGATGATGACACTGACGATGTCGCGTTTGCGGAGGCGGTGATTGAGGATGTGGCCAAGCGTTTTCCCATCGACCACGATCGGATTTACGTGTCGGGCTATTCCTATGGGGCTGCGATGGCGTGGCGTTATGTCTGTGAGAATGGCGATGATGTTGCGGCCCTGCTTGCGGTGTCGGGGTCGATCCGACAGACGGAGGACTGCCCGCAGGGACCACGTGAAATCCGCCATGTGCATGGCTTTGCCGATACTGTGATGGATTTCCCGATGGGGCCGGGGGAGGATGAAACATATCCCGTGGCGCTGTGGCGGCAGCAGTTTGAGTGTGGGTCAGGGCACAAGTCCGACCCATGGGGCGCGCGGGATTTTCTGACGTTTGACAGGCGGGTCTGGGACGATTGCAAAGACGGGCACTCGGTTACGCTTGATCTGCATCCGGGCGGGCATTTCATCCCGCATGGCTGGATTGGATGGCAATTGGATCAGTTGATGGGGCGGGTGCCGCGCTATCCTTGAGCGATGTGCCGCGTTGAAATGTAGGATTTGCATATTTGAAGAACAATGAAGGGGTGGATCGTGGCCCAATATCGAACCCCTCATTGAAACTGTTCTCAATAGCGGATACCGAATGCGCCAAGCATTGTTACGAGGATTAGCGCCATGAAATTCACCCTGTCTTGGCTCAAAGAGCATCTGGATACCACCGCATCTGTGGATGAGATTACCTATGCCCTGACCGATCTGGGGTTGGAGGTTGAAGGGGTCGAGGACCGGGGGGCGAAGCTCGCTGGGTTCACGCTGGGCTATGTGAAGTCCGCTGAAAAGCATCCCGATGCGGACCGCTTGCAGGTCTGTCAGGTTGAGACCGACGAAGGCGTGCAGCAGATCATTTGTGGTGCGCCCAATGCGCGGGCGGGGATCACTGTGGTGGTCGCCAAGCCGGGGGTTTATGTGCCGGGGATCGATACGACCATTGGCGTTGGCAAAATCCGTGGCGTTGAGAGTTTTGGGATGATGGCGTCCGAGCGCGAGATGGAATTGTCCGAAGAACACGACGGGATTATTGAACTGCCCTCTGGTGAGGTCGGGGATCGGTTTGTCGATTGGTTGGCGGAGCATGATCCGGCCAAGGTTGACCCGGTGATTGAGATTGCGATCACACCCAACCGTCCCGATGCGCTGGGCGTGCGCGGCATTGCCCGTGATCTGGCGGCGCGTGGTTTGGGTAAGTTGAAGGCACGCAATGTGGATGCGGTTGAGGGGGCATTTCCCAGCCCGATTTCCGTCAGTATTGACACAGATACGCTTGATCAATGTCCGGTGTTCTTTGGCCGGGTTATTCGCGGTGTCACCAACGGGCCAAGTCCGGCGTGGTTGCAGGATAAGCTGCGTGCGATTGGGTTGCGGCCGATCTCGTTCCTGGTCGATGTGACGAACTTCTTTACCTATGATCGCAATCGCCCGTTGCACGTCTTTGATGCGGATAAGGTTGCAGGTAATGCATTGCGGGTGCATCGCGCCAAAGGTGGTGAGGTTTTTGCGGCACTGGATGACAAAGAATATACGCTGGCCGAAGACATGACTGTGATCTCGGATGAGAGCGGTGTGGAAAGCCTTGGCGGTATCATGGGCGGTCTAGGGTCCAGTTGCACGGCTGAGACCACCAATGTGTTCATTGAGGCGGCGTATTTTGACCCGATCCGCACGGCCTACACTGGGCGCGCGTTGAAAATAAATTCGGATGCGCGGTATCGGTTTGAGCGGGGCATTGACCCGGAATGGACGCCTTATGGCATTGAACACGCGACGCGCATGATTTTGGATCATGCGGGTGGTGAGGCGTCAGAGGTTATTGTCGCGGGCAAGATTCCTGACACCAGCCGGGCCTATAAATTAGACGCGGCGCGGGTGCAGTCGCTGGTGGGGATGACTATTCCAGAAAGTGATCAACGCCAGACGTTGACGGCACTTGGGTTTCGGTTGGAAGGCGATATGGCGCATGTGCCAAGCTGGCGTCCAGATGTGCAGGGTGAAGCCGATCTGGTGGAAGAAGTGGCGCGGATTGCGTCCTTGACCAAACTTGAGGGGCGTCCCTTGCCACGGCTCAGCGATGGCGTGCCACGCCCAATCCTGTCGCCGATGCAGAAACGGATCAGCGCCGCGCGGCGGGCCTGTGCCGCGTTGGGGTATAACGAATGTGTCAGCTACAGTTTTATTGATCAGGCCTCTGCCGCGTTGTTTGGTGGCGGTACGGATGAGACCAAGCTGGAAAACCCGATCAGCAGCGACATGAGCCATATGCGCCCTGCATTGTTGCCGGGCCTGTTGCAGGCCGCAGCGCGCAATCAGGCGCGTGGCTTTGCTGATATGGCGCTGTTTGAGGTTGGCCCCGCGTTTCACGGTGGTGAGCCGGGCGAGCAGCATAATTTGATTTCCGGTCTGTTGGTCGGGCGTACCGGACCCAAGGATGTGCACGGTGCCGCGCGTGCCATCGATGTTTTTGACGTCAAGGCAGACGCCGAAGCAGTGCTGGCGGCGATGGGTGCGCCTGCGCGGGTGCAGATTTTGCGTGGGGCAGCCGCGTGGTGGCACCCCGGACGGCATGGTATGATTTGTCTGGGGCCGAAAAAGGTGCTGGGTATCTATGGCGAAGTGCATCCAAAGGTGTTGGCGGCGATGGACGTGAAAGGGCCCGCGATGGCGTTCACGTTGTGGCCGGACGAAGTGCCCTTGCCGCGCAAAGCGGGGGCGACACGTGCGGCGCTGAACATCAGCGATTTGCAAGC
>JBPOFE010000215.1:0-4157 GCA_051252035.1 Sulfitobacter sp.
GAAAGCGATTGGCCGTTCCACGCGATTTGCGTGTCTGGGCGGTCCAAATCAGCACTCGACGCGAATACCGCCGCCCTTGCCGCGCATCTGCGCGCGCATCCCGAACAACCGCTTGCCGATGTGGCCTTTACCCTGAAAAACGGGCGGCGTGGCTTTGAAAAACGCCGCGTTGTGGTGGCTGAAACCCACGCCGAAGCCGCAGAGATGCTGGAAAGCGGCGACAGCCGACGCGTGTTCACCCATGATGTGTTGGGTGAAAAGCCTGAGGTTGTGTTCATGTTCCCCGGTGGTGGTGCGCAATATGCGGGCATGGCGCGGGATCTCTATGAGACAGAGCCGGTGTTTGCCGAATGGATGGACCGAGGGCTGGAGCATCTGCAACCGCAGTTGGATTACGACATTCGGGAATTGTGGTTGCCCGAAGCCGATCAGGCCGAGGCCGCCGAAAAGCGCCTTAAAACCCCATCGGTGCAATTGCCGCTGATTGCCATCGTCGAATACGCATTGGCGCAGTTATGGCTCAGCTGGGGTGTGAAACCTGCCGCGATGGTGGGGCACTCGATGGGTGAAAACGTCGCCGCCTGCCTTGCGGGCGTGATGTCGTTTGAGGGTCTGATTGATCTGGTGCTGCTGCGTGGGCAACTCTTTGACGAGGTGCCAGCGGGCGGGATGCTGAGCATTTCGGCGACGATGGATGTGATCATGCCGCTGTTGGGTGATGATCTGGATATCGCGTCCATAAATGCGCCTGAGTTGATTGCCGTGTCTGGCCCGCAAGCCGCGCTTGATGCGATGCAGGAACGGCTCGCGGCGCAGGATATCGAATGCCAGCGCATCGCCATCGACATCGCGGCGCACAGCCGCATGTTGGAACCGATTTTGGGCCGCTATCGCGCCTTCCTGCAAAAACTGAACCTGCAAGCGCCGCAGATGCCGTTTATGTCGAACCGCACGGGCGATCTGATCACCGACGCGCAGGCCACCGACCCGGAATACTGGGTTGGCCAGCTGCGCAATACGGTGAATTTTGCCGATTGTATCACGTCCTTAAGTGCGCCGCGCAAACGGGTGTTTCTTGAGGTCGGGCCCGGCAAAGCCCTCAGCGCCTTGGCGCAGATGGGCGAGGGGATCGCGGCGGCGCAAGTGCTGTCATCGCTGCGACACACGGATCAAGATATTGCGGATGACGCCTATTTTATCTCGGTGATCGGTCGTCTTTGGGCCTGCGGTGTCGATGCGGATTGGGGCCAGATTTGGGGCGAGGCCAAGCGCAATCGCGTGGTGCTGCCGACCTACGCGTTCCAGCGCAGCAGGTATTTCATTGAACCCGGCAAAGCGACCGTGGCAGCAGGGGCACCCTTGATGGTGCGCCGCGATGATATCGTCGACTGGGGCTCGGTCCCGTCATGGCACCCACGTTTTGCCAATGCGGATGTGGATGTGATCACTGATTTGGCGGCGACACCGATGACATGGTTGATGTTTGCGGATGAGGCGGGGCTTGCCACCCCAGTGATGGCCGAACTCTCTGCGGCGGGTCATACGGTGGTGTCCGTCCGTGCGGGTGATGCTTTCGCAAATGTGGCTGAAAACGCTTATGCTTTTGCCGCCGAACAGGGGCGTATGGGCTATGACCAACTGATCGCGGCCTTGCAAGAAGCGGGCCAAATGCCAGACCGGATCGGGCATTTCTGGCTGACCGACGATGCACAAGCCCCGCGCCCCGGCAGCAGTACTTTTGACCGCAATCTTGAACAGGGGTTCTGGAGCCTGACATGGCTGGCACAGGCGCTGACCGAGGCGGGTCTCGACAAACCCTTGCATCTCAGTGTGTTCACCAGCGGTGCGGCGCAGGTCAAGGACGAGGCGCTGACCCATCCTGAAAAGTCCATGATCAGTGGCCCGGTGGGCGTATTTGCCCGCGAAATGCCGGGCGTCACCGCAGCGCAGATTGATCTTGAATCGGTCGCGGACGAAGCGCCGGCCAAACGCTGGTTTGTCCGTGCGACACCGGAAACACCGCAGGATGATCTGACCGGACGCATTATCGAAGATTTGATGGCCAGCCCCGCCAACATCATCGCGGCCTATCGTGGTGCCAAACGGCTTGAGATGGGTTATAAATCTGTTGCGTTGCCTACCAGCGAAGCGCCCGCTTTCCGTGATGGCGGCACCTATCTGATCACTGGTGGGTTTGGCGGCATTGGGCTGACGTTGGCCACTGATATTTTGGACACTCACGCGGCGAATGTGGTGTTACTGACCCGCGATCCGCTGCCCGCGCGCCAAGCATGGAACGGTTATCTGGCCAACCACGGTGCCGCAGATACCACTGCCCGCCGGATGCGTGCGGTGATGCGGCTTGAGGCTTTGGCCGAGGCCAAGGGCGGGCAGGTTGAGGTCGCCGCAGGCGATGTGGCCAACCTTGCGCAGATGCGCCGGGTGATTGACGATCTGACCGCGCGCCATGGAGCGCTGACGGGTGTGATCCATGCCGCGGGTGTTTTGGATGATGGCCCGCTGCTGGGTAAATCCGATGCGCAGATCGACGCGGTTCTGTCGCCCAAGGTGCAGGGCCTGCGCGTGCTTGATCAATTGCTGCCGGATGGCGCGCTTGAATTGATGGTGCTGTTTTCCTCGACTAGTACGGCCACACGCAACGCGGGGCAGGTGGATTATGTCGCCGCCAACGCGTGGCTCAATGCCTTTGCTGCGGCGCGCCGGGGTGGTGAAACCCGCGTGATCGCGGTGAACTGGGGTGTCTGGGCCGATGTGGGCATGGCCGCAATGGCCACGGGTGGCGCGCCGATTGATGTGCTACCGCCCCGTAAACTCGATGCGGCTTTGTTGGATACGGCGGGCGCGGATGTAAATGGCGATCCGGTGTTTACCGCTGATCTGTCTGACGCCGATTGGCTGATTGATCAACACCGGACCACAGACGGTCAAGCGGTGATGCCCGGCACTGGATATATCGAACTGCTGGCTGAGGCCGCACAGGCGCAGGGCATGACGGGTGGCTTTGACATCCGCGATCTTTATTTCTTGCGCGCGATGCCGGTGGACAATGGCGTGCTGCGTCAGATGCGGATCACATTGCGCCCTGAAGCGTCGGGCTTTGCCGCTGAATTGCGTAGCAATTGTGTGGTGAACGGCAAGGATGGCTGGCAGTTACATGCACAAGCGACAGTGTCACAGATGGCCAAGGGTCAACCGCAAGATGTTGATTTAACAGAGATTGCTACCCGTTGCACAAAGGTTAATACCGAAACCGACGCGTCCAGAATCAAGTCACCGCAAGAAGCGCATCTGAACTTTGGGCCGCACTGGCATGTGCTGCGCGATACCTCAATGGGCGCGGGCGAAGGGCTGGCGACCTTGGCATTGCCTGAGGAGGTTCAAGGCGATCTGAGCCACGGCCACTTGCTGCATGCCGGGTTGATGGATCTGGCGACAGGATGGGCCATTGATTTGGTGCCGGGATATGGCGCGCAACACCTTTGGGTGCCAGTGTCCTATGGCCGGATCGCAGTTCATGCGCCACTGCCTGCAACGATAAAATCATGGGTGCGCCTGTCTGACGGACACGCCGGGGACGGATTTGCCCGGTTTGATGTGACCATTTGCGATGCGGCTGGCAAGGTGCTGGTCGAGGTCAGCGATTTTGAGATGAAGCGCCTTGAGGGTGGTTTTGCGGCAACTGCACCGCTGGATGCGCGCGAAGTTCAGTTTGACGACGCAGCCGATGAAAAGCAGCGCAGCCCGGCAGAGGAACGGCTGGCCTATCTGGTCAGCCAAGGCATCCGTGCGTCCGAGGGACCGCAGGCCTTGCGCCGTGCACTGGCCTTGGGCCGTCCACAAGTATTGGTCTCGTCCATCCCGCTGGATCAGTTGATCGCCCAAGCCGACCAACCCGCGCAGGAAACCGCAGCACCGGGTCAAACGTTTGAGCGTCCGGACCTCGACGACAGCTTTGTCGCACCGCGTAATGGCATCGAAGAACGGCTGGCGGAGATGTGGCAGAACCTGTTGGGTGTCAGCCCTGTCGGCGTTGAAGACAGTTTCTTTGATCTGGGGGGGCATTCATTGATCGCTGTGCGGCTTTTTGCCAGCGTGAAACGTGAATTCAAGGTGGAATTTCCGATCTCTGTTCTGTT
>JBPOFE010000216.1:0-4120 GCA_051252035.1 Sulfitobacter sp.
AAATCGGGTCCGCTGCCAACAACTGCCTGTGTTACGTCTGAGAGGCAAATCTCGCCCGCTCCTGCGATTGCTGTGACCCGTGCAGCTTTGTTTACGACAGTGCCAAAGAAATCTTCGCCCGAATGAACCACGTCGCCGGTATGGATACCGATCCGCAGGCTCAGCTTGGGTTCTTCAATCTGTTTTAGCAGTCGGTCCTGAATGATTTTTGCTGCTGTCAAAGCCGAACGCGCAGATGCAAAGCTGGACATCGTTCCGTCGCCCAATGACTTCACAAACTGGCCGCCCTGTTCCTCGATTACATTACGCAGATCGTTAAAATGGGTCGCGATAATAGCGGACCATTCTCGATCACCAACCGCTGAAGCGATGGGAGAAGAGTTCACAATGTCAGTAAACATAATAGACGCCAGACCTTCAGTCTGGCCCAGTTTGAAACCATCTTGCGCCGCTTCCAATAGATCTTGTATCGCAGCGTGTTTGTGCCCTATCGAAGTTTCATTGGGCGTTGGCAGGGATGCATGGCGATGAACAATCTTCCAGTTCCCGTCTTCAAGAACAAAGATCAGAGTTGTTCTAAAAACAAAGGGTTCGGGCAGAGTCTCGAACCAGAAACGATGTGCGAAAAAACTCCAACCGGTAGTACCGGTTTCGAACGCCTCACCTAATAGTTCTTCTTTCTTAAGGACATCAGGCACTTCGTTGAAGTGTTTTCCAATACCCTCGCGCACTGCGGGTCCGAGCCATAGCTCACTTTCAGCGGAGCCTACAAAACGAAGTTCTGATCCTTTTGACAGGAAATTTCTGAGCTCCGGTTCTTTGCGCGACACGACTGCATTGTACCAGCGATGCGAAATCGCCAGCAGTTCTGGCGACGCTGTGATCATCTTGATTGCTCAAGAGTCATTGGCTGGGCCTTTGAGTCGAATGAGTGGACTGACGTCTTTGATTTTTTCTAACCCCCTTAGGAGTGCCCCTTCCAATAGCGAAGCATTCCAACGATATACAGCTTAGGGGGCGGAAGTCTCTCATTCAAGGGAGTGTCTAATGTGTCCGCATTTCCACCCCATCGCAAAACGAACCAATTCGTGTAGAGGATTCAAAGTGCGCGCCAGATGCCAACTAAAACACCGACGTTATACCGACCTTCCCCTCCTCCCCTACATTTGCTAAAACCAGAAAATTCCAAGTCAACGAGTTCCCGATGCCGCGTTACGAATACAAAGTTGTGCCCGCCCCCGCCAAGGGTCTCAAAGGCAAAGGTGTCAAAGGGGCCGAGGCGCGGTTTTCGCATGGGCTTCAGGAATTAATGAACGGCTTGGCCGGATACGGTTGGGAATATCAAAGGGCTGAAACTTTGCCCTCCATTGAGCGCGTGGGTCTGACCGGGTCTACGACCGAATGGCGCAATGTGTTGGTGTTCCGACGGCTGCGCGAAACGGATGCGGAATTGTTCAAACCGGAACTTTTGCCAGCGCCGGATACTGTGGCTCCCCAGAAAAAGGAGGTCACGGAAATCGCGGTTCAAGATAACGCTCAACCCGCTGAGGAACCG
This sequence comes from Sulfitobacter sp., assembly GCA_051252035.1. Classification (GTDB taxonomy): domain Bacteria; phylum Pseudomonadota; class Alphaproteobacteria; order Rhodobacterales; family Rhodobacteraceae; genus Sulfitobacter. The sequence goes on from JBPOFE010000216.1 coordinate 1,556, forward strand.
CGCAAAAACAGCAAATCCGATGCAGCGGATCCATGGGACAATGGGGTTGAGAATACCGGCAATGTCGGTGGCGTTGGACCCGCATTGAGCAGTCTCGCGACAGCAAGAGGTTCTGAGAAATCAAAAGATTAGAGCGCGCTCTTAAATGTCCAGATCAAGCGCCAGCGCGTGAATACGACCCATCAGGTCCGGCCCCAACGCACCATGCACCGCACGGTGTCGCGCCACGCGCGACAACCCCTTGAAATGCGCGCTGCGTATCCTCACATTAAAATGGCTTTCGCCGCCCTCTTGATATCCGCCATGGCCGCGATGGCTTTCGCTGTCATCCACGACTTCTAATTCGGATGGCTCAAATGCCGCCCTTAGACGGTCCTCAATTTCCTGTGTCACTGACACCTTGTTAACTGACATTTATTTATCGTACCCCCTTCAATCTCGCCCCACAGCGTCTAAAGTGACCCGCCTGAGTCGGAAAGGTCTATCCCATGCGCAAAGCAGATCCATTTGGTTTTGACATGTCTGTGTCGACATCGAAAAAGAAAAACCCTCGTGGCAGACGGGGGATGTCTGGCGCGTCTGAAACATCGCGCCGGGTCTGTGACCACGCGGGCTGTGAGGAAGCGGGCAAATACCGCGCACCCAAGGCCCCCGATGTGCTGGATGATTTTTATTGGTTCTGTCAGGCGCATGTGCGTGAGTATAACCTGAAATGGAATTTCTTTGACGGCACCACCGAAGCCGAGATGAATGCCCAACAAAACAGCGACAAGGTCTGGGAACGGCCCACCAAACCGATGGGCGATCCCGAAGCGCGTGCATGGGCGCGGCTTGGTATCGAGGATCCGCATCAGGTCTTGGGTGCAAACGCCACGCAAAACCCCGGTAAGGGGCCGCAAGCGGGGCGTCGCCTGCCCCCGACTGAACGTCGGTCGCTGGAAATTCTGGAGGCCAAAGACACCTGGACCAAACCAGAAATCCGCAAAGCCTATAAGCTGCTGATCAAAGTGCTGCACCCTGATATGAATGGCGGCGACCGATCACAGGAAGAGCAATTGCAACAGGTCGTTTGGGCGTGGGACCAGATTAAGGGCAGCCGCAACTTCAAGGACTAAGGTGGCGACCTGTGGTCCGAGCCCTTCGGGCAGCAAGATGCAGGGCCGCCATTGTCATCGTCCAGATGCCTACCGTCACCACGCTGGCGCTGGCATCGATGATGGCGACGACCCCCATCGGCGCGCCAAAGATTGTCCCTGCAAACAGACCAATCAACCCTGCTCCAAGAACGGCACCCATCAGCGTTGCAATACACGCGGTCGCGGCGGCAATACACCAGCCGCGCCTGCCCATGCGCCCAAAGCCACTTGCACAAATCAACCCGGCAAGCCCCGCGCCAACAATCGCGGCCAGATGAAAGCCGCTGCCCGTGGGTAAATACCGCGACATCGGGCCGCCCCATAAAACCATCGCGATAGAAACAATCCCCCCCAACGCCGCCGTCAGTCCGGCGATTTCATATCTAAGCGGGGATGCGGTTAGTTTTGCCAAATTCATTGTGCTGTCCTTTGCTGTTTTGCCAAATGTGGCAGACAAACTCAGCAGATGACGTGCCGTGTTTGGGCATGCTTTGCTCAAAGGTCGCGCAGTTTTGGTGCAGATCGAAACTGGCGATACCGTATAGCGCCAATTCCCCCTTTCCCTTGCGCCTCACCGCGATATGTTGCACCAGACACGCGCGTAGCAAAGGTGCGGCGCAAGGCATAAGGATCACACGGCATGGACGACGGCGCATTGGACATCAACACGAAACCAACCGAAGAGATTTCCGTTCGCGACGTCTTTGGTATTGATACTGATATGGTTGTCAAAGGTTTTGCCGACCGCTCTGACCGCGTGCCCGCCCAAGACAGCACCTACAAATTTGACCCAGACACCACCCTCGCCATTCTTGCGGGCTTTAATCACAATCGCCGTGTGATGATCCAAGGCTATCACGGCACAGGTAAATCGACCCATATTGAACAAGTGGCAAGCATGCTCAACTGGCCCTGCGTGCGCGTCAACCTCGACAGCCACATCAGCCGGATTGATCTGATCGGTAAAGACGCGATCAAACTGGTCGATGGCAAGCAGGTAACCGCGTTCCAAGAAGGTATCTTGCCTTGGGCACTGCGCAACCCGACCGCGATTGTGTTTGATGAATACGACGCGGGCCGGGCGGACGTGATGTTTGTGATCCAGCGCGTATTGGAAACGGACGGCAAGCTCACGCTGCTGGACCAGAACAAGGTGATCGAACCGCATCCCTATTTCCGGATTTTCGCCACCGCCAACACGGTGGGTTTGGGCGACACGACAGGTCTTTATCACGGCACACAGCAAATCAACCAAGGACAGATGGACCGTTGGTCACTGGTTTCGACACTGAACTACCTGTCGATTGACGCCGAGGTCGCGATCGTTCTGTCTAAGAACCCGCATTACAATACCGAAGCCGGCCGCAAGACCGTCAAACAAATGGTTACGGTTGCCGACCTGACCCGCACCGCGTTTATGAGCGGCGAT
>JBPOFE010000217.1:0-4028 GCA_051252035.1 Sulfitobacter sp.
GTGTTGACCTGACGGCGGTACGAGCTGAACAGGTCAGATGTCACCACATCGATGGGTTGATCAAAGCGCAGGGTCAGTGACCAGAAGCCACTGGAGGCCATACGCGCGGCCTTAACTTGTCCTGTGAACGGATGACCCAGATAACGGCCAGAGACCGTTTGGCCGGGTGTCCAGCCGGGCTGATCATTGCGGGCCTGTGCGGCGATGGTGTTCCAATCACGCGCGCCCCATTGGTGGGCAACGGTTTCCAAGGCTTCCGCATGGCTCATGTTCTGGCCGCGGGCGGCCATATCACCACGCAGGCGCTTTGCCTGTAATTTCAGAACGTCACGGGACGGGATAGAATTGGTCATATCAAACACTCCTATTCTCGCTGAAGCGTGCAGGGGGTCCGCATTGCCCAACAATCTGCGAGAGATTGGTGTGTTGTTCGTTTCAGGACTTCACCGAAGTGCGGACGGCAGGGGCCTGACCCTTGGGATGTGAAATAGGAGGCATGCGGCGGTTGCGCAAGGGCATGAACGCGGCACATGCGATGACTGTGGTTTTTGAGTTTACTTGGCCCGATGAAGGCGAGGGCGGCGTGCCAGATGAGCGGCACGCCGCGATGTTTTAGCCGTCGATGCGTGCGGCCATGATTGCAATCGCTTTTTGATAGACGCCTGCGGCATTCCATTGCTTGATCACGCGGAAATTGGTTTGACCCTCTTGATAGCCCCCACCGGGTTTCCAGCCTTTTTGGCGCAGAAAGTTGGCGGTGGATGCCAATGCGTCCGCTTCATTGTAGAAATCAACGCGGCCATCGCCCGTTGCGTCCACACCGTATTTCAATGCGTTACCGGGCAGAAATTGGGTGTGGCCCAATTCACCATGTTTGGCCCCCTTGGTGTTTGCCGTAATCGCACCACGGTCGACCAACACCAGCGCGCCAATGGCATGCGGCACAAAGAATGACGAGCGGCGGCAATCATAGGCCAAGGTTGTGATCGCAGAGACCACCGAAGAGTTGCCCATGAACCCGCCAAAACCAGTTTCCATGCCGTGAATGGCCAATAGCACACCCGCTGGCACGCCGTAACGCTGTTCAAGGGATTGATAGAACCCCGCATTGCGCGCCTTGCGCTTGCGACCTTGGGACACGATCGTATCGGCCCCACGGACCTGCATGAATTTGCTCAGCGAGTATCTGAATGACTTTTGGTTGCGGTCGGCGGCAATGGTGCCAGTTGCATATTTCGCGCTTGCCAATGCGGCAAGGCCGCGCTGTTTGACACCTGCCGCTTGTGCTTCAGCGGCAAAGGCGGCTTTCCAGGCGTTGAACCCACCCCCGGAATTGCCGCATTGCGCAGCATAGGCAGGGGCGGCAAGGGCCACGGTAACAGAAAGGGAATAAACGAATGATTTTAGGGACAGCATGTGTAACCTCTGACTGGTGAATATTTTCACAAGTTTAGCGGCCTCTCGCGCACATGCAAAGAGAAAGGCAGGCTGTGGGAGCAGTTACACCAAATACGAGAGAATATGAGCTGTCAGATCGCTTGCCAGTTGCAGCGGGGTGGCTGTTGGTCGTTCCAGCATTTCCCAATACAGCACCACACCGCCCGCCATAAAGGCGCAGGTCATCAATGGCATCACCATCAGACTGCCCAGACTGACACGCGACTTGCTGCGACGCTTACGGTTGGCTTTCACGGCACCTTTGTTGATGCGTTTGATGCGTGTAGCGAAATCTGTCTGTGTGGTCATGGGTCAGTACCTTGATCAGCAGTTGATGACATACTTTTGCAAGAACAAAGCGGTCGAATTGAGGCAGCCTTGCGGCAATAAAAAAACATAACGTTGGGTCATTTGCCTTAATGACCGCGTACCTGTTGCGCCAAATCGGGCGCGCAAAGCTGCGTGTTTAGGATCACATCTGACCCGTGTCATGCGCGAAAACGACGGCCCCGAATAAAAAAAGGCGCCCCAGAAGGGACGCCTTAAATTCAAATCGAATTGGGGGTTTAGCAGCTATAGTACATGCCAAATTCAACCGGATGGGGTGTGTGCTCGTACTTGTGCACTTCTTCCATCTTCAACGCGATATAGCCCTCAATCTGGTCCTTGGTGAACACGTCACCGGCCAGCAGGTAATCCATATCGCCCTGCAATTCTTCCATGGCTTCGCGCAATGAGCCACAAACCGTTGGAATGCCAGCCAGTTCTTCGGCGGGCAGGTCATAGAGGTTCTTGTCCATCGCTTCACCGGGATCAATTTTGTTCTTGATGCCGTCCAGACCCGCCATCAGCAGGGCCGCGAAACACAGGTAAGGGTTTGCCGCCGGATCAGGGAAACGCGCTTCGACGCGCTTGGCTTTGGGGCTTTCTGTCCATGGGATACGCACACAGCCTGAGCGGTTGCGTGCAGAATAGGCGCGCAGAACTGGGGCTTCAAAGCCGGGGATCAGGCGTTTGTAGCTGTTGGTGGTGGGGTTCGTGAAGGCGTTCAGCGACTTGGCGTGTGTCAAGATACCGCCAATGAACCATAGCGCTTCTTGGCTCAGATCAGCGTATTTGTCGCCCGCAAACAGTGGCTTGCCGTCTTTCCAGATCGACATGTTGACGTGCATGCCAGACCCGTTATCGCCATAAATCGGCTTGGGCATGAAGGTCGCGGATTTGCCATAGGCGTGTGCCACGTTGTGGATCACGTATTTGTATTTCTGAATTTCGTCGGCCTGTTGGGTCAGCGTGCCAAAGATCAGGCCCAGCTCATGCTGACAGGATGCAACTTCGTGGTGGTGCTTGTCCACCTTCATGCCCAGCCGCTTCATGGTTGAGAGCATTTCGGCGCGCAGGTCCTGAGCCTCGTCCGTTGGGTTGACCGGGAAATAGCCACCCTTGAGGCCGGGGCGATGGCCCATATTGCCCATCTCGTAATCTGTATCGGTGTTCCACGATCCATCTGACGCATCAACTTCGTACGAAACTTTGTTGATTGTGTTGGAGTATTTCACATCGTCAAAGAGAAAGAATTCAGCCTCCGGGCCCATGAAGGCGGTATCCCCGATGCCGGAGGATTTCAGATAGGCTTCGGCTTTTTCTGCCGTGCCGCGGGGGTCACGGTCATAGGGTTCATTGGTGTCCGGCTCAACGATTGAGCAATGCACGCAGATGGTTTTTTCGGCATAAAACGGGTCAACGTAAGCGCTGGACACATCCGGCATCAGTTTCATGTCAGAGGCTTCGATGCTTTTCCAGCCCGCGATGGAGGAACCGTCAAACATAAATCCTTCTTCGAGGAAATCTTCATCCACCAGATCATTCACCACGGTGACGTGCTGCAGCTTGCCGCGGGTGTCGGTGAAACGGATGTCGACATATTCGATGTCCTCATCCTTGATCTTTTTCAGGAACGCTTTGTTGTCCATGAGTTTGGTCCTTTGTTTGGAATGTCTTGATTGTTTTTACAGGGCGTCCGACCCGGTTTCCCCGGTGCGGATGCGAATGGTTTGTTCGATGGTTGAGACAAAGATTTTGCCGTCGCCGATTTTCTCGGTTTTTGCCGCGTCTACGATGGCCTCAATCGCGGCATCGACCTGATCGTCGTCCAGCACCACTTCGACTTTCACTTTGGGCAGGAAATCAACAACGTATTCCGCACCACGGTAAAGTTCGGTATGACCTTTTTGACGGCCAAAGCCTTTGACTTCGATCACGCTAAGGCCTTGTACACCAACATCCTGAAGGGCCTCTTTGACTTCGTCCAGTTTGAACGGTTTGATGATCGCTTCGATCTTTTTCATGTCGGATCCTCCAAAATATTGCGCGCGTTGGTGGCGTCATTTCATTTTGGATGGGCAGGGTCCACCATAGGGGCTAGGCTACCGGGGAAACACGGTGCAAAAAAATGAGTGCTGCGTGAAAAATATGCAGAGCGCCTAAAAATTACGCAGAACTGAATCGAGAGAAGCGATGACCGAATTACTGACCGCCGCGCAGATGCGCGAGATTGAACAGGCGGCGATTAAGTCCGGTGCCGTGACCGG
>JBPOFE010000218.1:0-3939 GCA_051252035.1 Sulfitobacter sp.
TGAACAAAATCGACCCATAAGATGTCTATAGATTCCACAAACCGTGATGCTATGGCTGTCGGCGCAGGAAGTAATACCTGATTGATCGCAAAGCCGCGTACGATGCCTTCCCAAACGGCCAGCAACGTCACGCCAAAGATGATCGGTGCCGCCAGTGCAGCCCAGCGGTTTGGTTTTCTACGGGCAAGCCACACATTAACGGCCATGCCACAACACCACGCCAGAACAGCAAACAGCAGCCAGATCATTGTGCCATCCCCATCCGCTTAAGTGTCACACGTTGCACAACCCCAATGATACCCACCAAAGCTGCCGCCAGTGCCGCTGCCATGATCAAAGCGCTCCAGATTTGGATGGTCTGACCATAGTAGCTCCCCGCCAATAACCGAGCGCCCAGACCCGCAACTGCACCTGTCGGCAGTTCACCGACAATCGCCCCAACCAAAGATGCCGCCATACCAATCTTAAGCGACGTAAAGAAATACGGCATCGACGCAGGCAGGCGCAATTTCCAAAACGTCTGCGCCTTGCTGGCATGCCATGTGCGCATCTGGTCCAACTGCATCGCATCAGGCGACCGCAAACCTTTGACCATGCCCACGACCACCGGGAAAAATGACAAATACATGCTGATCATCGCCTTGGGCAGCAGCCCCGAAATGCCGACGGCGTTAAGCACCACAATGATCATCGGCGCAATCGCGAGGATCGGGATAGTCTGGCTTGCGATGACCCAAGGCATCACGCTCATGTCCATGGTACGGTTAAAGACAATGCCCACCGCCAGCAGAATGCCCAGACCCGTGCCAAGGACAAACCCTAATAAAGTCGCGCTCAACGTCACCCAAGCATGATAAACCAACGACCGTTTCGATGTGATTTTCTTCTCAACAGTGGTTTTCCAGATCTCTGCGCCAACCTGATGCGGCGCGGGCAGTTTCGGTTTTTCCTGGCTCCATGTGTCCGCGATCAACGTACTGGTGGTCAAAACCTCACCCGACCGCGTGGATTTATCATAGGCCCAGGATGCATTGAGCCAAACCGCCGCCGCATACCAAAAGGCCAACAAAAACCCGATCACCGTCAACACAGGCAGGATGTTGCGGGTCATGCGACACCCCCAGCTTCATTGTTCCACAAATATGCACCTTTCAGCGCTCGCAGCAGGCTCGGTTTTTTGCATATTTTAAGAACAATGAAAGGATTAGCTGGTCTTTTATATCGGCGGTACAGGCTGGCAAGCCGATGACCGTGAACGATGAAGTGGGACCCCGCCCCCCGACACAAACGGCGGAGCGGACCCGGATGGGAATGGACACCCATGACCATTCGGGCCGCTTTATCAATGCTATTCATCTGCATGCCCCGCACGTAGTCCTTCGCGCACCCGGTGCGCCACTTCCAGGAATTCAGGCGTGTCCCGGATGTCCAACGGCCGCACGCGCGGCAGCGGGCTGTCGATGACATCCGTGATCCGACCCGGCCGCGGGCTCATCACAACGATCTTGGTGCTTAGATACACCGCTTCGGGGATAGAATGGGTGACGAAGGCAATGGTCTTGCCCGTCCTGTCCCAAAGCTTAAGCAGTTGCTCATTCAGGTGATCACGTACAATCTCGTCCAGCGCGCCGAACGGTTCATCCATTAACAAGATATCCGCATCAAACGACAGCGCTCGCGCAATACTGGCGCGTTGCTGCATACCACCCGACAACTGCCACGGAAATTTCTTTTCAAACCCGCTCAATTCTACCAGATCAAGCACACGCGCCACGCGCTCGGCCTGCTCCGATTTTGAGATGCCCATGATTTCTAGCGGGAGCCGGATGTTGCCGCCAATCGTGCGCCAAGGATAAAGTCCTGCGGCCTGAAACACATAGCCATAGGCGCGGGCTTTGCGCGCTTCGGTGGGGCTGACTCCGTTTACTTTAACCGAGCCGCCCGTGGGTTGTTCCAGGTCCGCCATCACCCGCAAAAATGTTGTCTTGCCACAGCCAGACGGCCCAATAAAGCTGACAAACTCACCCGCGCCGATATCAAGGCTCACGTCCTTGAGCGCATGGATCGGCCCATCGTTGGTCTGGAATGTGAGGTCCAGATTTTTGGCGCTGATCACGCTCTTGGGGTCACTCACAGATTTCTCCTTGCACCGCTCGGGCACCGACATATTACCGACGTCATACCGATGTTAAATCCCCGCCGGAATGTTCAGCGGATCACGTTTGATCATCTTCGGGCTGTTCAACTCTTTCCATTTGCTCAGCGCGACGTTTGCCGACGGGAAGGCTGGACGAGGGATGAACTTGCCGCGACCCGGGTTGGGTTGTGAATTTTGCCCCCAGGCCCAGATCACCTCGCCACGCGATAGGGTGTAACGCGACTGCGCGCGCACTTCGAACCCTTCGAACACGTTGTAATCCAACACAGAATGATGGTTTGCCGGGCTGATCGTTTTGGTGATTTTTGGATCCCAGACTACGATATCCGCATCCGCGCCTTCGACAATCGCACCTTTGCGCGGATAGATGTTGAGAATTTTCGCCACATTGGTTGAGGTCGCTGCAACAAATTCATTTGGCGTCAGGCGCCCGGTTTCAACCCCTTCGGTCCAGAGCACAGCAAGTCGTTCCTCCAACCCGTTGGAACCATTTGGAATAATCCGGAAATCATCACGCCCCGCGCGTTTTTGTTCAGTGTTGAACGCGGCATGATCGGTTGCGACGACCTGCAATGATCCCGCTTGCAAACCGGCCCAGAGGGAATCCTGATGGTCCTTGGATCGAAACGGTGGCGACATCACTCTCCGTGCCGCGTGATCCCAATCCTTGTTGAAATACTCGCTCTCATCCAGCGTCAGAAACTGGATCAACGGTTCTCCATAAACCCGCACACCCTTTTGCCGCGCGCGGCGGATCGCCTCGTGGGTCTGCTCACATGACACATGTACTATGTAGAGCGGCACACCCGCCGTATCGGCAATCGTGATTGCCCGGTTCGCCGCTTCACCCTCCAACTCAGGTGGCCGGGAATAGGCGTGACCCTCTGGCCCGGTGATGCCTTGATCAAAATACTTCTGCTGTAACTCTGCCACCAGATCGCCGTTCTCCGCATGCACCATCGGCAGCGCACCCAATTCGGCGCAGCGTTTGAAGGACGCGAACATCTCGTCGTCCTCAATCATCAAGGCACCCTTGTAGGCCATGAAGTGTTTAAACGAATTGACCCCCATATCGACGGCGTCTTTCATCTCATTAAAGACATTTTCGTCCCAGCCTGTGATCGCCATGTGATAGCCGACGTCGCTGCATATCTGCGGCGCGCTTTTACGGTGCCATTCGTTGATTGCATTTTTGATAGATCCATCCGCGCCGGGCAGGCAGAAATCCACCACCATCGTGGTGCCGCCCACCGCCGCTGCCCAAGTGCCGCTTTCAAACGTTTCAGCCGCCGTGGTCCCCATAAACGGCATTTCCAAATGCGTATGCGGATCGATCCCGCCAGGGATGACATAGGCCCCCTCCGCGTCGATATATTCATCGCCTTTCAGGTCTTCACCGATCTGTTTGATCACCTCACCTTCGATCAATACGTCAGCTTTCCAAGTGCGGTCTGCGGTACAGACCATGCCGCCTTTGATAACTTTGGTCATTGCTTCATTCTCCCTTTTGCTTGTTCGAAAGGTGGATGATAAAATTCAAGATCAGCCCCAAGCAGACACCACCAGCCGCGAACACCACCGCACCTTTAAACAGGTCTTGGCCCAGCGTTTCCAAACCACCTGCAACGCCAAAATCCCAACCCTGTTCGGCCGCAATAAACGGCCCGATGATCAGGCCCAGAATGCCCAGAAGGATCGGCAGGGCAACAGACGGTTTGACGGATGCCTTTGTCACCCCACAACCTCTGCCGTCTCCACCACCGCATGCATCAACACATCCG
>JBPOFE010000219.1:0-3822 GCA_051252035.1 Sulfitobacter sp.
CACCGCATGCGCCGGGCGGCTTGCCAAGCGTCCACGCATATCGGGGATGATGCAGAACTTGCACTTGTGGTTACAGCCTTCGGAAATTTTCAGATAGCTGTAGTGGCGCGGGGTCAGCGATACCTGTTGCGCGGGCAGCAGGTCGATGTAGGGATCGGGCGATGGCGGCACAGCAGCATGCACGGCATCCAGAACCTGTTCGTATTGATGCGGGCCTGTCACGGCCAGAATGCGCGGGTGGTGTTCGCGGATGTAATCAGGTTCGGCACCAAGGCACCCGGTGACAATCACGCGGCCATTTTCCTTGAGCGCCTCACCAATGGCGTCGAGCGACTCCGCCTTGGCCGAATCCAGAAACCCGCAGGTGTTGACGATCACCGCATCGGCCCCGGCGTAATCAGGCGACACGCCGTATCCTTCGGCACGCAACCGGGTCAAGATGCGCTCACTGTCAACCAAGGCTTTGGGACACCCAAGCGACACCATGCCGATGCTCGGCTGGCCGGGGCGGGACGGATTTGTGATCTTGGCTTTGGGCGCAAGGTCAGGGCGTAAATTTGGTGGGTTTGTGCTCATGTTCTGCGCTATAAGCCAAGCAAAGGGTCTGGGAAAGGCCCAGTATAAAGGCGAGGAGTGGATGCCATGAAATGGATCATGCGGTTATTGGGTGTACTGCTGTTGATTGTGGTGGTGGCAGTAGGGTCGCTGTTTTTGCTGCCCGCAGATCGGATTGCCAAGATTGCCACGGATCAACTGCGTAAAGTGACAGGGCGCGAGGTCACGATCAGCGGTGATGTGGCGATGACATTCTGGCCTGTATTGGGGGTGAGTGCCGGGCAATTGGAGGTCGGTAATGCCGATTGGGCCAAGGAAGGCGCGATGTTGAGTACCTCAAATGCGTCGATAGGGGTCGATGCGTGGTCCTTGCTCAGCGGAACAATCAAGATCACCAATATCGAAGCGGAGAGCCCGACGATCCGGCTGGAACAGCGGCGCGATGGCCGCGCATCTTGGCAGTTCACCGATGGTACGGGCGAGGCGCAGATTGAGACAGAGACCTCACCCACGCGCGCGGCCAAGCCGATTACGATTCAGAAATTAACAATCACCGATGCGACGTTGATTTATGACGCGGAGGGGGCAGATCTGGTGTCCTATCAGGGTGTTGATCTGGCGCTGGATTGGCCGGATAGCGGCGGGGCGGCGGATATCGTTGCGGCCCTGCGTCCGGCGCGCGGCAAGGTGACGGTCGAAGCGACGATTGACGGGTTTGCGAGTTTTCTGACGGGTGCCGTGCAGCCGCTGCGCGCGCGATTGAGCGCCAAGGGGGGCGGTGCGACGCTGACCGGGCGTGGGTCGTTGAAGGGCGCTGTGGCGGGCGACCTGTGGCTGCAAACCTCTGACACGGCGGCGTTCTTGGGTGAACTGGGAATGGGTGACGTGGCATTGCCCGCCGGGCTGGGTCGGAAGACTGATATCAAGACCCAAGTGACGTTAACACCGGACAGACGGCTTGCCCTGCGCGAACTGGTGGCGGATTTGGGTGGCAATACTCTGCGCGGTGGGGCGGACATCACCTTGAACGGGACACCGCAGGTCAATGCGACGCTGAATGCGGGGGCTTTGGACCTGACCTCACTGACGGGTGGCGAAGGATCGGGAGGCGGTGGTGGCGGCGGTGAAAGCGCCGGAGCCAGCGGCTGGTCCAAAGCGCCAATTGATGCATCGGGCCTTGCCAGTTTCAATGGCACGATTGTACTGGGCGCAGACAGCATTGATCTTGGATCGCTTAAACTTGGGGCGACCCGCACGTTACTGACCAATGATCGGTCGCGGATGGTGTTTACGCTGCGCGATGTAGCAGCTTATGGCGGTAAATTTGTCGGTGAGTTTGTGATGAACAATCGCAGTGGGTTGTCCGTTGGGGGTAAGCTGAAAGCGCTGGGCGTTGAGATGCAGCCATTGCTGACCGACACTGCGGGACTGAGCAAATTCAGCGGCAAAGGTGACGCAGAGATTTCGTTCTTGGGTGTGGGCGGTAACATGGACACGATCATGCGCTCGCTTAAGGGCAATGGCGCGGTCAAGGTGGGTCGCGGTGCGATTGAAGGCATTGATCTGGATAAGCTGCTGGGGTCGTTTGATGTGGAAGGTGGTACGACCGTATTTGATTCACTTGATGCGACGTTCGCGATTGAGAAGGGCGTTTTGCGTAATAGTGACCTTTTGATGTTGCTGCCGAATTTCAATGCGACCGGCAAGGGGCAAGTGAACCTTGGCGCGCAGACGTTGGATTATACGGTGATCCCCAAGGCGTTACGCGTCAACGGCGGGCGTGGTTTGGCGGTGCCGGTGCGTATTTCAGGGCCATGGGCCGACCCAAGCATCAAACCGGATTTGAAGGCCGCGATTGATCTGAACTTTGATGCTGAGAAAAAGCAGGCAGAGGAACGGGTGAAGCAAAAGCTGCAAGAGAAGTTGCAAGAAGAACTGGGTGTGATCCAGCAAGAGGGTCAGTCGGTTGAGGACGCAGTGAAGGATGAGGTTGAGGACAAGCTGAAGCGCGAGTTGCTCAAGATATTTGATTGAAACAGACGCGCGGGCTTTTGTGGGAAGTATGATTTTTTGCAAGAAGTCTGGGCTTTCGCGCGCCGTGTTGCTGGGGTAAACGGTGGCTGAACCCGTGATAGGAGCGCACGCCATGGCCAACGATCTTTTCAACACCTTCATTAACGGTCCGGATGAAAACGGCCGCTTTGGCGATTTTGGCGGGCGGTTCGTGTCTGAGACATTGATGCCGCTGATCCTTGAGTTGGAGCAGGAATACGAAAAGGCCAAAACTGACGATAGTTTTTGGGCCGAGATGAACGATCTGTGGACCCATTATGTGGGCCGCCCCAGCCCGCTTTATTTTGCGGAACGCCTGACCGATCATCTGGGCGGGGCCAAGGTGTATCTCAAGCGCGACGAATTGAACCACACAGGTGCGCATAAGATCAACAATGTGCTGGGCCAGATCATTCTGGCGCGGCGCATGGGCAAAAAGCGGATCATTGCAGAGACAGGCGCGGGTCAGCACGGCGTTGCCACGGCGACCGTTTGTGCCAAGTTTGGTCTGAAATGCGTGGTCTATATGGGCGCGCATGATGTTGAACGCCAAGCCCCCAACGTGTTCCGCATGCGTCTGCTTGGGGCCGAGGTCGTGCCGGTGACATCCGGGCGCGGTACGTTGAAAGACGCGATGAACGATGCGCTGCGTGATTGGGTCACGAATGTGCGCGATACGTTTTATTGCATCGGCACGGTGGCGGGGCCACATCCGTACCCCGCGATGGTGCGCGATTTTCAAAGCATCATCGGCAAGGAAGTTCGCGAACAGATGACCGCTGCCGAGGGGCGTTTTCCGGATACGGTGATTGCTGCCATCGGAGGTGGATCAAACGCGATGGGGCTGTTCTTTCCGTTTCTGGATGACAAAGAAGTCAACATCATCGGCGTCGAGGCGGGCGGTAAAGGTGTGAATGCCAAAATGGAGCATTGCGCGTCTTTGACGGGCGGGCGGCCCGGTGTGTTGCATGGCAACCGGACCTACCTGTTGCAAGATGACGACGGGCAGATTTTGGAAGGGTTTTCGATTTCGGCGGGTCTGGATTATCCCGGTATCGGGCCGGAACATGCGTGGCTGCACGAGATTGGTCGCGCAAAATATGTGTCGATCACGGATGTTGAGGCGCTGGAAGCGTTCCAATTGTCCTGCGAATTGGAAGGGATCATTCCGGCGTTGGAGCCATCACACGCGCTGGCGCATGTGATGAAGATTGC
>JBPOFE010000022.1:0-30936 GCA_051252035.1 Sulfitobacter sp.
TTGCCGATGGCATTCCAGGTCCAGACGGTGTTGTCATTGAGCGCGGCCATTTCCATGACAGGCACGGTAATTTCACCATGCGGTGATGTGACCCGCGCCCAATCGCCATCTTTCAGATCATTCTTGCGCATCAGCTTGGTCGGTAGATAGAGCGGGTTGCGACCATGTAACTGGCGCAGCCACGCGTTTTGGCTGCCCCAAGAATGGTACATCGCCATCGGACGTTGGGTCAGCGCATTAACCGTAAAGCCTTCGTTGCCCTGCTGATCGGTCTCGTACCAGATCGGCAGCGGTGACATGGTTGCTTTGATACGCTCGCGCAGGTGCTCTGGGGGTTGCCGTTCCCCATGGCCTTCCGCGGCAAGTTGGAATTTGCGCATCGGTTCGACATAGAGATTGAACAAATACGGTTGCGGCGCATCATACAGGCCCATCTTCACGGCCCACGCCTGATAGGCCTTGTTCCACGGTTTGTAGTAGTTCGACCCAGGCGGGATGTGTTCGACAAAGAAGCCACCGTTTTCGATGTAGTTATCAAGCTGGCTGGCGTTCACGTCACCGCGCCCCGATTGCAGGCCGTTTTCGCCTGTGCGCCAGCCTGCCAAGGGGCCGATGCCCGGACGGCGTTGGTGGTTGACGATATAGTCGGCGTAATCGGCGAATTTCTGGCTGCCATCATTGTTGACGAAACCGGGGAGTTTCAGCTTGGCCCCCAAATCACAAAGCGCGGACTGGAAGCCTTTGACGTTGCGATCAGGCTCCACCACCGGCCAGCGGATCGCATCCGCAGCGGCATCCGCCTCGCAAATCGGGCGGTCGAGCAGGGAAATGCAATCGTGGCGCTCAAGGTATGTTGTGTCTGGCAGGATCAGGTCGGAATAGGCCACCATTTCTGAAGAATAGGCATCTGAATAGATGATATGCGGGATCACATAGTCGCCGTTCTCGTCCTTATCGGTCAGCATTTCCATCACGCCGCCGGTGTTCATCGACGAATTCCACGACATGTTGGCCATATACATGAACAATGTGTCGATTTTGTAGGGATCGCCAGCGTGCGCGTTGGAAATCACCATGTGCATCAGGCCGTGGCTGGACATCGGGTTTTCCCAAGTAAACGCCTTGTCGATGCGGGCGGCAGTACCGTCTTCTTTCAATGCCAGATCATCGGGACCATGCACAAAGCCAAGGTGTGGGCCGTTGAGTGGCGCGCCAGCGGTCATGCCGACATGCGGCTTAGGGTGCGCCTTGGCAGGCTTGGGGTAAGGTGGTTTGAAACGGAAGCCACCGGGGACTTCGACAGTGCCGAGGATGATTTGCAAGACATGCAGAGCGCGGCAGGTTTGAAAGCCGTTGGCGTGGGCCGATATCCCGCGCATGGCGTGAAAGGACACCGGGCGGCCCGTCATGGTTTTGTGAGTTTCGCCCCGGAAATCAGTCCACTCGTGGTCAAGCTCGAAAGATTCCTCAAACGCCACCCGCGCCAATTCGGCAGCAATTGCGCGTATGCGTTTGGCGGGGATGCCGCAGCGGTCTGCGACGGCTTCGGGCGCATATTCATCGCTGAGATATTTCTCGGCCATCTGATGGAACACAGGCGTATGCGTCACGCCCTTGGCGCGATGGGTGCCGGACAGGTCCGGTTTTACGCCCGGTTTGTCATAGGCGGTCAGCTTGCCCGTGACGCGGTCGATGACCAGTTCCTTGCCATCGTCATCGCGCAGGAACAGCCCAAAGTTCGGTGATTTGGGATCGTTATTCACCAGCACCGGGGCATCGGTGTATTGCGCGAGATAGTTCAAATCCATCTTGCCCGCTTTCATCAGGCAATGGATCATCGCAAGGATAAACAGACCATCCGTTCCCGGCGTGATGCCTACCCAATCGTCGGCGACTGCATTGTATCCTGTGCGGATCGGATTCACCCCAATCACGCGCGCGCCGCGCCCTTTGATCTTGCCGATGCCCATTTTGATCGGGTTTGAATCGTGATCTTCGGCGACACCAAACAACATGAACAGTTTGGTGTGATCCCAATCCGGCTGGCCAAATTCCCAGAACGCACCGCCCATTGTGTAGATGCCCGCTGCCGCCATATTGACGGAACAGAACCCGCCGTGGGCCGCGTAATTTGGCGTACCGAACGCCTGCGCCCAAAAGCTGGTGAAAGATTGCGATTGATCGCGGCCAGTAAAGAACGCCAGCTTTTCGGGATTGTCCTTGCGGATCGGCTCCAACCAGTCAGCGGCAATCTGGTAGGCTTCATCCCAACTGACTTCCTCAAATTCACCCGACCCGCGCGGGCCGACACGTTTTAGCGGGCTGCGCAGGCGTGAGGGTGCATTGTGTTGCATGATGCCCGCGCTGCCCTTGGCACAGAGAACCCCTTGGTTCACCGGGTGATCGCGGTTGCCTTCGATATAGGCGACCTTCATCTCACCATCATCACCCTTTTTCATATGCACGTTGATGCCGCAGCGGCAGGCGCACATGTAACAGGTGGTTTTGCGGATCTCGTCAGACACCTTTGGCGACAGGTCGAGAACGGGCTGTTTGTGCGTCATGGTGTTTCCTGACTTTGGGTCAAAGGGCCGCCTGAAGGGTGGTGACGGCAATCATATTGGTAACGTCTAGGGCGGTGCAGCCACGAGACAGATCATTCGCGGGCTTGGCAAGACCTTGCAGCACCGGGCCGATGGCGTCACAGCCGCCGATGCGCTGAGCGATTTTGTAGCCGATGTTGCCCGCATCAAGGTTGGGAAAGATCATCACATTGGCATGGCCCGCGACCTTTGACCCCGGTGCTTTGGCGGCGCCAACTTCGGGCGTAAAAGCGGCATCGAATTGCAGTTCGCCGTCCACGGCAAGTTCAGGATGCGAGGCGTGCAAAAGCGCCGCCGCGTTTGACACTTTTGTCACATTTGCATGCCGTGCTGACCCCATCGTCGAGAAGGACAGCAACGCCACGCGCGGCGTATCACCCAGTAATTTCTGGCAGGACGCAGCAGAGGCAACTGCAATCGCCGCCAGTTCTTCGGTGCTGGGATCAATCACCAATCCGCAATCACCAAACACCATGGCATCGCGGCCAGAGGGGTGGTTCTTGGGCAGGGCCATTAGGAAAAAGCTGGATACCAACGCGGCATCCTTGGCTTTGCCGATGATCTGCAATGCGGCACGCACGGTATCGGAGGTGGTGGCAACCGCGCCGCCGACGGTGCCATCGGCATGGCCATTGCGCACCATCATCGCAGCGAACACCAGCGGGTCATGCGCTTGGGTGTTGGCAACGTCCTCACTGACACCCTTGTGCTGGCGCAATTCAAAATAGGTTTGCGCAAACTCCGCTGTTAGCGGCGATGTGTCCGGGTCTTGGATCGCGATGTTATCCGCGTCCGTTGCTCCGGCACTGACCAATTGTGCGGTCACGTCGGCAGTGACCCCAACAAGTGTGATCCGGGCAATGCCACTGCGCACCGCTGCAACGGCACCGGCCACGATCCGGGGATCGTGGCCTTCGCTGAGAACGATATGGGCGGGCCGGGCGGCTGCACGTTTTGATAAACCTTGCAGCACGCTCATGGCCAAACCCTTTGTTTGCTGGTGTCGGGCACCAATTTACGCACGTACTTGTTTGCGCATATCGTCTTTGTTGATGCCTGCAACCGCAACCGGGGCCTTCATCGCATCGCGGCGGAAAGGTTCACCCAGTTCCTGGTTCAGGATGACTTCGATGAAAGTGGTGACGCCGTCTTTCATTTGCTCTTTGACGGCTGTGTTCAACACGTCAGTAAGCTGTTCCATGCTCGTCACTTGTACACCTTTCAGGCCACATCCTTTGGCGATCTCGGCATAGTTTACGCCTTCGTTCAGCTCTGTGCCGACAAAGTTGTCTTGGTACCAAAGGGTCGTGTTACGCTTTTCCGCACCCCACTGGTAGTTGCGGAAAATAACCATGGTGATCGCAGGCCAATCGCCACGGCCGCAGGCGGTCATCTCGTTCATTGAGATACCGAACGCGCCGTCACCTGCAAAACCGATAACCGGGCGGTCCGGGCAGCCGATCTTTGCACCCAAGATCGACGGAAGGCCGTAGCCGCATGGACCAAACAGGCCCGGCGCGAGATAGCTGCGGCCTTTGTCGAACGAAGGATAGGCGTTGCCGATGGCGCAGTTGTTACCAATGTCAGAAGAAATGATCGCGTCCTTTGGCATTGCTGACATGATTGCACGCCATGCCTGACGGGGTGCCAGATGATCGGGCTTGGCTTTGCGCGCACGCTCGTTCCATGTGATGCCTTCGTCGTTGTCTTCCTCATGATCCATCGAGGAAAGTTCCTGCGCCCAGCGGGATTTCGTCAGTGCAATTAACTCTTTACGATCTTTGCGGCCTTTGTCGCCCGCACCATCGGAAAGTTTTGCAAGCAGTTGTTCGGCCACTGCTTTGGCATCACCTTGTATCGCAACATCGACCTTTTTGGTCAGGCCAATGCGGTCAGAGTTGATATCAACCTGAATGATCTTGGCGTCCTGTGGCCAATAATTAATGCCATAGCCGGGCAGCGTGCTGAACGGGTTCAGGCGGTTGCCAAGGGCCAGAACAACATCGGCCTTTTGGATCAATTCCATCGCAGCTTTTGAGCCGTTGTAGCCCAATGGGCCAACGGCCAACGGGTGCGAACCGGGGAATGCATCGTTGTGCTGATATCCGCAAGCCACAGGGGCATCCAAGGCTTCTGCCAGTTTGGCAGAGGCGTCGATGCCACCGGACAGGATCACGCCTGCGCCATTCAGGATGACAGGGAATTCCGCTTCGGACAGCAACTTGGCCGCGTCAGCAACGGCTTTTGCGCCGCCTTGTGGGCGCTCAAGCTCAATGATCTGGGGCAGTTCGATGTCGATCACCTGTGTCCAGTAATCGCGCGGGATGTTGATCTGCGCAGGAGCGCAGCCACGCCATGCTTTTTCGATCACGCGGTTCAGAACTTCGGCCATACGGCTTGGGTCGCGAACTTCTTCTTGGTAGCAAACCATGTCCTCGAACAATTTCATTTGTTCGATTTCCTGAAACCCACCTTGACCGATGGTCTTGTTGGCGGCTTGCGGCGTGACCAACAACATTGGTGTGTGGTTCCAGAATGCAGTTTTGATTGGCGTGACAAAGTTTGTGATGCCGGGGCCATTTTGCGCGATCGCCATCGACATTTTGCCGGATGCACGGGTGTAGCCATCAGCAATCATGCCGCCGGATGTTTCATGGGCACAGTCCCAGAATTTGATACCCGCCGCGGGGAACAGATCAGAGATTGGCATCATGGCAGAACCGATGATCCCAAAAGCGTTGTCGATACCGTGCATTTGCAGGACTTTTACAAAAGCCTCTTCGGTTGTCATTTTCATGGGTGTACATCCTTAAATTGGGTGGGGTGAGCGAATCTGTTTTCTACTTGCCCGCAAAGTAGGCTGCGGGCGGATGGTCCGTTAGGGCCAAAATGAGAAGGTGCATAGCGCCAAGTCATGACATTTGCTCAATCTCACGCGCGATGATGTCCACCCCCTCGGCGATCCGTGACGTCGGGACAGAGGAATAGGCGAGGCGGTAGTAATTTGCGGGCTGCACATCACCCGCAAAAAACGAACGGCCGGGTTCGATCAGCACACCTTTGGCGCTAAGGCGGCGTGCCAGTTCGTCGGTGTTCACCTTATCAGGCGCGCGCATCCAAAATGATGACCCACCATGATAACCTCTGCCGGAAACTTCAAGGCGATGCGCGGCCAGTGCCGTTTCCATCACGCGGCGGCGATCCTGTAACGCGCTGCCTGTCCGACGGATCAGCGCGTCATAATGACCAAGGGACAGAAAATATGAGGTGGTGCGTTGGATGTGGCCGGGCGGATGGCGCAACACGCTGGCCCGCAGCGCACGCGCTTCTTTGATAAACGGTTCGGACCCAACCAAATACCCTAACCGCAGCCCCGGAAACAGCGACTTTGAAAAACTGCCAACATAGATCACACGCCCATCGGTATCGAGCGATTTAAGCGCGGGCGATGGTGATTTCAGGAACGACATTTCAAATTCATAATCGTCCTCAACCACCAGCGCATCCATTTCGCGTGCGCGATCCAGCAATGCGGTGCGGCGCTCCATCGGCATGGTCGTATTGGTGGGGCATTGATGGCTTGGTGTCGTGAAAATCACATCCGTATTGGGCGGGATCGCATCTGGCGGCAACCCGTCCTGATCCACGCGCACAGGCGTTACATGGCATCTGGATTGCGATAGGATATCGCGCAATGCGTGATAACAAGGGTCTTCCAACACGGCGCGACGTCTTTGTGTCAGCAAGACTTGAGTGGTAAGCCACAGGGCGTTTTGGGCGCCTAGCGTGATCAATATCTGTTCCGGTCGCGCCGAAATCCCACGCCGGGGCAGGGTGTGGCGGGCGATAAATTCGATCAGCTGCGGATCGTCTTTGTCGTAATAATCTGTGGTGAGTGAGGTAAAGTCGCGTTGCCCCAGGGCTTGCAATGCACAAAGCCGCCAGTTGGCATGATCAAATAATGTCGGGTCGGCCTGGCCATAGATAAAGGGAAACCGATATTTCGCCCAATCCGGTGGTTTTGACGGTGTAACGCCACCACTGAATTTCTGGCCAATGGCCCGCGACCAATCAACCGCATCATTTTCTTCGGCGGCAGGTGAAAACCGTGGTGGTGCCGGCGCGTTTTCAGAGACGAAATATCCCGACCGGCCCTTTGACACGAGATAGTCGTTGGCCAGCAGTTCGGTATAGGCAATCGTCACGGTAATGCGGCTGATCCCCAGATGCCCTGCCAGTTTGCGGGTCGAGGGGAGCTTTTCGCCATGCTGAAATCTGCCAGACAGGATGCCTTGCGCAATCATTTGCTGGATTTGCTGCTGCAATGTCCCCTGTGCGTCGGGGTGAAGGAAAAATGTCTCAACCGGAAGTGCCATGTAGGGTATCCTATAGTGGACCTAGTTGAGCTTCAATCTGGTATTATCAAGGCGCGAAAATGATATCCTTCAATATTAACTCTATATCAATTCCGCCTTACAGTAAATCAATTAATGAGACTTATAATATCAAAAATATAAATATCTAGAAGATTCAGGTGTAAAGATCGGGTGCTTGGGTCAGAACTGCCACCTGCGCTGGAGGCCGCGTGCTGAACAAAAAAGGCCCGGGTCCTAAAACCCGGGCCATTCTCAACCGTGATGATCAGATTTTTATGGGCAAGCAGCGACGTAGCGCTGACCGTTGGGTTTCTGATAGACGCATCTGCCGCTTTGCGTGCGGCCAACATAGTTGCCCGCAGCGGCACCAATAGCACCACCGATGATGGCACCTTTGATGTTGTCATCGTCATTTGAAACAGCAGCACCCAGTGCAGCGCCGGTTAACGCACCAGCGGCTGTGGATTGGTTTTGAGTTTCACATGCCGCCAACGCCGCGACGAGTGGTAGGGCGATAAGTAGTTTTTTCATGGTAGTCTCCCGTTTATGCTTGGGGTTCTAGCGCAGAACACTGCGCTTTGCCCCGATGATTGTGTTGCCGCGCGGAAAATGGCCGATGATTTGATTGATGGCCAAGCGCGTGTTTGTCATGTTCGGGCAAGACATATCTAAAATGGCGTAACAGAGCGCAAGGTCAACCCCGGCACTCTGTTTCAGTGTTACTTTATCTTTTGGAAGAACAAGATCAGGTGAAAACCCGACCCAGCGCGCCATCAAGCGCCGCAATGATCTGATCAATGTCGTCCTTCTTGGCGATCAAAGCAGGTGAGAAACACAATGTGTTGTTCTTGCCGGGCAGGGACCGATTGGTCATGCCGATGATGACACCCTGCTGCATGCAGTCGCCCACCACGGCTGAGGCCATCTTTTCATGCACGGCCGCGCGGGTATCACGGTCTTCGACCAGTTCGGCCCCCAGAAACAGGCCCTTGCCGCGTACTTGGCCAATTGCCTTGTGCTTGTCCGCCAGTTCCTCGAGCTTGCCAAACATGTAATCACCCATCTTGGTGGTATTCTCGAGCAGGTTCTCATCTTCGATGATCTGCATGTTGGCCACGCCAGCCGCCGGACCTGCCGTGCAACCGCCAAAGGTCGAAATGTCGCGGAAATAATCCATTGGATCACTCGCATCCGACTTGAACATGTTGAACACCTCTTCGGTGGTCACAAGACAGGAAATCGCGGCATAGCCTGACGCGACACCCTTGGCCATCGTCACCATATCAGGCTTGATGCCGTATTGCTGATAGCCGAACCACGTCCCCGTACGGCCCACACCACAGACAACTTCGTCGATGTGCAAGAGGATGTCGTACTTTTTGCAAATCTCCTGCACGCGGTCCCAATATCCGTCGGGTGGCGTGATCACACCGCCGCCTGCCGTTACCGGTTCAAGGCAGAGCGCGCCAACCGTATCTGGCCCTTCGGCCAAGATCACCTTTTCAATCTGATCAGCGGCCCAGACACCATAGTTTTCCTGCGGCGCACCGTCTTGTTCAAACGCGCGGTATTCGAGGCAATGGGGTACACGCACAAAACCTTCGGGGAAGGGGCCATATTGTGCATTTCGTTCGTCTTGACCACCCGCCGCCATCGTGCCGATGGTGCCACCGTGATAATCGCGATCGCGGTACAGGACTTTGTATTTATTGCCGCCATAGCGCTTGTGCGCGATCTGGCGCACCATCTTAAAGCCTTTTTCGTTCGCCTCGGACCCGGATGATGCGTAATATACCCGGCTCATGCCCGGCATCTTGTCGATCAGCATTTCCGCAAAATTCGATCCGGGAATAGATCCGGCAGACCCTGCAAAGAAGTTCAGTTTGATCAACTGGTCGCGCACGGCATTGGCAATTTTTTCGCGGCCATAACCGACGTTTACGGTCCAGACGCCGCCAGAAACCGCATCCAGATGCTCTTTGCCCTTCTGATCCCAGACCCGCATGCCCTTGCCTTCGACAATGATGCGCGGATCTGTGGTTTCATAGGGCTTATGCTGGCTCAGATGATGCCAAATGTGCGCGCGGTCCGCTTCGACTACGCGTGAAATGTCGTTTTCATTAAAAGTACCGTCCATAGGTTCAGACCTTTCTTAGCGTCGATCAATGGGAAGATTCAGGCAGCCTGTGCCATTCTATATAACAGACAACACCGCTTTTTGTCAGAATCAAGTAGGGCCAGCTTAGTGGCAATGGTGATTCCAGTTAAGCTAGCAATTTTATCTCGATTGGCACAGGGACTTATATAATCAAGACTATACTAAGCCCTGCGCCGCCGTCCACATGGACATTTGGACTGCTAATTCGGCTTGTGGTAAATACGACGAACTGGACTCATGCACCTATAGAAACTGGTCATTTGTTTTTTGGAGGCTCGGAACACAAACTGCGCCACCTGATGTCTTTCACAAATGCCTGATTGCTTTGCGATTCCTCTAGTTCGTGCATGGAAGACCTTGAAAAACTGATTGGAATTGATTGCTCACCCCAAGGATAGGTTGCATGATGTGTCAGGTTGGCATTGTTCGATCCAAGTCTGAATGACCATCGCGCTGTGCGGAAATCCAAAAAAGTGAGCATGATCGACAGGCAGGCAGACAACTGAGAGACAAACAAGAAAACCCGACCAATAAAGGATCGGGAATGATCAACGGGAGAAGATAATGATCAAGAAGACAACAACTGGATTTGTAGCTGGCGTCGTCATGGCGATGACCGGCCAAGCGGCGTTTGCCGATGCGCATGGTGAAATCACCGTGGGCTATTTCCTTGAATGGCCAATGCCGTTCCTCGCAGCAAAAGCATCAGGCGCATATGACGAAGCGCTGGGCATGAAAGTGAACTGGGTTTCTTTCGAAACTGGTACAGCCATGTCTGCTGCGATGGCATCAGGCGACGTACAATTGTCCGTATCACAGGGTGTTCCACCATTCGTTGTGGCCACATCTGGCGGTCAAGACATTCAGATTGTCGATGTCGCAGTATCCTATTCTGACAACGACAACTGCGTTGTCGCTTCAGGCCTCGAGATCGACAAGACTTCTGCTGGCGAATTGGCTGGCAAGAAAGTTGCCGTGCCACTTGGTACAGCGGCGCACTATGGTTTCTTGCGTCAGATGGATCACTTCGGCGTGTCACTCGATTCACTTGAGATCGTCGATATGGCGCCCCCGGAAGGTGCCGCAGCACTTAGCCAAGGCGCTGTTGATTTTGCCTGCGGTTGGGGCGGTGGTCTTTCTCGCATGAAGGAATACGGCAACATCCTGTTGACTGGCGCTGAAAAGCAAGAGCTGGGCATTCTGGTATTTGACGTGACATCCGCACCGGCGTCCTACATCGCAGAGAGCGGCGATGTTGTGGCGAAATTTGTGAAAGTCACAGCGGACGCCAACGCAGAGTGGGCATCTGGCCAAAGCGAAGAGATGCTGGCAGTGATCGCGGAACAGTCCGGTATGGACCTTGAAGCTGCACGCGCCTCGATTTCAGGTTTCGTGTTCCCAACAATCGAGGAACAACTGAGCGAAAGCTGGCTGGGTGGCAACGCGGCAACCTTCATGAAGGGTGTTGCAGACGTGTTTGTTGAAGCAGGTTCTATCGACAGCGCGCTCGACAGCTATGTGGACACAGTTAACACTGGACCTTTGACAGCTGCAAAACACATTTAAATACGTTTGTCGGCCCGGCCCTTTCACGGCCCGTGCCGACACCTACAATGAACCAGAGGCAAGGAAAACTTTGCCCTAATTGTCCAAACAGGGACGCGGGATACCTCACATATGACCGGACTTAACATTGATAAACTCTCGATGCGCTTTGATTTGCCAAACGGCGGATCGGTGCAGGCGTTGCAGGATGTGTCACTCGACCTTAAAGAAGGTGAGCTTTTGTCGGTGCTGGGGCCATCGGGCTGCGGCAAGACCACGCTTCTGAACATCGTCGCCGGATTTTTGGCCCCAACGGGCGGCCAAATGACCTTGAACGGTCATGTGATCACCGGGCCTGATGCCGAACGCGGTATGGTGTTCCAGCAAGGTGCGCTGTTTGAATGGATGTCGGTGCGTGAAAACGTGGGCTTTGGCCCGTCGATGAAGGGCATGCCTAAAAACGACAAGATCGAGATTGTGGACCATTTGCTGGATGTTGTGGGTCTGCAGGAATTTAAGGAAAAAGCCGTCTATGAACTGTCCGGCGGGATGCAGCAGCGCGTGGCACTTGCCCGTTGTCTGGCCAATGACCCGGATGTCATTTTGATGGATGAACCGCTGGGTGCGCTCGACGCGCTGACCCGCGAAAAGATGCAGTCACTGGTGCTGAAACTCTGGAAAGAGACAGGCAAGACGATCATCCTGATCACGCACTCGGTGGACGAAGCCCTGTTGTTAGGTGAGCGCGTGATCGTGATGGCCCCGCGTCCCGGTCGCATTCACAAGGAATATCGTCTGCCTTTTGCAGAAATGGGCGTTGCCGCAGATCTGCGCGAAGTAAAAAAGCACCCTGATTTTGCATCAAAACGCGAAGAAATTCTGAACATGATCTGGGCGATGGAAGAAGAGATTATGGGCACCAAGGAGGACGCGGCATGATTGGTCTGATTTCTCTTGGTATTTATGTCGGTATTTTTGTCGGGGCGTTTCTGATTATCACCAAAGTGGTGCAACGGACTACAAACGATTACACCTCGCTCAAGACAGTGACATTTGGCGACGAAAGTGCTGTGCGGCCCAATCGTTGGGCGGGCATCATCTCGATCTTTACGATTTTCCTGATGTGGGCGATTTTCACAGGTTCTAACCTGATCCCCTCGTTCCTTCACGCGCCTGGCCCTTATGAGGGCACCACATCCTTTACCTATACCGCCGAGGCAAACGGGCAGACCGACGACGCCACTGTTGCCATCCTCGTACACCCACGTGACACGCCAATGGATGCCCAAGAGATTGCCCCCGGTGATGGCTTTGCCAAGGACGACAGTATTGCCGTGGCGCAATGGCGTTCCAAGCTGGTCAATGTTGCGAACAATGACGACATCAGCAAAGGCGAAGGCAACACCGTGATCGCGATCAATGGCACTTCTGTCAAACCGGGCGATACGGTTTCCATTGAAGGCGGTTCTGTCACGCTCTCTGACAAAGGCACGCCCAACTTCACGCCGACCAAGGGCTGGCAGATGGAACCTTTGTACCTGCCTGCGCCGGAAACGGTTTGGACACGGTCCATTCAGGTGGCAAAGGATGGCTTCCGCGATTTCACCTTGTTGGAACATCTGGGATACTCGTTGTTCCGGGTTGTGGCTGGTTTCCTCTTTGGGGCGCTGATCGGCATTCCACTGGGCTATGCGATGGGGCTGTCCAACTGGTTCCGAGGGTGGTTTGATCCAATTGTAGAATTCATGCGCCCGGTGCCGCCACTCGCGTTGATCCCGCTGATCATTATCTGGTTCGGCATTGGCGAGACTGGCAAGATCATCCTGCTGTTCCTTGCCGCCTTGTGGATCATGGCAATTGCCGCCCGCTCCGGCGTGTCGGGTGTCAACATCTCCAAAGTACATGCCGCATACTCACTCGGGGCCAGCAAATGGCAAATCATGCGCTACGTGATCATCCCCAATTCCCTGCCTGAGATTTTCACAGGCGCGCGGGTTGCCATGGGGGTTTGTTGGGGCACGGTTGTGGCCGCTGAACTGGTTGCGGCGTCGCAGGGTGCGGGCATGATGATCATGACCGCTGCCAAGTTCCAGAACACAGACATCGTGATCATGGGTATCATCTTGATCGGGATCATCGGCTTTGGCATCGACATGCTGATGCGCTGGGCCGAACGTCTGCTGGTGCCATGGAAGGGCAAAGGCTGATACAGGATCAATAGACCTGTAGAGAAATGAAAACGCCGGGGAGTGATCTCCCCGGCGTTTCTTATTTTGGTTTAAAGCTGCGTTTTGGTTTGGCACCGTCGCCTGATGATTTCCCACCCGGTTTTGGCCGCGCATTTGGCTTACCACCCTGTTTGCCGATCTTATTCGGCGGGGTGAACCGCTTGGACGGGTCCGCCGCGCGTTGGTATGTTTTTTCGCCCGCTGGCGCGTCACCCTTGGGCTTTTTGAATGGCTTGCCTGGTTTTGGTTTGCGCGGCTCGATTGCCGCATCCGCTGGCTTTTCCTTTTTCCACACGGCCTTGGCCTTGGGCTTGCCGGCACTTTCAGGTTTCGGATTTGATTTTGGTTTGGGCGTGGCTCCGGCTTTCATCGGGCTACGCTCGGTCTTGTGAGACTTTGGCGGGCGTTCGCCTTTGGGCGCGCGTGGCTTTTCGAACTTTGGCTTTTCTTGCCGCGGTTTGTCCGCACGTGATGCGGATGATGCATCTGGATCGTATGCTGGCTTGTCACGCGGCGGGCGTGGTGCGCGTTCGGGCTTGCCGCCGGCTTTCGGGCCACGTTTGCCACCCGGTTTTGGGCCACGTTCAAGGTTTGGCGGGCTGTCCAACTGCGTGACAATTGCCCCGCTTTCGACCTTCATATCCGCGCCAAGCGCACTCAGGAAACGCGGTGCGGAGGATGCCAGAATTTCAACAAAGCTGTGGCTTGGCTGAATGCGGATTGCCCCCACATCGTCTTTGGTCAAGTCACCCAAACGGCACAGCATCGGCAGCAAGGTGCGCGGCTCAGCGCCATCATTGCGGCCAGTTGAAACAGAGAACCAGACAGATGGGCCAAAGGCCGGGCGTGGTTTATCATCCCCCGGCGCACCCGCATCGCCCAATTCCTCTGGCGCAGATTGCCGCGCGCGGTAAAGGTTCACAAATGCAGTGGCCAGTTGTTCCGGGCTGAACTGGGTCACCAGATTGGCGACAAAATCCTGCGCGTCCTCGGGTGCCGGATCGGTCCATGCCGCATCGGCCAACAGGCGTTCTTCATCCGCAGCGTTCACTTCGGCGGCGGAGGGCGGTGCGGCCCATTCAACCTTCAGCTTGGCACCACCAATCAAACGATTCGCCTTGCTGCGCATCTTGGCGGGCACGATCAGCGCGGACACGCCCTTGCGCCCGGCACGACCCGTGCGGCCAGAACGGTGCAGCAATGTGTCAGAGTTAGACGGCAGATCAGCGTGAATCACGAGTTCCAGATTGGGCAGGTCAATACCCCGCGCCGCCACATCCGTCGCGATACAAACCCGCGCGCGGCCATCACGCAGCGCCTGAAGCGCATTGGTGCGCTCTGATTGCGTCAACTCCCCAGACAATGCGACAACCGAAAAGCCCCGATTGGTGAACCGTGTGGTCAGCCGTGCAACAGCGGCACGGGTATTGCAGAAAACGATCGCATTCTTGGCTTCATAAAACCGCAGCACATTGATGATCGCGTTTTCGGTGTCGCGCGGATGCACGGTGAGGGCGCGGTATTCGATGTCGCTGTGCTGCTTGGCCTCGCCGATGGTCTCAATCCGCTGTGCATTGCGCTGGTAGGACTTGGCCAGCTTGGCGATGGCCGCGGGTACGGTGGCCGAAAACATCAAAGTGCGGCGCTCTTCGGGCGCCTCAGACAAAATAAACTCAAGCTCGTCCCGGAACCCCAGATCAAGCATTTCGTCGGCCTCGTCCAATACCACGGCACGCAGATCATCGAGCGTGATATTGCCCCGTTTGATGTGGTCACACAAACGCCCCGGCGTGGCGACAACCACATGGGCACCGCGGTCCAACATCCGCCGTTCTGTGCGCGTGTCCATGCCGCCGACGCAGGTGGTCACAACCGCGCCTGCCTTGCCATAAAGCCAGGTCAATTCGCGGCTGACCTGCATCGCCAATTCGCGGGTCGGTGCGATGATCAGAGCCAGCGGTGGCCCCGCCGGGCCAAAGCGTTCGGCATCACCCAGCAATGTCGGCGCAATCGCCAGACCAAAGCCGACGGTCTTGCCGGACCCGGTTTGGGCCGACACCAGCAAATCGGCATCCACCAAGGCTGGGTCGGAAACTGCCTCCTGCACGGCGGTCAAAGTGTCATAGCCCTTTTGGGCAAGCGCGTCTGCGATGGTCTGGATCAAGGGGTCGTCCTGTTCTGATAAAGGCTGCACATAGGGCAGCGGCCAGCGGCAAAGCGCCCCGGCATGAGTTGCGGCTGTCCGTAAGCGGTTGAGCCATGAATGTACATGGCATTTGTGCTGCTACATTTTAGCGACAGTTGATGAGCGTGATATTGCAGCTTGGCTTGGCTTCTGTTTAGGGGACATAATCAACCCCAGTATTTTCTTATTGAGTATCAGCGTATGACCTCTGACCCCCTATCTAAAGAATATGCGGATTATTCTTCTGCTAAACATCCGCCAGTGCAGTCTATTGAAGATGTATTCACCTTCAAAATGAACCAATTTGTGACAGTGAATGAGCGTGAAGGCCATCGTTGGGCGAAAAAGTACTTTGACCTTAGCCTAAATGAATGGCGCGTGTTTGCGTTGATCAAAGCCCATGCGCCTGTGCGGGCAAGTGACGTCGCAGATCAGATGTTGATGGACAAAAGTCAGTTGAGCCGTTTGATTTAGGTTCTGATGGGCAAGAACTTGATCAACAGCAAACCTGATCACGAGGACGCCCGCGCCACCGTCCTAAGCCTGACGGCGAAGGGTGGATTGCTTTATAATGATATGATGGATGAGGTTTTGCACCAGAACGAAAAGGTTCTCGAGCCATTGAGCGTGGACGAAGCGCGGCAATTTAATGAAATGCTGAACCGACTAAACACCCATAGTTTGGCACTGCTGCGCGCACCGCTTACCCCGCGCGGCTGATGCCCATCCTTTCGCAACGCGTTGAATAGACAGGAAGCGAGCGGGCAAAGTGTGGCACCTTAGCGATTCCGCCATCGGCTGAGCACTGAAGAGTTAGGTATCAATGGCTTCTCCTTACGAGGTAACATTGCCTAAGGGGCTGTATTTATTCGATATTGATGAACTTAATCGCGGCCGTTGCCGGAGCAAACCGATGGCGACGGCAAGCTGCCCTAGGATGGAAAACCCTGATGCGCCGCGATATGCTCAAGATTTGATGCCCATGACGGTTGTTCGGCAACAAATATCCTGACCATGTCTGCCACTTCCGGCTCTCCTTGCAGACATCCGGCTGGAACAACCATTTTTGTTCCATCGCCACTGGACCATGGCACGCCGGAGCCGCACACCCGGCAAAACGATTTGGAGATGTCCCGCCCTGGCATTTGGTAGGTGGCAATATCGTCGCGGCCTGACAGCCAGTTGAACCCCTTGGTGGCTATGAACAGGTTCGAGGCAAACGCAGACCCAGTGATCTGTCTGCACTGAGCACAGCTACACAAGAACATCTTGTCGAATGCGCGGGCAACCTCGAACGATACTTTGCCGCAAAGGCATTTTCCTTTGAGTTTTTTCATTCTCTCAATCCTCCTTGAGGGGTTCAACACATCGACCAAGGCGCTGCAAAATTTCCTCAGCTTGCGAAATCATGTTCTGAAGGGTGACTTGCGCGGGTCTGCGATTCTGAATGAGGTCCGCGGCTTCGCCAACGATCACGGCGGCAATGTCTATATCATCCGCAGCTGAGGCGGCCTTGAAGCGCGCCTGCTCTGTCGCAAGGTTTTGCTTCAGGCCGGCCATGTCCCCAACCCAGTGCTGCGTGAAATCATTGCGCAACGTGCGGATGTTCCAATGCGCAGGCCAATCGAGGCCACGTGCCATGTCGAACACCGAACTGCGCTCGGTATCATCGCCGGATCCGCGAACGGCGGCGTGTTTGGCATTGTCGTTGGCGAGGGATTCGTCGCTGGCAAAGAAGGTGGTTCCGCACAATGCCCCCGAGGCGCCAAGCGCAAGCGCTGCGGCCAAGCCGCGGCCATCAGCAATGCCACCAGCCGCGATGATCGGTATGCCTTGCGCGATATCGACAACCGCCGGAACAAAAGGCAGCGTTGCTCTTGCGCCGCCATGGCCGCCCGCCTCTGTGCCCTGCGCCACGATGGCATCCACTCCTGCGTCCACAGCTTCACGGGCTTGTTTCAGGGTCTGCACCTGGACAATCAGCTTTGTCTGCGTGTCCCGAATGCGATGAAGAAACGGTTTGAAATTGCCAAACGAGAGCATCACCGCAGCAGGGTTTCGATCAAGGGCAAGATCAAGCAGATGGGGCTGGCGGGCAAGCGACCAAGTGATAAATCCGACACCGACCCGTTCATCACCCGCATCATCGAACGCGTGGTTGAGCCAGTCGGCATCGCCATAACCGCCGCCGATCAGACCTAAACCGCCTGCCTTGCTGACTGCCTCGGCAAGCGCGCCGCCGCTGACACCTGCCATGGGTGCCAATAATACGGGATGTTCGATATCGAACAGGTCGCAAACGGATGTGTGTATAGGCATCAGGTCAACCTATCGCGTCGTGTCTGTATTGTTCAACCGGCAGGCCACCGATGCCCCAATCCTCAAGCTCGACTTCATCGATGACAACAAAAGTTGTTGCTGGCGATTTGTCGAGAATGCGAACCAGCAAGTCTGTCACGCCGCTTATCAACTCGGCTTTCTGATCGGCGGTGACGCCTTCGCGTGTTACCTTGATGTTTACATACGGCATATTGGTTCCTTTCAGTTCTCGCGTTCAATAATTTGGAAAATCTTCGCCATAATGCGCCATGCGCCATGCGCCATCACTGCGCACAAGGGTTAGGAAGTCGGTAAAATCCTTCGTGCCGATCGAACAGCGCACGCGCGCAAAAGCGGTGTTTTCGCCCGCGAACTCAATAGATTCGATCACATCGCGTCGAGGCTCTTCGCGCGAAACGGGGGAGACCCGCTTTGCCACCACTGGGAAATATTCATCCATGGTGCGATAAAGCAGCGGCGTTTCATCCGCCGTTGCATAGATCGCTTTTGGATGGAACACGGTGGCCAGCCTGTCGGTGTCGGCGTAATAGAGACCATCAAAATAGGTCCCCAGCACGCCGGATACTGCGGCGAAATCGGTCATGCCGCCTGCTCCACAAGACCTTCTGCAACCATCGCTTTGACCGCAGCGGGGCGCGCGGCAATGCGCGCCATATAGCTTTGGGTTTTTGGATAGGCGGCAAGACTTACACCGACAAAACCTGCCCAGTTGAGCACGACGAATGCATACGCGTCCGCGACGGTGAAAGTGTCACCAAGAAGAAAGTCGCGGCCGTCCGTGAGACGCTGCTCGATATGGGCGGCGCGGCGTTTGACGCCAGCTTCGGCTTTCTCCCTTTGCGCGTCATTCAATTCCCGTCCCGAAAAGAACGGACCAAATGACACGTGCAACTCAGACGATATAAAGTTGAGGGCTTCTTGAAGCCGGGTGCGCGCCAGCGTCCCGTTTGCTGGCGCAAGGCCGGAATCGGGCGACTGATCGGCCAGATATTGCAGCACCGCTGGGTTTTCCGTGATGATTTCACCATCGTCGGTGATCAGCGCCGGAACATAGCCGTTCGGGTTGATCTTGAGGAAATTATCGCCAGCTTCGGTCTTGTTTGCATCGGTGTCTGTTTTGTCGAGGTCGAACGCAAGGCCAAGTTCGTTCAGGATGATGTGCGATGCCATCGAGCAGGCACCGGGTTTGTAGTGCAGTTTCATCTGTCTTTGCTCCTATTCACTGTGTTGATGGACCAGAGATGGCGTTTTTGATAACCGTTGACAACTTGGTTTCCTCTGGTTACCTAATTATCCGGTAACCCCATGGAAACCTAGTCACCCACATCATGCCGCTTAAAGTCCGCAAGAACAAAAGCCCCAGCCCCCCGCAGCCCTGTATGCTGACGCATTGCATGGCCGTGATTTCTGGTGCCTGGGCGGCCAACGTGATTTGGTCGCTGCGTGCTGGCCCACGCCGTTTCAACGAATTGCGCACCGACATTCCGCCGATTTCGGCCAAAGTGCTTTCTGCACGGTTGAGTGAGTTGGAGCAGCGCGGTGTTCTGTCCCGGAACGTTCAGCCCACCTCGCCGCCATCTGTTGAATATACTTTGACCGATCTGGGCAGCGAACTTGTGCCAGCACTTGAGGCGATTGTTGAAGTTGGTCACCGCCTCAAGATGCGCGATGACGGATGAAAGCCGGAACTCATGACGCGAGACTTATGAGGCCTGGATAAGTTTGATCCGGTACCCATCGGGGTCTTCGATAAATGCAGTGTTTTCGCACTCCGGTGCTTCATCCGGCACCTTCTTAATCGGAGCTGAACGCGCAAGCAAAGCCATGTTTATGGAAGTGTGAATACCGCATGGAGGAGTCCGCTATTGGGCCTATTCACGTGTCGCCGAAGCATTGCCGGGATAATTGTTTCGACCACAGATCTAAGGTGAATAGTGTTTGAAAATCTTATGACGCCGTGGAGTTGGTATCTGCGCGATATTGTCTAGGCCTGTAGGAGAGCGAGCCCAATGCCCGATGCTGGGCCGTAAGAAACCCGGGAGCGACACTTCGCTCCCGGGTTTCCATTTCTTAGCGGTTCAGGAATTCCAGTGCGTACTTGTCCTTGTACTCTGGCAATGGATGCTGTTCGTGCAGCGTTTTGACCATCCCGTAGATCATCAACAAGACGATCACCGCAATGGGCAGGCCTGCCACGATAGAGGCTGTTTGCAGCGCACTCAGCCCGCCAGCGAGCATCAGAACGGCTGCTACGATACCCGATGACAGGCCCCAGAAGATGCGGAACCTGACGGGTGGGTTTTCATCCCCCATTGAGAGCATCGTACACAGGACCAGCGTACCTGAGTCAGAAGACGTCACGAACCAAGACACCAGCAGCAGCGTGATCAGGATGTACATCGGGTAGGTCAGCCAATCGTAGCCGAAGCCCGCGACCGTCTGGTATACACCTTTCGCATAATCCTCGTTCACCGCTTCCATGACGCCAGCGCCATAGAACAGGTCAACACCGGCGGCAGCACCGCCAAAGACACCCATCCAGATGACAACTACCGTCACCGGCACAAACAGCACTGCAAGGCAGAATTCCCGGATTGTGCGGCCTTTGGAGACCCGCGCAATGAACATGCCCACAAACGGACACCAAGCAATCCACCAGCCCCAGTAGAAGATGGTCCACCATCCTTGCCACTGGCTCTCGGGTTCATTGTCGATCCAAAAGCCCATCGGCAGCACGTTCCAAAGATAATCGCCCATCCCTGAAATGGTCACGCCCAGAATAAACGCTGTTGGCCCAAGTATGATGAACAGCAGCAACAAGCCCAGGCTGGCCAAGACGTTCATTTCTGACAGGATACGCACGCCTTTGCCTACACCCGATGCCGCGGACGCTGTGCCCAGCGCTGTGATAATCGCCACAAGGATCAACTGGTTGTTGACCGTGTTCTCCATGATGCCAAGGCGTTCAAAGCCCGCGCCGATCGGGACAATGCCCAGACCTAACGAGGTAGCAATGCCAAAGACTGTGCCAAAGACCGCGATCAGGTCAACGAGGTGTCCCCATGGCCCGTAGATCCGGTGCTTCAGTATTGGATACAATGCCGCACGTGGTGTCAGCGGCAGGTCATGGCGGTAGGCGAAATAGGCCAGACACATGCCTGTCAGCACGTAGAGACCCCAACCGTGGAACCCCCAGTGAAAGCTGGTCACTGTCACGGCTTTGACCGCCGCGGCAGTTGATCCGGCTTCCAAGCCAAGCTCATCGCCAAAGGGGTTGCCCTGAATATGGAACATCGGTTCGGCCACGCCCCAGTAAATCAGGCCTGATCCAAGACCGGCCGAGAACAGCATGGCGATCCAGGAAAAGGTTGAGAAGTCGGGTTCGTCGTCATCCTTGCCGAGCTTCACGTGCCCAAAGCGGCTGAACATCAGCCACACGGCGAAGAAGAGGGCAGCATTGGCAACAAGGACATAAAACCAGTCCAGAGTGCCAATGATGAAGTTCTTGCCGCTGGAAAATACAGCCGAGGATCTTTCGACATCGACAATCGTATAGGCGACAAACGCAATGATCATGGCCATTGAAGCAAGGGCCATGAAGGCGTTCATGCCGGCAAATAGACCTGATTTCGCAATCAGATTGTCCGGCGCTTTTGGTGATCTATGAGGCATCTCTTTTCCTTGCTATCTTGTTGTTCCGGAGGGGCCTTGCTGGCCACTCTCGCTCAGCCATGCCTGAAACGCTTCTTCCAGACGGCCATGATTTTGCGCCCACCATTCGGCGTCTGACACGATCGACAGTTTGTCAGCATAGACTTCGCTGTTTGGTATTTTTGCCAGTGTTTCCTCAGACAGCAGCGCCAAAGAAGATTGGCGTGTTGGCCCATTGGGGAGGTATCCCACCATATCGGCCAATGACTTGGTTGAACTGGCAAAGCGGATGAAATCCATCGCTTCTTCTTTGTAGCGGCTACCCTTGGGGATGCCGAACAGGTCCAGTTCCATCACGCGCCCATCAAAAACGATCTGAAAGTCCGATCCGTCTTCCAATGCGGCTGTCGCACCGGTTGTGGCCCAGATGGAGGACATCACGACCTCTCCGGCGTTGAGCAGACGAATGGGTTCACGGCCGGTCGACCAGATCTGGAGGCCCGGCTTGATCGCATCCATCTTTGCAAAGGCCCTTGCGACCCCTTCCTCGGTTTCAAGAGTGGGATAGACATCGCTTCGCCCGACGCCATCGGCCATAAGCGCCCATTCCATGATGACCGTCGGATCATTGCGAATGGCGCGTGGTCCGGGAAACGCATCCACATCGAAAAAGTCGTTGATCGTCGCGGGCAGATTGGCCGCAAATGCCGGGGTGGAAAAGGCATATGCCGTGGACCATTGGATAACGCCGACGCCGCAATCGTTCAGGGCGCCTTCGACGAAATCATCCTCAGCCGGGGTGCCGTCGGCACCGGGCGGAAGGTCGATGTCGGACAGGTCTTCAAGCAATCCTTCTTCGCAGGCACGCAGTGAATCTGCCTGCGTCAGGTCCACCACGTCCCAGACGACATTCGCGGATTCCACCTGATCGCGGATTTCCGAGATGCCGCCGTTGTAATGGCTGACATGGACCCGCACGCCTTTTTCCTCCTCATATGGGCGCACAAAACCAAGCATTTGCGAACGCATATAAGGGCCGGTCCAACTGGTGAACGTGATCTCATTCTTCTGAACAACGGGCTCGTCCTGAGCCAGTGCGGGTTGCAACCAGATTGAGCAGGCAAGCATGCCTACCAGACTAAGTCTTAAGGTTCTATTCGGTTTCTTTTTCATTAAGTCCCTCCCATCTTCTTTTGTTGAATTTACGTACGACACCAAGACGCGCCGTTTACAGAAAACCTGTCCCAGTCGGGGCAGGATGGTGATGTCACGACGCGGTCGCCGCAATGGCGCGACCCAGAGATTGCGGAAGCGGCAAATCCTCTTGGCGATCTTGCCACGACGATATCTTCGCAAGGACATCCGCTTCTGGGATGGATGTCCGCCGTGTTGTCAGATCAACATGCAGCAGCATGGTTTCCACAGTCGCACAATCTGTTCCTGCTTCATTGCTAAGCGTGTGGAACAGGTGCAGTTTTTTACCTTGTCCCTCAATCAATTGGGTTGTGATGGTGAGAAGATCACCCTCGTTCAATTCGTCAAGAAACTGCACATGGTTCTCGACCGTGAAGTAACTGTTCCCACCCGCGATGTAGTCGGCGTCACAGCCAATCAGCTCCATGAATCGATCCGTCGCCTGTGCCGAGGCCTCGATGTAATGCGCCTCGTTCATATGCCCGTTGTAGTCGGTCCAGCTTTGTGGGACGCGTCGATAGACAGTGATCGGCAAAATGCCGGGTTTCGGGTCAGCCAGCAAGGCTTCATGTGCAACAAGAACGCCACCTGCGCCTGTTTTGGATTTCTTAAGTGCCCGCATCATGCCGACCAGATTGTCATCGCGCAACCGTTCCAGCGCGCGGATCGACATATGACCCGATTGCGCGTCTGACTGGCCAGCAATCAGATCGACCAGATCATCGGTGAATTCCGGCACATCCATCAGCTTGGTCCATGGCCATTCCAAAGCAGGGCCGAACTGAGCCATGAAGTGTTTCATGCCCGCCTCGCCACCCGCGATGCGGTAGGTCTCAAAAAGGCCCATCTGCGCCCACCGCAGGCCAAAGCCCATGCGGATTGCTTCGTCCAGCTCCTCCGTCGTGCAGATGCCGTCCTTGATCAGCCACAGCCCTTCGCGCCAGACGGCTTCCAGCAGGCGGTCTGCAATATGTGCGTCGATCTCCTTGCGCACCGTCAACGGATACATCCCGATCGAACGCAAAATATCCGCGGCCTTGGCGCATTCATCCGACGCCCCGACCAATTCGACCAATGGCAGCAAATACACCGGATTGAACGGATGCGCGACGATGACAGATGCACCTTGCTGGTTCAACTCGGATGGTTTGAAGCCAGATGTGGAAGATCCGATGATGGCACCTGCTGGCAGGGTGGCCGCGATTTCGGCATGGATCTTGTGTTTGAGGTCCAACCGCTCGGGTACGCTTTCCTGCACCCATGATGTGCCTTCCAACGCTTCTGCCAGATCATCGTGGAAGGTCAGCACCCCCTCGTTGGGCAATGCCTTGTCATAGAGCGACGGCAAGGAGCGGCGCGCATTGGTCAGCACTTCATTTATCTTGCGCTCAGCCTGCGGGTCGGGATCGAAAACCGAAACGTTCCAGCCGTTCAGCAGAAACCGCGCGACCCAGCCGCCGCCAATCACGCCACCACCGATGATTGTCGCTTTTTGCGTCATGCGGCCGCTCCTTTGGACAGGGGTGCACGTTTGGTCAGCCCCAGCTTTTGGCGTACGGCGTCCGGCCCGATGATCCGCGCGCCCATGCCCTCGATCACGGTGACCGCGCGCTCGACCAGTTGTGCATTGGTGGCCAACACGCCCTTGTCGAGGAACAGGTTGTCTTCCAGTCCTACACGCACGTTGCCGCCTGCCAGCACGGCCTGAGCGGCATAGGGCATCTGGTCGCGGCCAAGGCTAAACGCGGACCAAGTCCAGTTGTCAGGCACGTTGTTGACCATCGCCATCAGCGTGTTGATGTCATTGGGTGCGCCCCAAGGTACCCCCATGCAAAGCTGCACCAATGCAGGGCTGTCAAGGATACCTTCCTTAACCAGTTCCTTGGCAAACCAAAGGTGGCCGGTGTCAAAGGCCTCGATCTCGGGTTTGACACCAAGGTCGGTCATCATCTGTCCCATGGCGCGCAGCATGCCGGGGGAATTGGTCATCACATAGTCGGCTTCGGCAAAGTTCATCGTGCCGCAATCAAGTGTGCAAAGCTCCGGCAGGCATTCGCGAATATGCGCCATCCGCTCAGACGCACCGATCATGTCGGTGGCGGCCTCGTTGACGGGAAAGGGTGCTTCGGCCGAGCCAAAAACGATGTCGCCGCCCATGCCCGCGGTCAGGTTCAGAACGACATCCACATCTGCGTCGCGAATGCGGTCGGTCAGTTCGCGGTAAAGCTCCAGCCGCCGTGATGGTGCCCCGGTGTCAGGGTCGCGCACGTGGCAGTGTACAACGGCAGCGCCCGCTTTAGCGGCATCAATTGCGGAATCAGCAATCTGCTTGGGGCTGCGCGGCACATGGGGGGAGCGATCCTGTGTTCCGCCAGAACCTGTCACGGCACAGGTGATAAATACGTCGCGGTTCATGCTAAGCGGCATTGGTCGTGTCCTTATTGGGGTTGAGTTCGGGATGCTTGGCGTAGTGTTCCAAAGCGTTTGGGTTGGCCAAACCGGACAGGTCACGGACTGGACGGTTGTTCACGATATCAGACACAGCAAGTTCAGCCGTCTTGCCGGATTTTGTCTGTGGTATTTCTGGGACTTGTAGGATCTGCGCGGGCACATGTCGTGGCGACGCGCCCTTGCGAATGACTGATTTGATCGTGTCGATGACGGCCGCGCTCAGATCGACACCGTCCGCCAGCTTTACAAACAACAGCACTTCGACATCGTTGTCCGTGGACCTGCCGACGACCACCGCGTCTTCAATATTGGCCATCTTGTCGATCTGGCGGTAAATCTCGGCGGTGCCGATGCGAATGCCGCCGGGGTTCAGCGTGGCGTCCGAACGGCCCAGAACGATAAATCCACCGCGTTCCGTCTGAATGGCGAAATCGCCTTGCCGCCAGACGTTGGGAAACTTATCGAAATAGCTGCTACGATAGCGCGCACGGTCCGGGTCGCCCAGAAAACGCGTTGGCATTGAAGGGTGCGCATTGCGGCACACCAGCTCTCCGGCGGTGCCGACAACCGCGCTCGCATCCTCGGACAGCACGGCCACGTCCAACCCCAGAGTGGCGCAGCTTATCTCTCCTTCATAGACGGGCAGAATGGGGCAGCCGCCTACAAATGCACCCAGAATATCGGTGCCCCCACAGATCGAGGCCAGCTGAACATCTGACTTCCAGTCCGCATAGACATGCCGGAACCCTTCCGACGACAGGGGGGAGCCTGTGGACAAAACCACCCGCAAAGCCGACAGATCATGAGTCTGCGCAGGTCGCATTTCGCGTTTAAGCGTAGCGTCGATAAACTTGGCCGATACACCCAGATGCGTGACACCTTCGCGCGCGGACAGATCGAACAGGCGGGTCGCGTCCGGTGACATCGGGTTGCCGTCATAGAGGATGATCGTCGCTTCCGAGGCGAGGGCGGCCACCTGCCAGTTCCACATCATCCAGTTGCAGGTGGTGTAATACATCATGCGGTCACCGGGCCGTAGATCACAGTGCAACTGGTGTTCCACCATCAGCCGCAACAGGCTCCCGCCGCCGCTGTGTTCGATGCATTTGGGCTTGCCCGTGGTGCCAGAGGAAAACAGCACGTAGAGGGGATCGCGAAACCCGACAGGCTCGGGCGTCAACGTGCTTGGGGTTGTGACCTTAAAGGCATCGTAGCGGACCATCCCGTCCGGCAAGTTTTCGGCATCGCCTGCATTGGGCCACACCACGATTTTTTGGATCGAGGGAATGCGCGCTGCGATATCTTGCGCCTTGGATCGTGTTTCAAAGGTCTTGCCGCCGTAGAAATAGCCATCCGCCGTGAACATGACTTTTGGCTGCAATTGACTAAAACGGTCAACCACAACATCTGCTCCGCTTTCCGGAGCACAAGACGACCAGACGGCCCCGAGGGAGGCAGCGGCCAGCATCGCCGCTACCGTCTGTGGCATGTTCGGGACATACCCAACCACACGGTCGCCCCGCCCAACACCGCTGCCTTGTAAGGCCGCAGACAGGGCGGTGACTTCACGTAGCAGGTCAGCGCGGCTCCAGACCATCCGGTCCCCGTTTTCACCCTCGAACACGATCGCGTCACGGTCATCAGGATTGCGCAAAAAGGTCTCGACCACATTCATACGCGCCTGTGAAAAGAAGACCGCATTCAGCGGGTCAGCGTCATGTTGATAACAGACCTCTCCCTTTTCACCGACAATCCCGCAGCTGTCCCAGGCCAGCGACCAGAACGCATCGGGGTCGTCCACCGACCAGGCATGAAGCGCGGAATAGCTTTGCAGATCGCGTCCCGACAGCACCTCTGCCGCGCGCTGAAATGTGCGCATTCGACATGGCTCTGACGTCTTGCGGGATGGGTGCCAAAGAGGCGTAAGCGGTGACATGCGCATTTCCAAAGAAAGCAGAACTCGGGGCAGGGCGTGTGAAATGATTGCACAGAGTCGGGTTTCAATGATTATTAAAAACAGTCATACATATTAACATATGCAGACAAATACCGCGCCTGATTTTGAATTCCTGTTGTTTGAAGGGTTTTCCAACATCGTTCTGTCCTGCGCGATGGAGCCGCTGCGAGACGCCAAAGTGCGCGCGGCCCGACGGCGCGCAAACTGGGTTGTCAGCACCTTGGATGGCATGCCCGTCCGAAGCTCCAGCGGGCTGCAGGTTGTGCCGGATCGGGCGTTTCAGACTGACAAAGTGGCGAAGAGACTCGTGCTTGTTGCAGGCTATGGTGCGCGTGATGCGACAAGCCAGCGGTTGCAGGCAGCCTTGCGGGCGGTTGCGCGCCAGAGCGATGCATTGATTGCACTCGATTCGGCACCATGGATTCTGGGCGATGCTGGCGTGTTGGACGGACGATCAGCGACAATTCACTGGCAGGAGTTGGATGAATTCGCAGAAGCGTTCCCGAACGTCGCTGTGTCGGACGCAAGATTTGTCAGATCGGGCAGGATCTATACCTGCGGCGGGGCAAGCACGGTTCTGGACCTGATGTTTGAAATCCTCAGCGATCTTTTTGGACCGGAAACTGCTTTTGAAGCATCAAGCATGTTCTTGTATTCCCGAGGTAATGGCGAGGCAGCGACCGCTGGCCCCGACTTCCCACGCCTCACAGCACAAGGATCAGATGCCTTGTTGTCCGCTCTCGATCTTATATCTGAATCTTTGATGTCCCCGATGAAGGCGTCCGAGATTGCGGGCCTCGTTGGTGTCTCGGAGCGAACGCTGACCCGTATTTTCTTGAAAGAACTGCAAACGACACCGGGAAAATTCATCGTGCGCTACCGCCTTAAACAAGCGACATACCTGTCGCAAAGCACGAACCTGACCCTTGCGCAAATTGCGTTGCGGTGCGGATATGGCTCTGCGCCCGCTTTATGCCGGGCATATAGAGACCAATTCGGAGAAACACTTCGCAACCGCGGGCGGGGGTAACCGATCCATCGCCTGTAGCGTGGCCTCAAGAATGGCACCGTCGCGTTTTGTCTTTATGGCATCCATGTCAGGCCTTCATGCAAGTTCAGATTGGGTCGCGAGCCAGATCGACTGGCCGCCTCCGATGTCATTCGAACATGGGGTGATGGTGACGATTGGTCCGGGTCATCTGACGCAAACCCCTACTAAGCAGATATCGGGTTCTTGCCGAGAGTAATCGCTCGGAAACCTGCTCAAGTTTGCTAGGCCAAGCCGTGCACGAGATTGGCTAGTTGCTAGGTATCGCGTCCACGTCGTTTGGTTTCTTGACAGCGCTCACGCGCATGTTCATCAAAACAGCTACAAACCAAGCAATATGAAAGTTGGCCAATGGGGACCTGCAACACGAGACTGCCTCGACTTCAGCACTGGCAGGCAGTCGTCCAGTCCATGTGGGGCTTTGAGGCAGAACTCAGCTGTCTGGACGGCGAATATGACCTGAACTTTCTGGTGAAGTGCAAAACTGGTGAAAACTACATCCTCAAGGTCATGCGACCGGGATGCGAACGCTGGCTCGTCGATATGCAGGTCAAAGCGTTTGAGCATGTCTCTGAACGCCAGCCTGAATTACCTTGTCCCCACGTTGTCCGATCCTCCAGCGGGGATGCAGTGCTGCGTATTGCCGATGAAGTGGGGGACGAGCGTCTTGTCTGGGTGCTCAACCAACTCCCCGGAAAGTGTTATGCCAAGGTCGCCCCCAAAAGCGAGGCATTGATCCATGAGGTCGGCAGCGTGCTGGCTGGATTTGCAAAATCTCTGGCGGATTTCAGGCATGATGGCCTTGAGCGTGACTTTAAATGGGACCTGACGCGCGCGGGGTGGGTG
This sequence comes from Sulfitobacter sp., assembly GCA_051252035.1. GTDB lineage: Bacteria > Pseudomonadota > Alphaproteobacteria > Rhodobacterales > Rhodobacteraceae > Sulfitobacter. The sequence goes on from JBPOFE010000022.1 coordinate 28,583, forward strand.
GCGGATCAATTGCACTGCATTGCAGATGCCGGGCGACGCGACATCCTCAAGGCGATTGTCGCTGATTTTGCCCGTCTGCAGCCAGCTTTGGAGGCATTGCCCCAGCAAGCCATCCATAACGACGCAAATGATTACAACATCATGGTCTCGGGCGGGTTTAGCGCGCCCATGCGTGTCTCTGGCCTGATTGATCTGGGTGATATGTGTGCATCACCGCGCATCTGTGATCTGGCGATTGCGGCTGCTTACATTGTTCTGGATCATCAAGATTCCGAAGCTGCCCTTGCCGCTTTGGTGCAGGGTTATCATGAGGTTTATCCCCTCACCGTTGCCGAAATCGGCATGCTTTGGCCATTGCTCCGCGCAAGGTTGGCGGTGAGCGTTGTGAATGCAACCCAAATGGCCGCAGAGAACCCAGACGACCCCTATGTGACTATTTCGCAGGCCCCGGCCTGGCGGTTTCTTGAGGGAAACGCGATCCATGCTGGGTTGCTGACGGCGCGTCTGCGCGCAATCTGCGGGATGCCGGTGGTCGACGGTGCCGATAGGGTGCTTGCTTGGCTTGACCAGCAGCGCGGTAAATTTGCACCCATTATGGGCCAAGATCTGGCAAAGGTTCCTATGGGATCACTGTCGGTCGAACACTCCACATGGCCACAAAATCCATTTGATTTGCCGTTAGAGGAGGCCGCGAAAGTCGGTCAGGAGTTCGAGGATAATGGCCGCATCTGGCTCGGGTATTATCACGAGCCACGATTGATCTATGCGGACCTCGCCTTTCGCAAGGGACCATGGAAGGCCAGCAACCGGCGCACCGTCCATCTGGCGGTAGATGCTTTTACCGAAGCAGGCACGCCAATACACGCGCCACTGCGCGGAGAGGTGTTCATTGCTGAATACCGAGATGGCCATCTCGATTATGGCGGCGTGATCATTCTCCGCCATGAAACACCGGATGGCGATCCGTTTTTCACCTTGTACGGTCATCTGAACCCAGAGTTCTTGGACCGTTTGAACCCCGGTGACATCGTTGAGCAGGGCGACGCATTCTGTTGTTTGGGTGACCCAAGCATGAACGGGGGCTGGGCACCACATTTGCATTTTCAACTGGCACTGACCACCGAAGGGATCGAGGCCGATTGGCCCGGTGTCGGGGACCCCGATGACATGTATCTGTGGCGCGCTCTTTGTCCGAACCCGGCGGCCCTGCTGAACCTGCCCGACGAAAAAGTGCGCTACGTCCCCACCGATAAAGGTGACGTCCTGAGCAAGCGTCGGGCGTATTTTGGTGGCAATCTTAGCCTGACATACCACGATCCGGTGATGTTGATGCGCGGCTGGAAACACCATTTGTTTGACGAATGGGGGCGGCCCTATCTGGACGCTTACAATAACGTGCCACATGTCGGCCACGCCCATCCACGCATTCAGGCCGTTGCTGCGGAACAGCTGAAACGGATAAATTCGAACACCCGGTATCTGCACCCGGCGCAAACGGCCTTTGCTGAAAAAATCCTGTCCAAATTGCCGGATGGTTTTGAAATTTGCTTCTTCGTGAATTCCGGCACGGAAGCCAACGAACTGGCGTTGCGACTGGCCCGCGCGCATACTGGTGCCAAAGGAATGGTGACGCCTGATCATGGCTATCATGGCAACACCACCGGCGCGATTGATATCTCGGCCTATAAGTTCAACAAGCCGGGCGGTGTGGGTCAGGCCGATTGGGTTGAACTGGTCGATGTGGCGGATGACTACCGTGGCGCGTTTCGCCGTGATGATCCGGATCGGGCGGCGAAGTTTGCAGACTTGGTGGACATCGCGATTGCGCGACTACAGGGCAAAGGCCATGGATTGGCCGGATTCATCGCAGAAACTTTTCCGTCCGTCGGCGGTCAGATCATTCCTCCACCCGGGTATCTGTCAGCTGTCTATGACAAAATTCGCGCCGCTGGCGGCATCTGCATCGCTGATGAGGTGCAGACGGGCTTGGGCCGTCTGGGCGATTATTATTTTGGATTTGAACACCAGAACGCTGTGCCGGACATTGTCGTCATGGGTAAGCCCATCGGCAACGGGCATCCGCTGGGGGTCGTGGCGACCACGCGAGAGATTGCCGAGAGTTTTGACAACGGGATAGAGTTCTTTTCCACCTTCGGCGGCTCTACCCTGTCGTGCCGGATCGGCAAGGAAGTTCTGGACATCGTTGATGATGAGGGTCTGAAAGAGAACGCCCGTTTGATGGGCGCGCGCCTGATCGAGGGATTGAAGGCTCTGGAGCAGACCTATGCGTGCGTCGGCGACGTTCGCGGCATGGGGTTGTTTGTCGGGATGGAGTTGATCAATCCGGACGGTTC
>JBPOFE010000220.1:0-3802 GCA_051252035.1 Sulfitobacter sp.
ATGTTCATCACCCGCGCGATGGGTGTGATGAACCGTCTTAAGAAACATATGAAACTGATTGAACGCATCATGGGCGCGTTACTTGTAGCGGTCGGTCTGGCGCTTTTGACTGGCGCATTCACCACTTTTTCATTCTGGCTGCTGGAGACTTTTCCAAGCCTCGCCACATTGGGTTAAACGTCTTACTCTTGCCAAAAAACGCCGCTATGCTGCGCGGCAAGAGGGCAGACATGGGCAATCATACATCAGGTCAGGTGACGCGTCGCCGGGTGTTTTACATCCCCGGCTATGATCCCATTCATCCACGCCGCTACCGAGAGTTATACCGCAAGGAAGGCGCGGATCAGGCCGTAATTTCTGGGTATGAGATTGGCCTAACTCCGAACAGTAATAGCGTTAATTATAGCTGGCATGTCAATGGCTTGATAGACGGTGTTGATGTTACTGCCGAAGTCGAGGTTCTCGTTTGGTCAGACATTGTGCGCGATAGTATGAGCACCTCAATACCCGCCACATATCTACAACTGATCCGTACCGCTTGGGTCTATATCGCGTCGGGGACCTTGTGGCATTTGATGAAGCTGCGCAAGGGGCCAGTGATCGCGGCGCTATATCCGATTGGAATGCTGTTGGTGCAATTGATACTGGCGTGTCTGGCATTTTATATTGTTGCGAGTCTGGTGGGTCATGTCGGCGGCGCGCTTGAAAAACTCATCTATGGTCAGCCGTATTTTTGGCCGCGGTGGTTTAATGGAACACTCGTCATCTCCCTGACTGCGGGTAGTGTCGCGGGCGTTTTTCTGTTGCGATGGTTCAAGAAGAAAGATGGCAAGTTCTTCGCTTACTATCTGATGCATGATTATTCCTATTCGGCATCTTCTAAGGGTGCAAACCCGCCAGAATTGGAAGATCGTATTGCGGTTTTTGCAGATACAATAGCGGCCGCATTGACCACGGATGTGGACGAAGTGTTGGTTGTCGGCCACTCGTCCGGTGCCCATCTTGGCGTGTCGATCCTTGCTGATTTGATCCGCGCGGGCAGGGTGCCTGCGGAGGGGCCAGTTTTGTCGTTCCTCTCTTTGGGGCAGGTCGTGCCGATGGTTTCGTTTCTACCTGACGCGCAGCGGTTGCGCGCCGATCTGCAATTTCTTTCGGCACGCGACGAACTCACATGGGTCGATGTCACCGCGCCCGGCGATGGCTGCGCCTTTGCCTTATGCGATCCTGTGTCAGTGTCTGGTGTTGCGCCGGAAGATAAAAAATGGCCTTTGGTGTTTTCTGCGGCGTTCAGCCAGACGCTTAGCCCCGCACGCTGGAAAGAACTGCGCTGGAAGTTTTTTCGCCTGCATTTTCAATATCTTTGCGCATTTGATCGGCCCGGTGATTACGATTACTTTCAAATCACCGCCGGCCCCATTACATTGGCCGCTCGCTATGGCGCTCGCGCGGCATCAAAGTCGCGGATTGACCATGCGGTGAGCAAATATACTTCCGTTGCCGCATGACAGACCCTGCTCAAAACCTGCCGCCCAAACCTCCCAGTCGTTCGGAAAAAGTGTCACTTTGGCGTTACGCGAAGTTGTTTCGGTCGGACATTTTGTCGGCGCAGCCCGCACGGCTTTATCGCGCTTGGATGGCGGAGTTTAGAACGCCGTTTTTTCGCAGCTATCTGATGAACCAGCCTGAGTTGGTCAATACCGTCCTCAAAGAACGCCCGGACGATTTCCCGAAATCCGACCGGATCAGCGAAGGGTTGCGGCCTTTACTGGGCAAATCAGTGTTTCTAACCAATGGTGAAACATGGAAACGTCAGCGCCGCATCATTGATCCCGCGTTCGAGGGGGGGCGTTTGCGCGAAACTTTCCCAGCCATGTGGGACGCAGCAGAGGCGGCAGCAAAGCGGCTTGAAGCCCATTTGGATCAAGTCATCGAAGTTGAGGTGGAAACCAGCCATGCCGCCGCTGATGTGATTTTTCGGACATTATTTTCAATCCCGATTGAGCATCATCTTGCGCGCGCGGTGTTTGATGAGTTCAAAACCTACCAACGCTCACAACCGTTGCTAAATCTCGCGGCATTCATTCCCCTGCCGCGCTGGATGCCCCGGATGTTTCGCAAAGGCACGCGTGACAGTGCGGCAAAAATCCGCAGCTTGATCACCGAACTGACGACGACCCGTATGGCGCAAATTGCGTCAGGGGATGCGCCCGATGATCTTGCGACCAAAATCATGACCACGGCTGATCCGGTGACCGGTGAAAGGTTCGATACCGAGGAAATGGTGGATCAGGTCGCGATTTTCTTTTTAGCGGGGCATGAGACAAGCGCATCTGCGTTGGCATGGACATTGTATTTGATGGCCACGCACTCTGAGTGGCAAGACCGGCTGGCCGATGAAGCCAAAGCACTGGAGACATGCGATTTTTCGGTGATGTCAAAGCTAAAGATCAGCCGGGATGTGTTCCGCGAGGCGCTTCGGCTTTATCCGCCAGTGCCGATGATGGTGCGTGAAAATACCTGTCCTGAACGGTTTCGGAAACGCGACGTAAAGCCGGGGTCACAACTGGTGCTTAGTCCATGGCATCTGCACCGACATGAGCGGTTGTGGGACAATCCAGATGGATTTGACCCGACGCGGTGGCAGACCGTGAATGGTCAGAAATGCGGACGCGAGGCTTATATTCCGTTTTCGTCAGGCCCGCGTGTTTGCACAGGCGCGGGCTTTGCGATGATCGAGGGGCCATTGATCTTGTCGCGTATTTTGCGTGATTACCGGGTGATTGCTGTGCCGGGGCGGGTGCCAGTGCCGGTGGCTCATCTGACTGTGCGGTCGGATCAAGGCATTTGGCTGCGGCTTGAACGGCGGTAGGTTCTATCATCACCCGAGCCGTTGGATTAAGGTTATGTCAAACGGAATCATTATTCGAAGGTAAGCATTCATGGCGATCAATAACGCACAGAAGACTCAGATTGAAACCGGTATGGGCTTTATCGCGGCGCTGGATCAATCGGGCGGTTCAACCCCCAAAGCACTGAGCCTTTATGGTGTTGAGCCAGGCGATTATTCCGGTGATGCAGAGATGTTTCAGGCGATGCACGACATGCGCGCCCGGATCATTTTGGCGGATGATTTCACGAGCGCTGAAGTTGTCGGTGCAATCCTGTTTGAGCGCACAATGGACGAGACGATCAATGGCAAACCTGTGGCGCAATTACTGTGGGAAGATCGCGGTGTCGTGCCATTCCTAAAGATTGATAAGGGTTTGGAGGAGGCCGCGAACGGTGTGCAGTTGTTAAAGCCCATGCCGGAATTGGATGATCTGCTGGCGCGTGCGGTCAAGGCGGGCATTTTCGGCACTAAAGAACGATCCGTTGTGCATGAAGCGAATGAAACGGGTATTGCCGCGGTTGTGGCGCAGCAATTCGAGGTTGCCAAACAGGTGTGCAAGGCCGGGTTGGTTCCAATTATTGAGCCGGAAGTGAACATTCATTCTGAAAGCAAAGCAGAGGCAGAAGACATACTGCGCGATGCGTTGTTGCGTCATGTGAATGCCCTGCCCGAAGGCGAGATGGTGATGCTGAAACTGACCCTTCCTGACGTGCCGGGGCAATATGACACGCTGGCGGCGCACGCAAATGTGCTGCGGGTTGTGGCGCTGTCTGGTGGCTATTCGACGGATGAGGCTTGTGCAAAGCTGAGCCAGAACAGCAGCATGATCGCGAGTTTTTCACGGGCGTTGACTGAAGGGTTGAATGTGAAGATGTCGGATACGGAGTTTAATGCGGCATTGGGTGATAATAT
>JBPOFE010000221.1:0-3786 GCA_051252035.1 Sulfitobacter sp.
GCGCGTAACCCGCCCACCATCTGATGCACCACGGCCGCTGCACTGCCTTTATAGGCGACTTGGCCCTCAATGCCTTCCGGCACCAGCTTGTCGCTGGCGGCATCTTTTTGAAAATAACGATCTGCGGAGCCGCTGGCCATTGCGCCAAGGCTGCCCATGCCGCGATAGCTTTTGAAACTGCGCCCCTGATAGAGAATCACATCGCCGGGGGATTCATCTGTACCCGCAATCATGGAACCCACCATAGCGCAGGACGCACCCGCCGCGATCGCCTTGGCAAAGTCACCGGAAAATTTGATGCCACCATCGGCAATTACCGGGATGTCACCCGCCGCCTCGGCGCAATCCATAATTGCGGTCAGCTGTGGCACGCCAACGCCCGCAACCATACGCGTGGTGCAGATGGAACCGGGGCCAATACCAACTTTGACGGCATCCGCGCCTGCGTCGATCAACGCCCGCGTTGCGGCACCTGTGGCCACGTTGCCCGCGACAACTTGCACCTCATTGCTCAGCGTTTTGGCGCGTTCAACGGCATGTGCCACACCTTCGGAATGGCCGTGCGCGGTGTCGATCACAATCATATCCACCCCTGCATCGACCAAGGCTTGAGAACGTTCAAAGCCCGCATCCCCCACGGTCGTGGCCGCGGCAACGCGCAAACGGCCCAATTCATCCTTACAGGCGGTGGGGTTCAACACGGCCTGTTCGGTGTCTTTCAACGTCAACAACCCTGTCAACTTGCCGGATTTATCAGTGATCAACAGTTTTTCGATGCGGCGCGCTTTCATCAGGCTGATCGCCTCTTCGCGGTCCGCTGGTTCGTGCAGGATTGCGAGGTTATCTGTGGACATCATCGCCTTGACTGGCGTGCGGTCATCCGAGGCAAAGCGCATGTCGCGGTTGGTCACGATGCCTACGACCCGACCCGAGCCATCAACAACGGGGAATCCCGTGACGTTATAGCGTTCCTGCAACGCTTTGGCGTCGGCGAGTGTTTGATCGGCGGTCAGGGTAATCGGACTATAGACAATGCCGCTTTCGAACCGTTTGACGCGGCGCACCTCGCGGGCCTGTTCGTCAACGGTGAGATTGCGGTGGATCACGCCCATGCCGCCCGCCTGTGCCATGGCAATCGCCATGCGGCCTTCGGTGACAGTGTCCATGGCGGAACTCAAAAGCGGGATATTGAGTGCGATAGATTTGGTGACAAATGTACGGGTATCCGCCGTTGAGGGCAGCACCGAGGACGCGCCCGGAACCAGCAATACATCATCAAAGGTCAGTGCCTCACGAATCTCCATCATTCACCTCTGGGTCATGGTTGTTTCTGGGGTCATTTGGCGGTTTGATATTTCACGGATGCGGACAGATGCCAAGGGTGATGGTGGGAATAAAACCGGGCGATATGCGCCGCGCGACATGTTTGATGGGGGCCAGCCTTCAACCCCGGAGTTTATTTGATCAGATCAAAGGAGAAGATGGCGCGACAGGTGCATTATTTGCCGCAGACTGCCTTTCGTCTGTCGTGCTTGCCGCTATGGTGACGAAAAGCGTTTGAGGACAGCACACAATGAGCAGCGATCCACTGGTGATTTTTACGCCTTCGGGCAAGCGCGGACATTTCGCGGTTGGCACCCCGATTTTGACAGCGGCCCGGCAATTGGGTGTCGATCTCGATTCCGTCTGCGGCGGGCGCGGTATTTGTTCTAAATGTCAGATCACGCCAAGCTATGGCGAATTTTCCAAGCACAAGGTGACGGTGCGCGATGATGCGCTGTCAGAGTGGAATTCCGTTGAACAACGCTACAAGGACAAGCGCGGCTTGATTGATGGCCGCCGTTTGGGCTGTCAGGCGGCGGTTCAAGGTGATGTGGTGATTGATGTGCCACCCGAAAGCCAGGTTCACAAACAAGTTGTGCGCAAACGGGCCGAAGCGCGCGATATCGTGCTGAACCCTTCAACCAAGTTGTTTTATGTCGAAGTGGCAGAGCCTGACATGCACACCCCGTCGGGTGATTTGGAACGTCTGCGTGATGCGTTGTTTGAGCAGTGGCATCTCGAAAAAGTTGCCGCAGATTTGCACATCTTGCAGTTGATGCAGCCGATATTGCGCAAAGGCGGTTGGAAAGTCACGGTGGCCGTGCATTTGGGTGATGCCGAAAACCCGCCCCGTATCATGCACATCTGGCCGGGGTATTATGATGGCACGGTGTATGGGCTTGCCGTCGATCTTGGCTCAACCACCATCGCGGCGCATTTGTGTGATTTGCAGACCGGTGAAGTTGTGGCCTCGTCTGGCGTGATGAACCCGCAAATTCGCTTTGGTGAGGATTTGATGAGCCGGGTCAGCTATTCGATGATGAATGCATCGGGTGCGGATGAGATGACCCGTGCGGTGCGCGAAGGGATGAATGCGCTGTTCACCCAGATCGCCACCGAAGGCGAAATCGATAAAAATCTGATCGTGGATGCGGTATTTGTCTGTAACCCGGTCATGCACCACTTGTTTCTGGGCATTGACCCGTTTGAGCTGGGTCAGGCACCGTTTGCATTGACCACCTCGAATTCGTTGCGGCTGCGCGCTGATGACTTGGACCTGAACATTCACCCCTCTGCGCGGGTGTATCTGTTGCCGTGTATCGCAGGCCATGTGGGGGCAGATGCGGCAGCCGTGGCACTGAGCGAGGCACCGGATAAATCCGAGGATCTTGTGCTTGTGGTTGATGTTGGCACCAACGCCGAGATTTTGCTGGGCAACAAGGAAAAGGTGCTGGCCTGTTCATCGCCAACGGGCCCTGCTTTTGAAGGTGCGCAAATTTCGTCTGGGCAGCGAGCCGCACCCGGTGCCATTGAACGGGTTGAGATTGATCCGGTAACCAAGATGCCACGCTTTAAGGTGATCGGATCGGATCTGTGGTCTGATGACCCGGCTTTTGCGGAGGCCATCGCAACCACCGGCGTCACGGGTATCTGCGGATCCGGCATCATCGAAATGGTAGCCGAAATGCGCGTGCATGGCATTGTCGATGCGCCCGGACTGATTGGCACGGCTGAGCAAACCGGATCGGTTAACGTCTTCGAGGATGGCCGCACCAATTCCTATCTGGTTTATGATGGTAGTGCTGATGGTGGCCCCAAGATCACCGTGACCAACCGCGACATCCGTGAAATCCAGATGGCCAAGGCGGCGCTGTACTCCGGTGCGCGGTTGTTGATGGATAAGTTTGGCGTCGACAAAGTTGACCGCGTGGTGCTGGCCGGTGCCTTTGGCGCGCATATCTCGCCGAAACACGCGATGATTTTAGGGATGATTCCGGATGCGCCGCTCGACAAGGTCACGTCGGCGGGCAATGCCGCTGGTACGGGTGCCCGGATTGCGCTGTTGAATACCGAAGCGCGGGCCGAGATTGAAGAAACCGTGCGGGCGATCCACAAGATCGAAACCGCTGTTGAGCCGCGGTTCCAAGAGCATTTTGTCAATGCCTCGGCGATCCCGAATGCGGTTGAACCGTTTCCGATTTTGAACAGCATCGTCACCTTGCCTTCCGCGACGTTTAATACAGGCGGTAGTGGCGATGGCACAGGAGGTGGTCGCCGACGTCGTCGTGGGTAATAGCGTCAAATGACTGAAAGCAACAACGCCGACCAACGAGATTTCTGGAGCGATGCCGCAGGTCCGAAATGGCTGCGTTTTGAGGCGGCTCTGGATCATCATATGCAGCCCGTTCTGGACGGTGTGCTGGCGCGCGCGGGTGTTCAGGCGGGTGATGTGGTGCTCGACAT
>JBPOFE010000222.1:0-3775 GCA_051252035.1 Sulfitobacter sp.
TATGCCAGCTTCTCGCTTATCGCGTCGGCGTATTGGTTTGGGTATTTTCTGATCATTCTGCCTTTGTTGGGTGTGATCGAGAAACCAACAGCACAACCTGAGACGATCGAAGCCGATTTTGACGCGCATTATGGCCCGGCAAAAGCAACGAAAACTGCGGCGGAGTAAGGCAGATGAAAATGATGAAAAAACATATCCTATCTGCCATTCTTGGTCTTGCACTGGCACCTGCTGCATTTGCGGCAGGCGGTGAATCGGCCCACATCGAAAACATCGACTTTTCGTTTGATGGCCCATTTGGGACATATGATGTGAACCAGCTCCAGCGCGGCTTGCAGGTCTACACTGAGGTTTGCTCTGCTTGTCACGGTCTGAAATATGTCGCTTTGCGAACATTGGGCGATGAAGGCGGGCCAAGCCTGCCGGAAGATCAGGTGATCGAATATTCCAAGCAATGGGATGTATACGACGCCGATCTGGACGATACCCGCGCCGCGACGCCAGTTGATCATTTCCCCGGTTCCAATATGGAAACGGCACCTGACTTGTCCTTGATGGCCAAGAAACGTGCAGCGTTCCACGGTCCCTATGGATTGGGCATCAACCAATTCATGAAGGGTACAGGCGGTGCCGAATATATCGCCGCATTGATGACCAGCTATACTGGTGAGACCAAGGAACAGGCGGGTGTCACGTTCTATGAGAACACGGCATTCCCCGGTGGCTGGATTTCTATGGCCCCACCAATTGAAGACGAATTGGTCGAATTCGTTGATGGACACGCAAATGATGCGCATCATCTCGCGGAAGACGTTTCGGCGTTCCTGATGTGGACAGCGGAACCAAAACTGGGCGCACGCAAGCAAGCAGGCTTTGCAGGAGTTCTGTTTCTGACGCTGCTGTCTGTGTTGCTGTACCTGACAAACAAGCGTCTTTGGGCACCTGTTAAGCACAAAGAACACGACTGATTAGACATAGACTGATTGTCTATTCAAAGCCCTCGCATTGATTTGCGGGGGCTTTTCGTATGATGTTCATCGTTATTCTGAGAGATGATGGAATCACAGATGTGAGAGGCATACCTCATGGCTGACACACCCAAGCTGTTGTCTGGCGGCAATCCGCAAATTCCCAAAGGCGATGGCGATGCCCCCGTTCAAGCCTATATCGCGGCGATGCCGGGGTGGAAAAAGGACGTGGGTATGCGTCTGGATCAGATCATTGAGGACACGGTGCCAGATGTTGCCAAAGCGGTGAAATGGAACACGCCGTTTTATGGCTTCGCGGGGCGCGGTTGGTTCCTTGGCTACCACTGTTTTACCAAATACATCAAAGTGACGTTCTTTCGCGGCACATCGCTGGACCCGGTTCCTGAGGGCCAGTCAAAATCCGGCAATACGCGGTATCTGCATATTTATGAGGGTAAGTTGGACGAAGATCAGTTTGTGAAATGGGTGGAACAGGCGAGCCAATTGGCGCTTGAGAAATTGTAGAGCCTAGACAAAAAGCTGCGTCGCGTTGTGCTTGGCGATTTTCACATTCACAATCTGTCCCTCGGATTGGGGCGTGCCAAACTGCACTTCGGCAAACTGTTCTGTGCGGCCCATGGTCGGGCTTTCCATAAGAATATTATGTGCTTTACCCACCTGAATGCTCAGATGATCAGCAACACGGGCCTCACCCGCTGCGCGCAGACGTGCCGCGCGGGCCTTGATATCAGCACCGTTTACCGAGGGCATGCGCGCCGCAGGGGTGCCGGGACGGGCGGAATAGGGAAACACGTGCAGCCATGTCAGATCGCATTCCTCGACCAGTCGCAGTGAATTTTCAAACATCGCCTCGGTTTCGGTCGGGAAGCCAGCAATGATATCGGCACCAAAGGTCATGTCGGGGCGCAGGCGCTTGGCCTCTTGCGTAAATTGGATTGCATCATCGCGCAGATGCCGCCGCTTCATCCGTTTGAGGATCATGTCGTCGCCATGTTGCAACGACAAATGCAGATGCGGCATCAAACGCGGTTCAGTTGCGATGGCTTGCATCAAATTATCGTCTACCTCGATACTATCAATTGACGAAATGCGCAGCCGGGGCAGGTCAGGTACCAATCGCAGAATGCGCATTACCAGATCGCCGAGCTTGGGCGTTGCGGGCAAGTCCGCCCCCCACGAGGTCAGATCAACACCTGTCAGCACGACTTCGTTAAAGCCCTTATCCACCAGCCGCTTGATCTGATCCACAACCACACCCGCAGGGACGGAGCGTGAGTTGCCACGACCATAGGGAATAATGCAGAACGTGCAGCGGTGGTCGCAGCCATTCTGAACCTGCACATAGGCCCGGCTGCGGGTCCCGAAGCCGTCAATCAAATGCCCGGCGGTTTCCGTCACAGACATGATGTCGTCGACCTGCATGGCTTCTGTTTCGCCGATGAAGTCAGCGGCGAGGCCCTGCCACGTGGCACCCTGCATCTTTTCGGTGTTGCCAACCACCGCGTCAACTTCGGCCATTTTGGCGAAGGTATCGGGTTCAGTTTGGGCCGCGCATCCCGTCACGATCAGGCGTGCATTTGGGTGTGTCTTGCGCAGCTTACGGATGTCTTGCCGGGCCTTGCGCACGGCCTCTGCCGTGACGGCGCAGGTGTTGACGACAACGGCGTTTTCCAGCCCGGCCTGACCTGCCAGATCCTTCATCGCTTCGACTTCGTAGGCGTTCAGGCGACAGCCATGATTTGAGAAAACCGGGGCGCTCATGTGAGGTTCTTCAAGAATTCTTGGGTGAAGGTGCCACTGAAAACATGCGTGGTTGGCCCTGTCATCCAGACACCATCGTCGCGCCAATCTACATGCAGCGTGCCACCATCCAAATCAATACGCACGGCACGCCTTGTGAGGCCCTTGCGCGCCGCTGCAACGGCGGTGGCGCAGGATGAGGACCCAGACGCCCAAGTGATGCCCACGCCCCGCTCCCAGACGCGCATGCGAATATGATCGGGGCCCACAATCTGAGCAATCTGCACGTTGGTGCGTTGTGGATAAAGCGGGTGATGTTCGATTGATGACCCAAATTCGGCAAGGTCGATGGCCGTCACATCAGGCACAAAGAAAGTACAATGCGGATTTCCCATACCCGTGGCCGTCGGCGCGCCGTCTATTGGCAGTTCCAGCGTATCCATTTCGTGCGCCAGAGGAATCTCATGCCACGCCAACTGCGGTTGCCCCATATTAACGGAGGTAAGACCATTGCCCGCGTCCTTTGCGGCCAGATCACCGCGATCCGTGGTCAGATGCAACTGATCAGCACCGGTTTCATCCATCAAATATCGCGCGATGCACCGCGTGGCATTGCCGCACGCCGCTGACAATGACCCGTCGGCATTAAAAAAGGTCAGATGGGCGTCGCCGTTACCTTGGGAAATCACCGCCAGTTGGTCAAAGCCAACGCCAAAGTGCCGGTCACCGATTCCCTTTGCCATTTCGGGGGTGATTTTTAGGTCCTGGGCACGCGCGTCCACGACGACAAAGTCGTTTCCCAGCCCATGCATTTTCATAAAGGGCAAATCAGAGGTTAAATCGCTGCACATTTGGCGCATATAACCTTGCTGGGAGCACTTATCCAGCATGTGTCTTGAAATTAGCTGGTTTTGGGCTTGACCCCCCTGCGCCTCCTTTCTAAGTACACCGCCAGTGGGCCTGTAGCTCAGTTGGTAGAGCAACTGACTTTTAATCAGTAGGTCTCCGGTTCGAACCCGGACGGGCTCACCATTTCTTTCATTGTA
>JBPOFE010000223.1:0-3637 GCA_051252035.1 Sulfitobacter sp.
ATTGGGGGCCAGCCCCCAAACCCCCGGCATATTTGGGAACAATGAAAAGCAGGGAAGAACCATGAAGCTGAAAGACCTTGACGTGATCATCACCAGCCCACCATCCCCCGGCTGGGGTGGACGCTATTGGATATTGGTCAAGCTGACCACGGATACCGGCATTGTCGGATGGGGTGAGTGTTACGCGTCGTCCGTCGGACCGCAGGCGATGCGTGCGGTGATCGAAGATGTTTTTGCCCGGCATATGGAAGGTGAGAATCCCGAGAATATCGAATTGATGTACCGCCGGGCTTACTCTGCAGGATTTACCCAGCGGCCAGACCTGAGCGTGATGGGTGCGTTTTCGGGGTTGGAAATCGCCTGCTGGGATATTCTGGGCAAGGATCGGGATCGGCCCGTTTATGCGCTGATCGGTGGTAAGATGAACGACCGGATACGTGCCTACACCTATCTGTACCCCATGCCCCACCAAGACTATGGTGCCTTTTGGACCTCCGCTGAGCTGGCCGCAGAATCGGCGGCCGATTGTGTTGCGCGCGGCTATACGGCGGTGAAATTTGACCCGGCTGGTCCCTACACACTACGCGGTGGTCATATGCCGGCGATGTCGGACATCGCCCAATCAGTGGCGTTTTGCAAAGCAATCCGCGAGGCGGTTGGCGACAAGGCGGACCTGCTGTTTGGCACGCACGGTCAATTTAGCACGGCAGGCGCGATTAGGTTGGGGCAGGCATTGGAGCCCTACAGCCCGCTTTGGTTTGAAGAGCCGATCCCGCCAGACAATGTCGAAGAAATGGCAAAAGTGGCGCGGGCGGTGCGCATCCCGGTTGCAACGGGTGAGCGTTTGACGACCAAAGCGGAATTTGCGTCGGTTCTGCGGTCAGGGGCGGCGACAATATTGCAGCCTGCACTTGGCCGCGCCGGGGGCATCTGGGAGATGAAGAAGGTCGCAGCGATGGCCGAAGTCTATAACGCGCAGATGGCGCCGCATCTTTATGCAGGGCCCATTGAATGGGCGGCGAACATTCATCTTGCGGTCTCAATCCCGAATATTCTGATGTGCGAGAGCATTGAAACACCGTTCCATGACAAGCTGATCAAAGGATCGATCCGGGTCGAGGATGGGTTTATCAATGCCCCGACCGCACCCGGTTTGGGCATTGATGTTGATGAGGATTTTGCCCGCGCGCATCCCCTCACCGGCGATTATTTGCATCTCGAAATGCAAGAGGCGCCCTGTGACTACGTAAACGGCAACAACTTTGAGGGTGGCGCACCCGCAGTGCGTGATGTGGAGTAAGCGATGATCAGGCAGTTGATACTCATGCTGTTTAACAAGCGCCATGGGACGCGGATCAAAAGCACCGATGTGTCCTTACGCGCGAATATTGCGCATGGGGTGAAAATCCAGCGCGGCAGCTTTGTGGACAAGCATTCGCGCATCGGGGCCTATAGCTATCTGGGTAAAAATTGTGTGGTTTCGGTGGCCAGTATCGGCAGGTATTGTTCCGTCGGGGACAGTGTGGTGATTGGTCCCGGCGAACATGACATGGACCAGGTGTCGACCTCGACGGAATTTCAAGACGATGTGTTTGAGAACCTGACCAAAAAGCCCTGTAGCATCGGCCATGACGTCTGGATCGGTGCGCAAAGCCTGATCCTGCGCGGAGTGACCATTGGCAATGGCGCGGTTGTGGGTGCAAATTCGGTTGTGACCTGTGACGTTGATGACTTTGAGGTGGTCGCAGGCAGCCCGGCGCGGCTGATCAAGACCCGGTTTGATGCAGCGCGTGCCAAACAGATTTCAGACAGCGGTTGGTGGATGCAGGACCGTGATGATGCCGCAAAAACGATCACCGCCTTAAGTTAACTGTTTTTCAACAATGCCTCTGCCGCGGCAATAATCCCGGCGCGCGAGGGCAGTGTTGCGCCATAGGCAGGGCCCGTCGCGATGAAGCTGTCTTCGGCGGTCAATCGGGCCACTTGTGTGACGCCATTTTCGGCGAATAGCGCCATCAACCCTTCGGCTTGACCACCCGTGCGGCGGCATTCATCGACGATCAAAACCGGGCGCGCGCCAACCGCCTTTTGCAACGCTTCAACTGGCAAAGGGGCGAGCCAACGCAGATCAATCACCCGCGCATTTATGCCCGTAGCGGCCAGATCATGTTGCGCCTGACGGCTGAGATAATGGCCGTTGCCATAGGTCACGATGGCCAAATCGGCACCATCGCCATGCACGCCGACCTCGCCCAGCGCAATACGTTCGCCCGGTGCCGGATAGGTCCGCATCCATGCGTTATCCCCCGCTTCCAACAAATCTCGCATTGGATAAAGCGCAATCGGTTCCACAAAGACCACCACGCGCTGTTCCTCGCGGGCAAGGCGGTGCGCCTCGCGCAGCATCAAGGCGGCCTCATCCCCGGTTGACGGACAGGCGATGATCAGACCCGGAATATCGCGCAGTACGGTAAGCGAATTGTCATTATGGAAATGCCCGCCAAAGCCCTTTTGATAACCAAGGCCAGCGATACGCAGCACCATGGGGTTGGTCCATTGCCCGTTTGAAAAGAACGGCAAGGTCGCCGCTTCGCCACGCAACTGGTCCTCGGCATTGTGTAGATAGGCGAGGAATTGAATTTCCGGCATCGGAATGAAACCGTTGTGCGCCATGCCAATGGCAAGGCCCAGAATGCTCTGTTCATCGAGCAGCGTGTCAATCACCCGCGAGGGGCCAAACCGCGCATGCAGTTTCTGCGTGACGCCATAGACACCGCCCTTACGACCCACGTCTTCACCCATCAACAGCGTTTCGGGGTGCGCCAGCATCAGGTCATGCAGGGCCCAGTTGATCAGGCGTGACATTGGTTGTGCGGTGTCCAACTGCGCCATGTCGTTGCCGAAAGTGGCCGCGCGTGCCGCGTCCGTCGGGCCGTTGCTCGCGGTGTTGGAACGGGATGGTGGGATCAAGCTGGCCATCACGTCATCGGCGGTGTTCAGCCGCGGGATATCGGCCATTTCCTTGGCCGCCTCTGCGACATCAACCAGCGTGTCCTGATAGATCGCCAGCGTCTCCTCTGCCGTCGCGGCACCCGATTTCACCAATGCGCCTGCTGAATAAAGCAGCGGATCATGTGCTTCTTCGGCTTCCACTTCAGCACGCGGGAGGTAGGACGTGACCACATCCGGCCCGGCATGACCATAAAGCCGCACGGTACGCAGGTGCAAAAACGCGGGCTTGCGATGGGTACGCACCCAATCGGCGGCTTCTTTCGCGGCACGATAGGCGTCAAACATATCCAGCCCATTGCCCTTGAAATACTTCAAGCCGGGGCGCTGCGACATTGAGCCTTCGATCCAGCCTTTGGGGGTTTTGGTCGAAATGCCGATGCCGTTGTCTTCGCAGACAAACAGCAAGGGCAGCGGCACGCCCTGAACGGAAGTCCAGCAGGCGGCGTTGATGGCCCCTTGAGCGGTGGAGTGATTGGCCGAGGCGTCGCCAAAGCTGCACATTGCAATGGCGTCGCGGGGCAAAATGGCATGTTCAGGTCGATTACGCCGAGCCAAGGTGATGCTGTGTGCGGCCCCGACGGCCTTGGGCAGATGGCTGGCGATGGTCGAGGTTTGCGGCGGGATC
>JBPOFE010000224.1:0-3619 GCA_051252035.1 Sulfitobacter sp.
CGCACAACAAGACGCAGAATTTGCGGTGATCTCTGACATTGATGACACGATGCTGAAAACGGGAGCGTATTCACTGGTACGTAACCTGTGGACGTCACTGACCGGAAACCCCCTGACCCGACGCATTTTTCCCGACGCCGTTGCGTTTATGAGAGCGCTTTCAAACGATGGCCAGAACCCGGTTTATTATGTGAGTTCAAGCCCCTGGAATTTGCACCATTTCTTAACCACAATCTTTGACCGCGCTGCATTGCTACGCGGTCCGATGTTTCTGCGTGATTTAGGGATCAGCAAGACGCAGTTTATCACCGGGACACATGGCGATCACAAAGGTGGTAGTATTGACGTTCTGATGGCGGCCAATCCGGTTCTGCAATTCATTCTGGTGGGCGATACCGGACAGCATGATGCCTTTGTCTATCGTGACGCAATTGCCCGTCATCCCGGACGTGTACGTGCCGTGATATTACGCGAGCCGGGACCGGGGCCAAACGATGAAAGCCGTGCCGCAATGGCAGAGATTGAAGCAACAGGAACGCGACTGTTACATGCGCCGGACTTTACCGGATTTGCGGAAATACTGTTGAGCCATTAACGCTATGCCTTATGGCCTACGAACAGTCATCTTTTCATTGGGCCGTAAAGAGAGCCTGGGTTGACTATTCTGGTGTGAGTGCGACGCGGCCAGAGGCCATCAGGGTCCAGCATTTAGTCCCCTCAAATACTGCAGCGGTCAATAGTTTGCCGTATCCGGCACCTGTATCAAGGTTGATACGATTGCCATAATGCGTCGCATGATCAACGGGTGTGTGGCCGTGGACGATCAGTTTGGGGTGGGCGACAGGGTCGATGTGAAATTCGGTTCTGATCCAAAGCAGATCTTCTTCGTCCTGATCGGCAAGGGGGACGCCGGGGCGGATGCCCGCGTGGCAAAAAAACAGCTCATCCGTTTCATAGGTGAGCGGTAGTGTGCGCAGGAATTCTAGATGGGTTGCTGGCACAGCATCACGTGCCTCTGCGTGGACCATCAACATGCGGCTCGTTTCACTAAATGCAAGGCCGTAAGATGCGAGCGTTGTGTCGCCGCCCAAACGTGGGTGTAACCAGCCCAATTCGATTGGCAGATACGCCTCATGCTTGGGATATTCCTGCATGAACCATTCAAACATCCGGTCATGATTGCCCTTTAGGAAAGTCCAGTCGCGGCCCTGCTCTTGCCCGTTGATCAAGACATCAAGCACTCCAGAGCTGTCCGGCCCTCGATCTGTATAGTCGCCCAAAAATATGATCTTAGCGTCCGTGCCACCGTCACGCTCGATCAGGTCAAGGACACGGTGAAGTTCGGCCGTTTGGCCATGAATATCGCCGATGGCATAAAGAGGTTGTGAGATAGAAATATTCCTTTTTACGCGCCCGCCCTTTGGTGGGCGGACGCAGTTTTATTAACATCGCGATCTGGTTCAAGCCACGTCGAATTGCAGCGGTTTGACTTGGGTGAACATGCCCGTCGCTTGCAGCTTTTTAATCACTGGGGCGGGGACTTCTTCATCCACATACAACAATGCAATAGCCTCGCCTTTGGCGGCGGAACGGCCAAGGGTAAAGTTGGCGATGTTGACGCCGTTTTCACCCATAGTTTGACCGAGCACGCCGATGATACCCGGCACGTCTTCGTTGGTGGTATAAAGCATATGCGCGCCCACTTCGGCGTCGATCTGGATGCCTTTGATCTGAATAAACCGTGGCTTGCCGTCTGAGAATACGGTCCCGGCAATCGACCGTTCCCGCTTTTCCGTCACCACTATCACTTTGATATAACCGTCAAAGACGCCTGATTTATCCTGATTGGTGGTGCTGATCTGGATGCCTTTTTCACGGGCCACCACCGGGGCGCTGACCATGTTCACGTCCGGGTTGGCGCGTTTCATGATGCCTGCAACCACACCGCAGTTCAGGGCGTTCAAATTCATGTCAGCCACTGACCCGTCATAGAGGATGTTGATCGCCTTGATCGGCTCATCCGTCATCTGGCCGATGAAGGCACCAAGGTGGCCTGACAGCGCGAGCCATGGGCCCATGACCTTGGCCTCTTTTGCTGTCACCGATGGCATGTTGAGCGCGTTGGTGACGGCACCAGTCAGCAAATAGTCGGACATTTGTTCGGCAACCTGAAGCGCCACGTTTTCCTGTGCTTCCGTTGTGGCCGCACCAAGGTGAGGTGTGCAGACAACGTTGGGCAGCTTGAAAAGCGGGTTTTCTGTTGCGGGTTCTATTGCAAACACGTCAAAGGCCGCCCCGGCGATGTGGCCGGATTTCAACAGGTCGGCAAGCGCTTCTTCATCCACCAGACCGCCGCGTGCGCAGTTGATGATCCGCACGCCTTTCTTTGTTTTTTCAAGGGCCTCGCGGCTGAGGATATTGGCGGTTTGATCGGTAAAGGGCACATGCAATGTAATGAAATCAGCGCGGGTGATCAGGTCATCAAGTTCGACCTTTTCCACACCCATTTGTTCAGCCTTTTCCTCACCCAGAAATGGATCATAGGCGATGACCTTCATTTTTAGAGCGCGCGCACGGTCACAGACGATGCCACCGATATTGCCCGCACCAATCACGCCAAGGGTTTTCCCGGTCAGTTCGACGCCCATGAACTTGGATTTCTCCCATTTGCCCTCGTGCGTCGATGCAGAGGCTTCGGGGATTTGGCGGGCGACGGCAAACATCATTGCAATGGCGTGTTCCGCAGTGGTGATCATATTGCCGTAAGGTGTGTTCATCACGATCACACCTTTTTTCGATGCGGCGTCTTTGTCGATGTTGTCAGTGCCGATACCCGCGCGGCCAATAACCTTGAGGTTCGGCGCATTGGCGAGAATTTTCTCTGTCACTTTGGTGGCGGAACGAATGGCGAGGCCGTCGTAGTTGCCGATGACTTCTGCGAGCTTGTCCTTGTCTTTGCCAAGATCGGGTTGGAAGTCGACGTCGATGCCACGGTCTTTGAAAATCTGCACGGCGGCAGCGCTGAGTTTGTCAGAGATGAGTACTTTGGGGGCCATGATATTGGTCCTTTTTGAATGTCTGTATTACGTCGGTATTTTGTCGGTATCGCGTCGGTCGATCAGACGGACGCGATTTCAGCCTCAAAAGCCCAATTGAGCCACGGCAACATTGCCGCGATATCCGAGGTTTCAACTGTGCCACCGCACCAGATGCGCAGGCCCGGAGGGGCATCGCGATAGGCGCCGATATCAAGCGCGACATTTTCGTCGGCGAGACGTTTTGCAACCGCCTTGGCAAAGGCGGCACCATCGGTGATGCGGCTATCGGTGAAATTGAGACAGACGGAGGTGTTGGAGCGCGTCGCAGGATCAGTGGCAAGGAAGTCGATCCAGTCGTGGTCTGCGACAAAATCCGCAATGGCTTTGGCATTCGCATCGGCGCGCGCGATCAGACCTTTCAGACCACCCACGGATTTGGACCACTCAAGCGCTTGCAAATAATCTTCGACACAGAGCATCGAAGGCGTGTTGATGGTTTCGCCGTTGAAGATACCTTCGATCAACTTGCCGCCTTTGGTCAGGCGGAAGATTTTCGGCAGGGGCCATGCGGGCGTGTAATT
>JBPOFE010000225.1:0-3604 GCA_051252035.1 Sulfitobacter sp.
AACGCGGCAAAGAATTCCTCAAGCGTCCATTTCAAATTCGCCATTGAGATATCTTTGTCGATCGCCAACCCCTCAACCTGATGGAACATCGGCGTGTGGGTTTGGTCATAATCGGCACGGTACACACCACCGGGGCAGATGATGCGCAACGGTGCGCCCTCGGCCTCCATCGTGCGGATTTGCACAGGGCTGGTATGCGTGCGCAGCACATGCGGCGGGCGGTTATCGCCCTCGGCGCGGTGCATATAGAACGTGTCCATTTCGGCGCGCGCGGGATGGTGGCCGGGAATGTTCAGCGCGTCGAAATTATACCAATCGGTATCAATGCGCGGCCCTTCGGCGACGGAAAACCCCATCTCGGCGAAGATCGCGGTCAGTTCTTCGGTGACCTGGGACACCGGATGAATTGACCCCTCACGCCGCGCGCGGGTGGGCAAGGTCACGTCGAGCCATTCCGACCGCAACCTTTCATCCAGCGCCGCATCGCCCAGTGCCGCCTTCTTGGCGGCCAAAGCTGAGTTGATCTCATCTTTCAAAGCATTCAGCGCCGGGCCAGCGACTTGCCGTTCCTCCGGCGTCATCTTGCCCAACTCACGCATTTTCAGCGCGACTTCACCCTTTTTGCCTACGGCAGCCAGCCGGATATCTTCCAGACCCGCCTCATCAGCCGCATCCGCGATCTGGGAAAGGTATTTTTGCTTGAGATCGTCCATCTCTGCCTCGCATCATTGTGGTGCGCTGGTGCTAGCAGAAATATGCTTGAATACAAGCGGGCTTGCCAAAGCGGGCCACACTATAGGTAAAACAGCAATCTCGCCTTATGCTGGTACAATATCGAATTTTTCAACGGATACAGATTATGCCCAAAGATATTGTTCTGCTGCTCGACGGCACGTCGAATGAAATCAAAACCGACCGCTCAAATGTGCTGCGCTTTTATGGCACCCTGCAGAAAAGCGACGCACAGGTAGTGTTTTATGACCCCGGTGTGGGCACGTTTGGTGCTGAAAACGCCTGGAGCCGACTGCTGCGTAAAGGGCATGAGGTTTGGGGCATGGCGACCGGATGGGGCTTTGATACCAACGTCAAAGAAGCCTATCGGTTTTTGGTCGAAAACTACGAAGTGGATGCAAACGGTGAAAGGGACCGCATTCACATCATCGGCTTTTCACGTGGCGCCTATTGTGCACGGGTATTGGCCGGGTTCCTGCATGCCTTTGGGCTGATGGAACGGCGTAACCTGAACCTGCTTGATTATGCCTATCGCGCCTACAAACGTATTGGCGGATCAGTGGGCGAAGACGCCTTTGCCGAATTGCGCCTACACGAACGCATCCTGCGGCCGGACCGCCCGACCATTCGTTTTCTGGGCCTATTCGATACAGTGTCTTCCGTCATCGAAAGCGGTCGGTTCGGGCCACGCCTGCGCAGCCATGCGTTTACCGACCACAATCCATCCGTTCAGACCCTGCGCCACGCTGTTGCCATCCACGAACGCCGCACCATGTTCCGCCCGCAGCTTTGGTCAGCGGGGCAGGATTTTCACCCCAATCGCTTCAGCGATAAGGGCAAGATGCCACAAGATGCACGCGAAGTCTGGTTTTCGGGCGTGCACGGCGACATTGGCGGCGGCTATCCCGAGGCTGTCTCCGGTCTGGCAAAACTGCCCCTGCACTGGATGATCCTGCAAAGCCGCAAGGCGGGCCTGAAACACAAAACCCGCACCATCAACAGCATCGTTTTGGGCAAGGATGACAAATATACCGATCCTGACCCACTGGCCAAGGCCAACCGTTCCATGACCCCGGTTTGGCGCATTGTAGAATATCTGCCCCGCCGCAAGCCCAAAGGATCAACCCGGTCGGATTTGGCCGGATGGATCATCCCCCGCGCAGAGGCACGTGCGATCCCCGATGGGGCCTGTGTCCACAGCTCCGTTCTGGATCGGTTTAACTCCGGCGGTGGGAGGCCTGAAAACATGCCTGAGAATTATACCGAAGAACCTTAAGCCGCTCTCTGCATTTCAAGAAACCCTCTTCTCTTTTCAACGCCGCTTACCCGGTCAGGAAAACTTAGGCATTGCCAAACTGTCGCCATAAAAATGTGCGAGCCAACCTCCATCATTGGTTTTTATCGGACACCTTATGCGATTTGGTTTTCATGCCTGCCTTTTGGGTCTTATTGCGGCAATAGTGCCGAATTCTGCACATGCGGATTATGTTCGGATTTACGTCGGACCTGCGCCCATCGTCGCACCTGTTGTTGCTGCCGGGCCAAGCTGCCCGGATGCCATGGTGTTGAGGGCGGTTCATCTGGATACCCCGGTTGAGTACGCCAATTTTGACCCGGTCTATTCAGCGCGCCCCAAGAAAAAAATTATCGTGCGGCGCGCAGGGCAGCGAAGCGATGTCCAGGATAATCCTGAACCGACACCCACGTTCGAAATTGCATCCGGCTGGAGTGATCTCAAAGAAAAGCCGGTTGACCTGCGGCTTTTGATCGACATGCGGATTTGCGAGGGTTTGGAGACTGTCCAAGTGTTAGACGGTCAACTCTCGCTCATGGGTCAGGTCGGGCATTATCAGATAGCTTATGATACGGCGCTGTCTGGCGATACGCATGATGCAATAAATCTGTATTGGAAACGCGCGGCTTTGTTTGCGACCACGCCCGCACCAGATATGCTGGGTCAGCTATTGATTCAGTTTCAACACGAGCCATTCAACGCACGCCACGCCGAGACCAAAAACCATATTTCCGGCGCGCTTGATCTGCGTTTTGATGTGAACATCATGTCCGAAGAAATCGCTGCTGAGCAACTTTAGCGTGCTGTAAAGAAAAATGCCCCGCCGCGAACGGCAGGGCATTTTGAATTCATCGGTACATGTGGCTTACGCCGCCAGCGCATCCTGCGCTTGCTTGACGATCATGCCAAACGCTTCGGGCTCGTGTACGGCCAGATCGGCGAGAACCTTGCGGTCCACTTCAATACCAGCCAGTGACAGGCCGTTGATGAAACGCGAGTATGTCAGCGCCTCGTCATGTGAACGCACAGCCGCGTTGATCCGCTGGATCCACAGCGCGCGGAAGTTGCGCTTGCGATTCTTGCGGTCACGTGTGGCGTATTGGTTGGCCTTATCGACCGCCTGTGTGGCGACCTTAAAGACATTTTTGCGACGACCATAATAACCTTTGGCGGCTTTGATGATCTTCTTGTGACGGGCGTGGGTAACGGTACCACCTTTAGTACGGGACATGCGGGCTCTCCTTAGCGGTCGTAGGGCATAAAGCCCTTGATGATCTTGGCATCTGGCGCTGACAATGCTGTCGTGCCGCGTGCGTTACGGATGAATTTTTTGGTCCGTTTGATCATGCCATGCTGTTTGCCGGCCTGTCCTGCGATGACCTTACCGGTCGCCGACACTTTAAAGCGCTTCTTGGCGCTCGACTTCGTCTTCATCTTGGGCATTTTCGTCTCCTATGGTCTGAGGTTCAAACGCGACTCGGCATGCCACTTAAGCCGGACGCGTTGGTAGAAGTGCGTGCTATAGGCGGGGATGGGATGGTTTGCAAGAGGGTGTGGTGTCGATGATTGGTGAATGTC
>JBPOFE010000226.1:0-3583 GCA_051252035.1 Sulfitobacter sp.
GCAAGTTAGCCGGGATCGCGCCTTAACCAAAGGGCTCAATCTACCTGCGCGCTGCTTTCCGCCCGTGCCTCAATCTCGGCTCTGATCCGAGCAAGATGATCACGCAACATCGGGACACGACGCGGCCGGAAACTATTGCCTGTGCGGATCAGATCATCCATCCGGTCCAAGCGAAAAACACGGTAATCTTTGCGCAGATGGCACCACGCCATCAACATATTGGTGTTTTGCATATAGACGATGCCCAAGGGGTCGACTTCTCGCTGCGATGCCGCACCTTTTGCGTCCGTGTAGGCAAAGCTCACGGCCTCTTCTTCCCAAGTTGCCGCCCGCAATTCCGCGACGTTGATGCGTGGCAGCGCGGGGGGACTGAAACGCCGTACGTCCAATATCGCATGTTGTAATCGGTGCGCCTGCCGGGGCGGCACCCGTGCCGTGAGCTTTGCCAGCGCAGATTGCGCCGCCCGCGCCAAAGCCGGATCGCCAATCACTGCCACATCTCGCAGCCCTAGCACCAGCGCCTCTAGCTCATCATTCTCAAACCCCAAGGGGGGCAATGCTGCATCTTCGATAAGGGTATAGCCAAACCCGGCTTCGCCATCGATCACAGCACCCAAACTACGCAACCCGTCGATATCCCGATAGATCGTACGCAACGACACATCCAGATCATCCGCCAATTGAACTGCCCGGACAGGTGCGGGCAAGCGACGCAGCGCGGTCATCATTTGAAACAAGCGGTGTGTGCGATTCATATTCTCACTCTACCCGGTACTGACAGAAATTGACAGTACCGGCTGCTACATGTCGGGCACACCTAAATGGAGGACACCATGATCACACTCATCACATTCGCCCCCGCTTTTGGTCAAGTCGCCGCCAGCCCATTCTGTGTCAAAGCCATCTGGCTGCTCAATATGTCATGCCAGGAATGGCAACGCGAGGACAGCATGGACCCGCGCAAGATGCCCAAACAAAAACTACCCGTCATTCGGGTGGGTCAAGACCTGATCCACGACAGCGAAAATATCCGCGGCTATCTTGAGCAACAGGGTGCAGATTTTGATGCGGGTCTCAGTGATATGGAAGAAGCAACATCACGCGCATTCATTCGCATGGCAGAAGAACATCTATATTTCCATTGCGTGATGCAGCGCTGGAGCGAGGATAATGTTTGGCCAACCATCCGCGATACTTATTTCGCCGCCATCCCCTCGATCCTGCGCGGCTTTGTGACGACTAAAATCCGCAAAGCTTGCTTGCAAGGCATGGACCGTCAAGGGCTTGGTCGTCTGACGTCTGAGGAACGAATGGACAAAATCGAACCCGATCTCAAGGCGATCACCACGCGCTTGTGGCACGGCAGGTTCTTGTTTGGTGACCAGCCAACGGCGGCGGACGCCTCAATCGCGCCCATGCTCGCGGCCATGCGGGCGACCCCCGGCAAGACTTTGCTCAAGACACGGATTGCCGAGGATGAAATCCTCTGCCGCTACATTGATCGCGCCGAAGATGCGATGTCAGTGCCGCGCGTCAACGCCGCGTCCGTGTCACTTTGCGCTTGATCTTGTCTTTCTTGCGTTTGGCGTTGCTGCCTTTGCGACGGGGGTTGCGCCCAGCCGGGTTGCGGCCCCCTTGTTTTACCTTCTGATCTTCGATCTCCAGCAGTTCAAGCGCGATGCCGCCCGTCACGGGAACCGCTTCGGCCAGACGCACTGTGACGCGCTGGCCGATGCTAATCGTCATGCCGGTGTCGGACCCTCTAAGCGTCTGCTCCTCGGCGTCATGGTGAAAATACTCACGCCCCAGCGACCGCATCGGCAGCAATCCGTCGGCCCCGGTTTCGTCCAGTTTCACAAACGCGCCAAAGCGCGCGATCCCGCTGATCCGTCCGGTAAACTCATTGCCAACACGCTCTGACAAAAACGCCGCCAGATAACGATCTGTGGTATCACGTTCCGCCACCATAGACCGACGTTCTGTATCGGAAATATGCGCACCCGTTTGCTCCAGACCTTCAACCTCTTCGACCTGCAATCCATCTTTACCCCAGCCATGCGCGGTGATCAGGGCGCGGTGTACGATCAAGTCCGCATAGCGACGGATCGGTGAGGTGAAATGCGCATAGGACCGCAAAGCCAAACCAAAATGCCCTATATGTGCAGGTGCGTAGTAGGCTTGGGTCATTGATCGCAATGTCGAAATGTTGATCAATTCCGCATCATCGGTCCCTGCCGCATCGTTCAGCAAGCGGTTTAGATGCGCAGTCTGCAAAACCTGCCCCTTGGCCAGCTTAAACCCCGCCGCCTGAGCCGTCTCGCGCAGGCTTTCCAGCTTTTCTGGTGAAGGTTCCTCATGTACCCGGAACAACAGCGGTGTTTTCTTGGCCAGCAGCGTTTCTGCAGCTGCGACATTGGCCAAAACCATCAATTCTTCGATCAACTTATGCGCGTCTAGACGGTCTTTGAAGTTCACCGAACTGACCTTGCCATCCTCCCCCAATTCGATCCGTCGTTCAGGCAGGTCCAGATCAAGCGGTTGCCGTAATTTGCGCGCCTCCTTCAGCGCCGCATAGGCGGCATAAAGTGGCTTCAAAACAGGCTCTAACAATGGCTTGGTGCGGTCATTGGGATTGCCATCTATCGCATCCTGCACTTCTTCGTAATGCAAGGAGGCGGGTGATTTCATCAACGCCCGATGAAACGAATGTGATAGCTTTTGACCCTTGGTATCCAACACCATGCGCACGGCGATACAGGCACGCGGCACCCCTTCGTGCAGCGAACATAAATCGCCCGACAACCGATCCGGTAACATCGGCACAACCCGGTCAGGGAAGTAAGTGGAGTTCCCGCGCTTACGCGCCTCACGGTCCAATGCGGACCCCGGTGTAACGTACGCAGCGACATCTGCAATCGCGACCCAGACGACATGGCCACCGACGTTTTTCGGATCATCATCCGCCTGCGCATAACACGCATCATCGTGGTCACGGGCGTCAGAGGGATCAATCGTGATCAACGGCAGGTCGCGCAAATCCTCGCGACCTTTCAACCCCATCGGCTTGGCGGCGTCCGCCTCTGCAATCACATCGTCGGCGAATTGATCAGGGATGCCATGTTGGTGAATGGCGATCAGCGACACTGCCTTGGGCGCTGATGGATCACCCAAACGTTCGACAATCCGCGCACGAGGCAGGCCCATACGGCCCTTTGGTCCCGCTTGCTCGGCTTCGACCAGCTCCCCATCTTTGGCCCCATGAACTGCATCACTCGCGACGATCCACTCGCGATCTGCACCCTTGTCGATCGGGTGAATACGGCCGCCTTCGGCAGATTTGCGAAAGATACCCATGACACGTTTCGGGTTGGTCCCAATCCGCCGGATCAGCCGCCCCTCATAGGCATGGTTTTCGTCTTTTACCAATGTCAGGCGTGCCAAAATGCGGTCGCCTTCGCCCAGCGCGGGATCGCCAGCGCGCGGGATCACCAGCACCACGGGTTCCACGCCACTGCCCGCCCATTCCATCGGCTTGGCAAACAGATCACCGTCTTGATCCGTACCCGTCACCAACAAAACCGAC
>JBPOFE010000227.1:0-3514 GCA_051252035.1 Sulfitobacter sp.
CGCCAGACCATGGTGTCACGGGTGTCGTCGGTCCAATGGATGACGTCGATGAATTCGCCTGAGAGGAAATCGAAAATGCCCATGGTGTGTGGTCCTTATACAAATTTGTGTCAGACTATTGGGGTGAGGGAGGGTTATCAAGGTTTGGTGAATGAAAGGACGGACAAAGCCACGTCAGCGACATAACTTGGACAAAGTGGCCTGACAGAATGGCTGTAGTCCACTCAGGAATGTGTAGGAAAATCAGTTGTTTCGGAACATCATTATTGCCGCCGTCGCAGTTTTTGCGCTTAGCCAGCAGGCCAGTGCCGGGCCGAAAGAGGATATTGAGGTAATTGTCGATCATGTCGCCAACAAAGGGACGTTTGTGCGTGCAAATGAGCGTATCGCGAAAAGCTACGTCAATGTTTACAAGGGGTTGCTGGCTGAAAATTCATCCACCATTCTGGACCGTGGCCGTTTTGCGCAGATGCTTGTCGCACATTTTGGCGCCGGCTGGGAAAACACTATGCGGCAGAGCTTTACCGCGACTTGTTTTTCACGGTTCTCACCCGCCGAATTGCGCTACACGGTAGATAACCTGCCCAAGACCATGGCCGACACAGCCGCCTTGCTGAATGATCGGAACGACACAGCGAGGCGGGTTCTAGGGATGTCAGGATATTGTTTTTCCAAAGTCGCCGCCGCACTGATCCGCGGACCCAAAGAACATAACGCGACATTGCCTGCAGAGGCGGGAGACATTTTGACAGAGATTCTGTTGACGGAGGGGATCATCTACTTCCCAAACCGCATTGAACGGCGCAAGGCTATTCAACAACTCCGCAAGCCGGCTTCCTGAGCCTAAAGCGGCCCGCCTGTCAATTCACGTGCGATGATGCGGGTGATGGGCTGGGCTTCTGCCGCGTTCATGCCGATGCGCAGGCGGGGATCGTAGAGCATCTTGAGCAGCAGTTCATCGTGCCCGGTCAGCAGGGCAAATTCGTCGTCGTCATTAAAGATCGACGGGCGCGCGGCGGGGCTGTCGTTGGCCAACCCCATGCCTTGGGCCAGTTCCTCGTGAATGCACGACAGACGCAGCAGATCGGGGTTTTCGGCGCGGATCACGGCGACGGCGGCGGTGTAGGTGTTGGCGTTCGGCCCGGCGGCATAGGCGGCCACGGCGCAATAGGTGTCGCGGCGCATGTCACGCAGGGCGTTCAACGAGGCGGCGGTGATGCCCGGCACGCGGGTTGCGGCCTGCACTAATGTCGCCGCGCGATCGTCTTCGGAGGCGATGATCACCAGAAAATTCGGGCGTCCCCCGGTTGAGACCGAATGCCCGGTGACCCGCGCCAGCCGGGCGGCATATTTTTTCACATCTGCACTGTCGCTTGCGCGTTGTGAGGGTGGCACACCGTCGCCAAAGATCACCTCCATCCGCACCGGTGTGGCCCAGCGGCGCAGCGGGCTGGCGCCGCCACGGCCGGTGAAATTGCCATCATATTCGTTGAAAAACGCGATCTGTTCAAAGTTGCGCACCAACATGTCAGCCGTAAACGGTGTATCCGCCCCACCGCCATCACGGCGCAGCAACCCTTGGGTCAGTTGCGCCTGTTGCACCTGATTCAGATAACTGCGCAGGGCCGCACTTTTTTCCGATGTTGGTTTGGCCACAACGGGCGCAGGTAGGGCCACCGGAGTAGGCCGCGCCTGCGGTTTGATGGTGGGGGTAACGGCAATCGGTTCGCAGCCAAAAAGAGCAGTGGCCATCACGGCCACCGCGCCCCATTTCGCCAAATTGAACCGACCCATTGAACCCATTTTGCTTAGCTTGGCACCGCGCCTGACGCGGTATCGCCCAAGCCGGTCTTGGTGGCCTTGGCGGATGCCAGGGTGTCACGTAACTTGGCTTCCATTTCTTTAAGATCAACCTCGGCAGCGGCACGTTTGGCTTTGCCTTCGTCCGCGATCTGCAATGATTCCTCGATGGTGCCAATGAGATCGGCATTGGCCTGTTTCACCGCTTCGATGTCGAACACGCCACGCTCCATTTCTTCGCGAATGATCTTGTTGCTTTCGCGCAGGTTCTTCGCGTTTGAGGTGAGCAGTTCGTTGGTCAGATCATTGGCTTCACGCACTGCAGCGGCGGCCTCGGCTGAGCGCTGGATGGTCACGGCCTGTGCCAATTGGGTCTCCCAAAGTGGCACGGTGTTGACCAAGGTTGAGTTGATCTTGGTCACAAGAGATTTGTCATTTTCCTGCACCAGCCGGATTGACGGCAGCGACTGCATGGTCACTTGGCGAGTCAGTTTCAGATCATGTACCCGGCGTTCCAGATCATCACGGGCGGCGCGCATGTCGCGCAACTCTTGGGCGACCATTACCTGATCAGCTTCCTTGGCTTTGCCAACGGCCTTTTCTTTGGCGGGGATGGTTTTGGTATCCAGTTCCGCCAATTTCGCCTCGCCCGCAGCAATATAAAGCGCCAGCTCATCATAGAACTGCAAGGTCTTTTCATAGAGCATATCAAGCGATTTGATGTCTTTGAGCAGAGTGTGCTCATGGCTCAGCAAGTTGTCGGTGATCCGGTCAATCTGGCCTTGCACCTTTTCAAACTTGGCTGTGAATTTGGCAAAGGGGGCGGCACGGCCCAACAGCCTTTCCCACCAGCTGCGCTTGCGACGGACATCCAGTTCCGACACCGAAAACCCACGGATGGTGGTCACAATGCTGCGCAGGCTGTCACCAGCGGGGCCGACGTCCTTGTTGCGCACGTCCTGCAACATGGCTTGGCTGATCTCTTGCAATTCGGCTTGGGCCGCAGATCCGAATGACACAATGGATTGGGTATCCTCCATGTCAATCTCACCCATGCGGCGCTTGATCTCAGCACCGAGAGGTTTGTCGGCGGCTTCCAAAGATACAACGGCGTTGGCATCCGTTGGCTCAGCCAAGACTACTGCGGTGACTTCTTCGACCATGGCGAGTGATTGGGCGGCTTTTTCTCTTACAGATTCAGACATATAGTTGGGTTCCTTAAAGTGTTGGATGAAGGGGCGCGTTATTCCAAACGGACGCCTTCACGGGAAAGCCGCTCGCGCAGCACATCTATTTCGACTGTCAGATCACCACGATCATCCAGCAGTGATTTTTGATTTCGGGCGGCAAAGTTCTGATCCAGATCATCAAGCAATGCCATGTAATCGGTCCGCGCCTGCGGGTCTCCGGTGCGGGCGTAGATGTCGGCGAATTTCACCGTCGCATCGCGCGCCCCGCGCAGGTACACCGAAAGGTATTTGCGCGCCGCAGTCAGGTCGCGGGGGTCTTCCTCAACCGTGCGGATCAGGTTGCGTGCGGTCGCCTGAAACGTCGCCAACCGCGCCTCGGCTTTGCGGTCCTTGCTGCGTTTGATGGCGTCACTCATGCCCGCCAGCAGTTTTTCCGCCTCGTCGACAACGCGCGCCACGCGGTCTTGTTGAAAGGTATCAATGCCTTCCATGCCTTTGGATTTCAGGGGGTCAATGCCAAAGGC